>NZ_LRRB01000162.1 GCF_001646865.1 Aldersonia kunmingensis | reverse complement strand
GAGGTCGGAGCGCTGGGCAGCATCGCGCAGTCGGTCCTCATGCGCCGCCGGGGGCCTGATGGGCACTAGCATCAATAGTCCGAACAGATCGCCTATGGAAACGAAGGTCACCCACCGTGGCACCTAAACGACCCGTCGTCACGGTGGGGCGGGATGAGGACACCGACCTACCGGTGCCGGAGTCGGCTGGAGCGGAGGTCGCGGCCGACGCCGCCGGCATGCACACGAGCCGGCGCATCCTCGAGGCCACGGCCGAGGTGCTCGCCCGCAGCGGAGTTGCCAAGCTGAGCCTGTCGGATGTGGCCGCGCAGGCAGGGGTTTCCCGGCCGACTCTGTATCGGTGGTTTGCCTCGAAAGAGCAACTGATCGAGGCCTTTTCGCGCTACGAGACCGAGAAGTTCGACAACGGTATCGCCGAGGCCATCCGCGGCCTCCGCGGAAACGCGCGCCTCGACGCCGCGCTTCGGTTCATCGTCGAGTTCCAGCGCTCGTACTCCGGTGTCCGGATGATCGATATCGAGCCCGAGCAGGTGCTCGCCCGGTTCCGCTGGATGTTGCCGATCATGCGGAGCAGGCTCGAGCGACTCATGTCCGGTCCGGATGCAAGTGTCGCCGCCGCCACCGCGACGCGGGTTGCCATCTCGCACTATGTGATTCGCAGCGACGACACCGATCAGTTCCTTGCTCAGCTACGGCACGCGGCCGGAATCAAGCCGCGCTCCCGCACCGCGGACTAGGCGAAGCCGCGCCGATGATCGATGATGTCGTGCGCCGGTTGACGGCAGCGGTGGGTAACCAGCACGTCAGCACCGACGCGGACGTGCTACGCGGTCGCAGTATCGACCACACCGGGCGCTACCAGGGCAGCGCAAGCGCGCTCGTGCGACCGGGATCGACCGGCGAGGTCGCCGAGGTGCTCAGGCTGTGCCGAGAAGTCCGGCTGCCGGTCACCGTGCAGGGTGGGCGCACCTCGCTTGTCGCAGGTACGGTCCCCGAACACGCCGACGTGCTGCTGTCCACCGAGCGGCTCACCGCGATCGGCGAGGTCGATGTGGCGGACCGGCGGGTCACCGCCGGCGCGGGCGTGACCGCATCGGACCTGCAGCGGGCCGCAGTCGCAGCGGGTCTGCTCTTCGGTGTGGATCTCGCGTCCCGAGACACCGCGACGATCGGCGGCATGGCCTCGACGAACGCCGGCGGATTGCGCACTGTCCGGTACGGGAACATGGCCGAGCAGATCCTCGGCCTCGAGATCGTGCTCCCGGACGGCACTGTGCTGCGTCGGCAATCGCGCGTCCGGCGCGACAACACCGGCTACGACCTCGGCGCGCTCTTCGTCGGCGCCGAAGGCACCCTGGGCGTCATCACCGCGCTCGACCTGCGCCTGCATCCCGCGCCGGCCCACCGCGCGACCGCGCTCTGCGGATTCACCGAGCTCGGGGAGTTGGTTTCCGCGGCTCAGACGCTGCGCGATCTGGATTCCATCGCGGCTCTCGAGCTTCTCGATGCACGCGGCTGCACCGTTGCCGCCGAGCATCTCGGCACTCACCTACCGGTATCAGGCGCGTGGCTGCTCTTGGTCGAGGTCGCCGGAGATGACGATCAGACCGAGCGGCTCGCGGATGCGCTGACCCGCGCTGGTCTGGCCGAGACCGCGGTCGTGGGCATCGACGCGAACGCGCGGCAGCGGTTGTGGAAGGTCCGGGAAGCACAGACCGAGGTTCTAGGGGTTTTCGGTCCGCCGCTGAAATTCGATGTTGCACTGCCACTTTCGGAGGTGGCCGGCTTCGCGGCCAAAGCCACCGCAGTGGTGGCACGGCACAGCCCGGCGGCGATCCCGGTCCTGTTCGGTCATATCGCCGAAGGCAATCTGCACTTCAACCTGATGCGCTGCGACGTGCAGGGGGCCGCAGAGCGCGCGCTGCAGGAGTCGATGATGGCGCTGATCGCGGGGTGTGGCGGCAATGTCAGCTCGGAGCACGGCGTCGGGTCGCGCAAGCGCGACTTCGTCGGCCTGTCCCGGGACGACGCCGATATCGCGGCGATGCGCGCCGTGAAGGAGACGTTCGATCCGCACCGGATCGTCAATCGCGCGGTGCTGTTCGCCTAGGGCTCACTTCGCACCCGTTTGGCGATGCTTCGTGAGTGCGAATTGTGTTCGTGGGGGCGAAACTTCGGCCCCGTTTACACAATTTGCACTCGGGAAGGGTTCGCTCGGGCTCGTCAGTCGACGATGGCGATGGCCTGCCGGGGGCACTGCCGCACGGCGTCGCGGACATCGGCCTCGTTGTCCGGCGTCACCTCGGGCTGCAACACGGTCAGCTCGTCGTCATCACTCAGGTCGAAGACCTCGGAATTGATTCCGACGCAGATCGCGTTCGCCTCACACAGGCCGAAATCGACTTCGATTCGCACGGCAATCCCTCCTCATGGTCCGCATCGGCGCCGTCCAAAGGATTACATTCTCGTCTTCATTTGTAAATCCGAGGGCGCGACGAGATGCCGGCGGCAGCCCGACAACTAGACTGCTTCCATTCGACAGCGAAGCAAACCCAACGTTGAGCAGCGCCGCCGCGACCTGTGCGACGCGGCGATCGAGCTCTTGGCCGCCGACGGGGCTCGCGGCCTGAGCCACCTCAAAGTCGACCGCAAAGCCCAACTGCCGGATGGCACTACGTCCTTCTATTTCCGAACCCGCGAATCGCTGCTGCACGCGATCGCCGCGCGCGTTGCCGAACTCGACCTCGCGGACCTGGCCGAAGTGACCGAGGGTGCGGCCAGAGGCGTACTCGACGAGGGCGTATCCATGCTCGCGAAGGTCACCATGACGGCCGCGGACGAGCCGGGTCTGACCCGGACCAGGGCGCGCTCCGAGTTGCTCCTGCACGCCAGCCGCGATCCCGGGATGGCCGACCATCTCGGGAAGGCGATCGCGACGATGACGGAGATGGGCCGCGCCCTCATCGTCAGCATGCAGCCGAAAGGCGAGCCGCTCGACGAGGCTCTGATCGACGATCAGACCTTTGCGGTGCTCAGCTTCATCAATGGCGTGCTGCTCGGCTTTGCCCGCGGCGACCACACGGTGCGCACTGCCGAACAGCTCGATCGATTCGTCAGCGGAATCGTCGAAGGCCTGGCGGCGCAGGCGCGGTCACATGCTCGACTGCCCGGCTAGCCGATTCCTGTTGCCGGAGTGTCCCAATGGTCTTGGCGCACCACGTCGGCCAGCGGGCGCCGTCGCACCGGCCCGTGCCTGCCACGCGGCCAGCCGACCACGACATGGCCCACCAGCAACCAGTCATCGGGCATGCCGACCGCTTCGCGCATGAGCGCCTCGCCGCCGTACGAACCCCAGCTGGTGAGGCAGGCGCCCAGACCCTGAGCCCGCGCGGCGAGCAGGAAGTTCTGCATCGCGGGGAAGATCGAGCCACCGAGTAACAACTCGGAAGCGGTGGGAAAATGCTTCTGCGCGAACAGAACCGAAGCGTATTCGCCCGCTCGGTCGTGCAGCTCGTATGTGGCGCGGTTGGTGCGCGCGCGTCGGCTGTTGTCGTCATCGGCAGGACGGGTCATGCCGTACACGGGCTCGATCACCTCGAGGGCATGGGCTGCGCACTTGGCCACCACTTCGCGCACCTCCGGTGAGCGCAGCACGACGAACCGCCATTCCTGCGCGTTCGCGCCCGACGGCGCCCAGGTCGCGGCGCGCAGGCAGCGGCTCAGCGTCTCGTCATCGACCGGTTCGTCGGTGAAACGCCTGATCGTCCGCGCAGTGGACATGACTTCCCAGACGTCGGTGCTTCCCGTCATGTGGATCCCTTCGGCGGTTACCGGACGTTGGGCGCCCACGCTATACCGCACGTTCCGAGACGCGGAAGGGTCGAGGCCGGCCGCAGCGCACCCACAGACGACCGCAGGGGCCCGACCGAAAACGGTCGGGCCCCTGCGGGGTGGTTGTGCGTGCGGCGATCAGTACGCCGAGTTCACGTTGTCCATCGAGCCGTACTTGTCGGCGGCGTAGTTGCAGGCCGCGACGATGTTGGCAACCGGATCCCAGACATCGAAGACCGTGCCCTCGACGTGGTACGCCGCGAAGGTCGGGTCGATGACCTGCAGCAGGCCCTTCGACGGGATGCCGGCGGCGGCATTGGAGTCGTAGAGGTTGATGGCGCCCGGGTTACCGCTCGACTCGCGAAGGATGTTGCGGTGGATGCCGTCGTAGCTCGCCGGGATGCCGCGGGCGTTGAGGATGTCGAGCGCCTGGCGGATCCAGCCGTCGAGGTCGTTCGTGTACACCGGCGGGGGCGGCGGGGCCGGGGCGGGCAGCGGCGCGATCGCCGGTGCTGCCGGGAACGGCGCGGCCTGTGCGACCGGCGCGACGGTCGTCGCAGCAGCAGCCTTGGCGTTATCGGCGGCGGCCTGAACACCGGGGCCGGGCTCGGCCGCCGAGATGGATGCAAAGCTCGTGGCGACGGCCACGGCGATCGCAGCGGCACCGAAGGTCAGGCCGACGGGGCCGGTTGCGTCTGAGTGCAGAGAGAATCGGGTACGGACGCCATTGAGCGACTTGGAAATTGCGGACATGGTGAATCGTTTTCCTGATCTGTATCTCGTCTGAATTTCGACCGGTCGGCCAAAAGCAGACAGCAGGCATTGCAGGCGAGCGCGTGTTGGGCACTCGCCGATGCGCGGCGTGCAGCTATGTGTGGGCTTGTAAAGAGGGAGGAGTACTCCCCATCGCATGAGGCGACGTGGGCGGGCGGCGGTTTCTCGTGCCGGCCGATATTCGCTTTTACTTAGCCCGGGTGGCGGTGACAGCCCCGGCTGATGCAGCGATCCCGTGTGTCGCCCATGCGGAGCAGGTCCGCATTCGGTGACTCAACTTTCTCGTGCTTTGCCAGACAACGGTCTGTAACGGCAGATCACAGATTGATCTCCGAAGGTTAACTCAAGGTGAATAGAACCTGAGAGTAACCTGAATATGGCAAAATTCCTTCACTGGGAAACTAAGAAAAAGGTCGCCTGAACTGCACATTCAATATGTGAAACAATCGTGATCCATTTCACAAAATTAAAACTGCACCAGGTGCATAAGTTGCCGATCCGTTATCGATCGTCCGTCGTTTATGGCAGTTCAGCAACGGGAGCGGACCCGGGACAGATGCCCCGGCGCCGGCGCTCGAATGAGACGGGAGGCGCCGCCAGGCCCATCGATCATCAGGCAAATGGTTATGGACCGGGCGCATCCCGAACGATAGAGTGCACGTGCCTGCACTATCACGTGATCTGAATCACAACATGACGTGCAGTTATGTCGGCGTAACGGGACCGCCGACTGGGGAGGTGCACGGTGGTTGATTCGGGGCACACACAGGCCTGGGCGCCCGCTGAGCGCATCGATGCCAGCACTCGAACGCTCGGCCGAGTGGTACGGCTCGGAGTACGCGCCCCCGCCATGATCGCGATCGACATCGTGCGCTGGCGCTTCCCACTGCGCGAGGCGCTCATCCAGGGCTGGTTCTTCGTCTCGGTGTCGATCCTGCCCGCGATTCTCATCGCGCTGCCGATGGGCGTCGTGATTGCCGTCCAGGTGGGCAGCATCACCGAAAATATCGGCGCGAGTTCGATGGCCGGCGCGGTCGGCGGTATGGGCGTCATGCAGCAGATCGCGCCGATGGCTGCCGCATTGCTTGTCGGCGGCGCCGGAGCATCGGCGATCGCATCCGACCTCGCCTCGCGCACTATTCGTGAGGAAATCGACGCGCTGCGTGCCATGGGAATCGACCCGCATCAGCGCCTTGTCGCACCGCGCGTCCTCGCTATGACCATCGTTGCCCCGATGCTCGCGGTGCTTGTCATCTTGATGAGCATCCTGGCGAGTTTCCTGGTGGCATCAATCGGCCAGGGTGTCGCGCCCGGCTCGTACTGGCTGTCGTTCGGCAGCTTCGCTTCGGTCACCGATCTGGTGATCTGCATCGGCAAGGCCGCGGTCTTCGGCTACCTCGTCGCCATCATCGCCAGCGCCCGTGGGCTCGAGGCGCAGGGTGGCCCGAAGGGCGTAGCGGATGCGGTGAATGCCGCTGTGGTGCTCGGCATTCTCGCCTGCATGGTGGTCAACCTCGCGATAACACAGGTGGTGCTCTTGTTCGTGCCGATGAGGTTCCTGTAATGGTCTCCACGAGACCCGGGATCGGGTCCGCCCGGCCCTCCGTCCACCGCCCGTCCGGCTTGGGCTGGACGCGGCACGCCAACCGGGCATGGAAACCGTTGGAGGCGTTGGGCAATCAGCTCGACTTCACCATCGCGACGGTGAGCGGCACCGGCCGTGCGGTGCGTCGGTACCGCCGCCAGGCGATAGCGGCATTCACCGACCTCTGCTGGGGCAATGGGCGGTCGGTCATCGTCGGCGGTGGAGTCGCACCGGTTCTGGTGATCATGGGAGTGGTCGCCGGCGGCATGATCGGCATCGTCGGGTTCTCCGTGCTCAACATGATGGGCGTCGGCCCGATGGCGGGGGCGATGGCCGCCCTCGCGAACCCACGCGAGCTCGCACCCTTGATCGCTGCGGTCGGCTTCGCGGCCCAGGCCGGCTGCCGAATGACCGCCGAGATCGGCGCCATGCGAATCTCCGAGGAAATCGACGCGCTCGAATCACAAGCGATCGAACCGATTCCGTATGTCGTGTCCACCAGGCTCGTCGCCGGCGTCGTGACGATCGTGCCGTGTTACCTGATCGCACTGGCGCTCGGCTTCGCCACCACCGGACTCACAGTGACCGCGGTGCACGGGCAGCCGACGGGGTCCTACCGGCACTACTTCGACATGTTCGTCAGCCCAACCGATTTGGTGTATTCGCTGATCAAGGTCGTGGTGTTCGTTGTGATCGTCACGCTGGTCCACTCGTACCAGGGCTTCTTCGCGACCGGCGGACCGGAGGGCGTCGGTATCGCATCAGGCCGGGCGATCCGGGCGAGCCTGGTGCTGATCGCGATCACCGACATGGTGCTGACGATCGTCATGTGGGGCTTCAACACACAGATCAACTTTGCGGGCTGAGGCGCATTGAGCGGGAGGCGGTGACGTGACGACAGTGGCCCAGATGTCGGGGCGGGGTCCGACGAGGCGAGGACTGCGTATTCGCGGTGTCGCAGTGCTGGTCTCGATCGCCATCGTTGCGACGGTGGCCTGGCGGCTTGCCGATCCGGGCCATCCGGACCGGATCACCTTCGGGATGATCGCGGCCGACGTTGGAGACGGTGTCGGGACGAACACGGCGGTGCGGTTGCGTGGTCTGTCGGTCGGCTCGGTGACGAGCGTGGAGCCGTACGGCCCGGGTCGGCAACGGATCGAACTCAGCGTCGACCCGACGCCTGCGGGAGAGCTGACCACCGCCATGCAAACCCGTGTCGTGTCGGCCAACGTGTTCGGTTCTACGGCAGTGGAACTGATCCCGGTATCGGGCGGCGCGCCGGTCACATCGCAGACGGTGCTCGACTACGGCGACACAGTGGGTAACTACACCGTGACGAGCGTGCTCCGTGATTCCAGCCGCGCAGTCATGGACATCATCACGCCGAAACTCAGTGTGTCACTGGACAGTGCGGCGCAGTTGACGGAAAGCATGGCCCCGATGCTGGCCTCGGCGCTGCTGGTGCTCCGCACGGTGTCGCGCGCGCAGCAAATGCCGGTCAGCGAGTTACTGCCCAAGCTGGCGAGCGTCACCGCGGGCGCAACAGCGATAACACCGTCGGCCCTCAGCATCATGAACACGCTGGCCGCAGTGGAGGAACTCGACGATGACGCCCAGGCGCAGCTGGCCAGCGACACGATCACCGAGGTGTCGAGCCTGGTATTCGGCTTCTCCGGGCGGTTCGTCGGTGCACTCGCCCCGATGGCCAATGCGGTCGACATGCTGCTCGACACCCTGATCCCCCTCAATCAGGGCATGCGCAACGTCACGCCGGACCAGGTGCGCCGGTTGATCCAGGGCGCCGATGGGGCATTGCAGCATCGCGGCGATCGAGTTGTGCTCCAAACCGAACTGCTGATCGGCCAGTTTCCCGCCTTCCGCGTTCCGCTCCAGCTGACGCCGGCGGTGCCGCGATGAGGTCGGTACGGGGAGCGTCCATCCGGTTGGCGCTGCTTGCCGTCGTGGTCGCCATGATCGTCGGTCTGGTGGTGCAGGCGATCAACCGTCCGGTCAACGGCGAAACCGCCACTTACCGAGCCGAGTTCGGCGATGTCTTCGGCCTGCAGCCCAACGCCGAT
>NZ_LRRB01000089.1 GCF_001646865.1 Aldersonia kunmingensis | reverse complement strand
CTGATCGAGAGCGATTCGCAGTACGCGATCAAATGTGCGTCGCAATGGCTGCCGAGTTGGCGCCGCAACGGCTGGCGCACGTCGGCGGGCGCGCCGGTGAAGAACCTGGAACTCGTTCAGGACATCGACCGGACGATCGCGGATCGTTCGGGCCCGGTCCGCTTCCGGTGGGTGCGTGGCCATGTCGGCGATACCTTCAACGAGATGGCCGACGAACTGGCGGGCCAGGCGGCCCGCGCCGCAGCCGAAGCAGCCCCGGAGGAGCCCGCAGCAGTCATGGCACAGGCCATTGACGAGCCGGCAATGTTGTTCTGATCGCAAAAGCAAACGGCCCGGTGGGATGCTCCCGCCGGGCCGTTTCGCGTTCAGTGCCGGTTACGAACCCAGCAGCGGTGCGTCCATCTTGCTGACGAGCCAGCGGCCGTCCACGTTCTCCATGGTGGCGACCACTGCGATCTGGCCCTTCTGCGGCTGATTCTGCGTGCCGAGGCTGGTGATCGTCTGGCCGATCGCCGCGACGACGACCGCGTTCTCGGTGTCACCCGACTGCACGCCGCACTGCACCTCGTCGCCGTTGGACTGAACCTGACCCGCGACGAGCGGATCACGCAGCGCCTGGCTGTTGGTCTCGAACTCGGTCTTCCACTCGCCGGTGGCGCCGTCGAGCACGTTCTTGAAGAACGTGTCGAGGTCGTTGTAGTTGTAGCTCGTGACCGTCTTGGCGTAGTCGCACATCGCATCCCGTGCGGCGGACTGTGCCTCGAGGATGTCGTTCTTGTCCTTGTACTGCAGGTAGAACACGACCGAGGTCGCGATTGCAGCGACCGCGACGATGCTTGCGATCACAGCCGTGATCAAGGTGCCACGCGAACGGCCCTTGGCCTGCGGCGGAACCTCGGGATCGGGACTCACCGACGCGGTGGTCGCGGCCGGCGCGGGCGTCGCGGGCGTCGCGCCCGGTGCGGGCGTCTCGGCCGGGTTCGGGTTGTCTGCGTCGAACCGTTTCGTGGGCTCCTCCGTCTTGTCCGCTTCGCCCCCCGGCTGCGAGTCGTCGTTCGGTCCGGTCTTGTCTTCAGCCATCAGAACATCTCGAACTTCCTCGGCGCTCCGCGCCGACTCGTAGCTTTCCCGCGCAGCGAGCGAACCAAATTGGGTTCGCCGAGTACGCGGGCCGTGCCCCAGCGAGTATGCCGGGTGTCATTTCGACTGCAACCACTACATCCGATCAGCTTGGGGGCAGTGGTGTCGACAGTTGATTCGGATCCACGCCCGGCGGGATGGTGGCGCCGTTGTTCGGCACATCGGGTCGCGGCGCGTTCGCAGAGCCGCGGATCTGGATATTCGGGTTGTCCGTCACGCAGTAATTCCACAGCGGGACACGGGGATCCGGGATCTTGGCAGGGGAGATCGGGATCGTGTTGTAGTCGCAAGTCGGGCGCGGGAGGATATCCGCCAGCGTGTGGAACTCCTTGTCCCAGGCGGGGATACCGAGGGCCTCCGAACCGTCGCGCAACGACGGGAACAGCGCCTGCATGGCCGGCGTGCGGAGCCGCGCCGCTTGCGCGATCGCGACGAAGTTCGTCACCAGGTTCGTCAGCGGATCCTGGGTCTCGGACACGACACCACCCAGCGTCGACATCGCCGCAGGACCCTGCTGAAGCAGCCGTCGCACTTCGAGATCGGCGGCGGTGAGCTCGTCGAACAGGATTCCGGTGTTGCGCGTCAGCGTGGACAGATCCGGCTGGATCATCGTGGTTGTCGACGCGATTGTGCGCAGATGCCCTATTAGCGCGGTAGTCTGCGGCAGCAGCGAATCGAGACCGGACATCGTGACGCTAATGCCGTCGATGACGCTCTTGAGCTGATCAGGACCACCCTCGAGCGCGGTGTAGAGCTCGTTGAGCACGACCTCGTAGCGAACCGGATCGATCTGGCCAATCAGCGTGCTGGTGTGGTCGAGCAGATCCGGTAGCGGCACAGGCGTTTCCACCGCGTCCGCATCAATCACGGCACCGTCTTCGAGGTAGGGAGAGTCGTTGCTGTCCGGCCGGAAATCGATGTACTGCTCGCCCGCACCGGAGAGCGCCTCGACCGCGACCTGGCCGCCGACCGGGATCTTGATCCCTGAGTCGAGCTCCGTCGTGACCGCGACGCCGGTCTCGGTGAGCTGAATATCGGTAACCTTGCCGACCCGGGAACCGCGCAGCGTGACATCGTTGTTCGCCTGCAGCCCACCCGAGCGGGACATGTTGACGGTCACCGTGTACTTCTGCTCGATCGGGTTGTACCGAATCACACCGATCAGCAGATAGCCGGCGCCCAGCAGCAGCACGAGGGCCAGGCCGACATTGGCTACCAGGAGCTTGTGCTCACGGAACCAGCTCATCGGTTGCCTCCCTGCAGCCGTTCCTGGACCCGATCGAGGACCTCGATGAGGCTGCCCGCAAACGCCGTGATGTCGGAGCCGTCGGGCACCCGGCTACCGAGTGGATCACTCAGCGCACCAACGCTCAGGTACTGGACCGTGACCGCGACCGCCAGCGTCTGGCCCTCCATGGAGGCCATCGCCTTGGGCTTCAAGTCGTGCACCGTCGCCATGGTCGCGCCGAGGCTGTCACCCATCTCGTACAGCCCGTTCATCAGCTTCGTCGTGTTCTGGAGGAGTCCATCAAGCTGGGTCGTCGTAGTGCTGGCAAAATCGTCGAGCGCAGCACTGGTGACGCCGATCTTGGCCAGCAGATCACCGATCTGCTGGTTGGTTTCGGCCAGGGTGCCGATCATGGGCGGCAGCGCATCCGCGACCGCGCCGAGCGACTCCTTGTTCTGGTTGATCGTGGCGAGCGTGGCATCGAGACCGTTGAGCGTGGCGTCGATGTTGTCGGTCTGCGAGTTCAGGCTCTCGATGATGTTGGTCATCTCGACGATGAGGTGCGAGATCTGCTCGCCGCGACCACCGACGATCGAGTCGAGCTCCGAGACCAGCTTCGAAACCTGGTTGATGCCACCGCCGTTGATCAGCAGCGAGATCGAGGTCAGCAGCTCCTCGACCGTCGCGCCGGCCGAGGTCTGCTCGAGCGGGATGGTGCCGCCGTCGGGAATCATCGCCTGCCCAGGCTCTTTCGGGGGCATCGCGACCGCGACGAAAACATCGCCGAGCGGAGTCGCCTGGCGCAACTCGGCCTTCGAGCCGGCCGGCAACGCGACATCCTTGCGGATCTTCATCTGCACATCGGCGGTGAAGTTGCTCGTGGTGATGTCGGTGACGATGCCGACGTCCGAGCCGCCGACCTTGACCTTCGCCTGCGCGGGCAGGTTGAGGGCATCGGCGAAGATGGCGTGCACCGTGTAGGTCTCACCCTGCACCTGCGGCTTGGGCAGCGGAATGTTCTCCACGGTCAGGCCGCAGGCCGGGACCGCGGCGAGCGCGACGACGGACACGAGTCCACCGAAGGCGCGAGCCCGAGTTGCGTTGCCACGAAGCCTCATCGGATCACCCCCAGGAGTGCGGCGGTGAGACCGAGGTCCGGGCCGAAGTCCTTGAGCTTGCCGGTGCGGCAGCCATCGGACCGCATCTGGATGCGCTCACAGAAGAGGCTGAGCAGCTCGTTGTCGAACAGCGCGCGGTCGGTGAGTGCGTGGAGGCGGATGGCGCGCTCCTCACGGCTGACCGCGTTGTCGATGTTCTGGAACAGCAGCGGTCCGACGTCGACGAACTCGGTGAGCTGATGCGCGTTCTGGCGCAGCTGCTCGGTGGTACCGGTGAGCCGGGTGAGCGAGTCACCGAAGGCCTGCCGGTTCTCGGCCAGCACCGAACTCGTGTTGGCCAGGAAGTCGTTGAGCTGGGTAAGCACCGATTCCAGGCCCGGTGCCTGATCGGCGAGCAGCTGCGACATCTGGGTGATGTTGCCGCTGAAGTCGCGCACGGTCTGGTCGTTCTCGGCGATCATCTGGGTCAGTTCGTTGAGCTTGATGATCGTGTTCGAGACGGCGTCCTGATTGTTCAGACCGGTCTTCAGGGCTCCGGAGAGCGCGTCGAGAGTGCGGCGGATGTCCTCGCCGTGCCCGTTGAGCACCTCGTACAGGTTGTCCGCGGACAGTGGACCATCCGGGTTGTCGGGGTTCGGTGACAGCGCCGCAGCGAACCCGTCGAGGGTCTTGATCAGCGCGCCGATTTCGACGGGCGTGCGGGTACGGGCGAGCGGGATGTGATCACCATCGGACAGTGTGGGTCCGTCACCGGCGTAGGCCGGCGTTAGTTCGACGTGGCGGTTCGTGACAATCGATGGCGACACCGACGCGGCAATCGCGTCTGCCGGCACCTTCTGATCGCCGTCGATCGACATCTGCACCAGGACGTACTCGCCCTTGGGTTCGATCTTCTCGATCTTGCCGATCGTAAGCCCAAGCACGGCAACCTCGTTGCCCTCGTACACGCCGGCGATGTTCTCGAAGTCGGCGGTGACGTGGATGGTGTTGGTGAATGCATCGCTCACGGGATCGGGCACCAGCGAGCAGCCCGCCGCCGCGACGGTCACCATGCCGCAGGCGGCAATGGCCTTGGCGCTTCGGCTGATTCGACTCATTTACCCGCACCCCTCGATCACATCGACGAAGCACAGCCAGTTGTCCGGGAACAACCAGGGTGCCCCCACATCGCCGTAATTGCCGTTGCCGAATGCGTTGTTCAACTGGCGCACAGTGACCGGCATGATCTCGAGCAGGTGGTTCAGGTTGTCCCGGTTCTTCTCCAGGCCCTCCGACATCGTGTTGAGGGTCTGCAGCATCGGGCCGAACTGGCCGTTGTTCTCGACGCCGATTTCCTGCAGCTGGCGCGACAGCGTGGCCATCGAATTCAGCAGTTGCTCGACGAGGGCCTGCTGCTCCATGACCCGATTACCGATCGCCTCGCCCTGACCCATGATCGAGAGGATGCTGTTGCGGTTGTTCGCAAGCAGCTCGGTGACCGCATCCATGTTCTTCAGCAGCCGGTCCACTTCGTCTTTGCGGTTGTTGATGATCTGGGCCAAGGCGCCGACACTATCGAGTGCTTGAGCAGCGATCGCCGGGCTGTCGCCGAGTTGCTTGTCGAGCAGGGCGAGCGACTCGTTGATCTTCTCCGCGTCGATGGCTTGGAACTTCGGCGTACCGATCTGCACCACGTCGGCGAGGTTGTACGGGACGCTGCTGTTGGACAACGGAATTCGGTTGTCCGGCAAGCCGGACCCATCACCGGTCTCGAGGTCGATGTAGTGCGCACCGAGAATGGTCGACATCTTGATCGTCGCGTGGGCGTCCGGACCGAGGTCGAGGCCGCGGTCGATCTGCAGCTTCGCGACCACCTTGTCGCGCTCGAGCTTCGCTGACTTCACCTGCCCCACATCGATACCCGCAACCTTCACCTTGTCGCCGGCCCGCATGCCCGCAGCCTGGACGAACTCGACGGAGATGGTCTTCTCGCCGATGCCGGCTGTCTTGACCGCGCTGGACCCGAGCAGGAGTACGACGATTGCGGCCGCGCCGGCCATGCCGATCCAGAAGTACCGGTTCCCTTGAAAGTTCGGGCGTGGAATTCGTGCCATCAGCGGCACACCTCCGAGTGCTCGTTGCCGCCGATTTGCGTGAACAGGCCCTTCGGGAACAGCACGCCCCAGAGCGAGACATCGAGGCTGCAGAAGTAGGCATTCGCCCATGCGCCGGTCGAGCTGATCCGGGCGACGGACGTCAGCACCGGCGGCAGGTCGATCGCGGCCTGGTCCAGTTGCGCACCGTTGGCGACGAGGTAGTTCAACGCGAGGGACGTCGAATCCGAGGTCGACTGGATCTCCGGCTGGACCTCGCCGAACATGTTCGCCATGGCGTCAGTTGCGCCTGCGAGCAATTGGGTGGAGTTCAGCAGTGACTGGCCCTGCGAGTAGAGCCCGCCGATCAGGGCCCGGGTCTGCGCGATCAGCGTTTCGAGTTCGGTGCTGCGATTGGCCAGTCCGGCCATCACGCCGCCGAGGTTGTCGATGACGTCACCGAGGATCACGTCGCGCTGCTGGACTGTCACGGCGAGCCCAGCAGCCTGGGTGATGAACGCGCTCAGCGAGACGTTGTCACCCTGCAAAGCCAGGATCAGGGTGTTGGACAGCGAGTTCACCTGTTCGGGCTGCAGCGTGGCGAACAGCGGCTCGAAACCGTTGAGCAGTGCGGAGATATCGAACGACGGCTCGGTGTTGTCCAGCGGAATTGTGCCGCCGGACTCGAGTGGTGCGCCGCCCTGACCTTCGCCCGGGGCGAGTGCCAGATACCGCTGGCCGATCAAATTCTGGTACCGCACAAGTGCTTTGGTGTTCGAGTACAGCGTCTGATCGTCCTGCACCACGAACGTCACGTTGGCGTCGTGGTTGGAATCGAGCTTAATGCTCTCGACGCGGCCGACCCGGACGCCCGAGATCCGCACGTCGTCACCGCCGTGCAAGCCGAGGACATCGGAGAAGGTTGCCGAGTAGGTGCGTGTATCGCCTTCGACGCTGCGTTGCAGCGTGGTCCACACGATCCACGTCACCAGCAGCGAGACGACAGCGAACAGGCTGAACCCGATCAGCGTCTTGTAAAGGCCTCTCACTTCGCAGCACCCCCATCCGACGCGGCCGAGACCGGGTACAACGCGCCGCCCTGCATTGCGGCCGCAATCAGCATCATCTGAGTCGCGTTCACCTTCTTGCCGCCGAGCGCGCGTACCGCCGCCGGACCGCGGATACCGCCCTGCGCCGGGACGGTGGCACTCGCCGGGGTGATGCCGGGAATCGGGGGCAGCTGCAGTCCGGGGAGCTGCGGCAACTGCAAGCCCCCGGGCAGCTGCGGCACCGGAATGACAGGTGCCTGCGGTGCGGCGGGTGCCTGGGCCGCGGGTGTCGGGATGAGTTCCGGTGCCGGGCCGGCGGATTCGAGCCGGCGCGGTCGGAGCTCGGAGGGCAGCACGCCCGGGTTCTGGCCAATTGGCGCGGTGAAACAGCTGGGACCAACCATGTCGCCGTAGCGCGGGCAGTCGGCCCGGGTGTACGGCTTGAACGGTGTGAACGAAAGATCCATGCTCCAGGCCATCTGCTGCGACGGGCCCCAGTTGAAGGTCGAATTCATCGCGGACAGCGAGTTGTTCAGGTTGACCATCGTCTGCGAGATGGAATCCGGATCGCTGGCGAGTGCACCGAAGGTCTCGTCCAGATCGGGGATGAGCACCTTCGCCGCGTTCGGGTTGGCCGCAAACAGGCCGTTGATCGAGTCGACCGCACCGCCACCGGACGCGAGCAGCGCGACGAGGTTGTCGCGTTGGCTCGAGATGGTGTTGGCGGTGGTGATCGAGCTGTTGAGCGCGTCGATCAGTTCCGGCATCGATTCGTTCACTCCGGCCGCTGCGGTGGCGATGTTCTGCAGGTCAGCACCGAGATCGGGGAATGCCGCGTCGACCGCGGTGAGCCAGCGATCGAGCCGCTCGATGGTCGAACCTGCGGCGCGGCCGCCCGGCTCGAGCGCGGTGGTCAGGGTGCCGAGCACGTGGCCGAGCTTGACCGGGTCGATCCGGTCAAGGATGTTGCGCACCTGGGTGAGCGTGTCCTGCAATGCGATCGTCTGCTTGCTGGTGTCCTGCTGGATCTCGTCGCCGGACTGCAGCGGCGAGGCCGGGCCATTGTCGATGAACTCGACCGACGTCACGGCGAAGATGTTGCTCGGCACGACCCGGGCGGTGACGGTGTTCGGTACGCCGTCGATGAACTTCGGGTCCATGTTGATGTGGACCTGCTGGATCTCGCCCTGGGCAGCGACCTCGACATCTTGCACGGTGCCAACGAGGACGCCGTGGTACTTGACGTCCGCATCGGCGGGAAGCCCGTCCCCTGTGGTGGTGAGCAGGGCCGTAACGGGAAGCTTCTCCTCGAAGTCGCCGCGGTACCGCATCATCAGCAGGGTCAGCAGCAGGGCGCCTATTGCGATGAACACGATGCCGGCAAGGACGAGTTGCCGCATCGTCGGGCCGCGCCCGCTCGGATCGATAATCACTGCGCCCCCTAGCCCGAGATCCTGATGCCGGGCGTGATCCCCCAGATCGCCAGCGTGAGGAACATGTTCGCGAACACCACGACGATGATCGACACCTTGATCGCCCGGCCGGCCGCGACGCCGACGCCCTCGGGACCACCCGAGGCGAAGAAGCCGTAGTAGCACTGGATGAACGTCGTCAGTGCCACGAAAACCATCGCTTTCAGCAGCGAATAGATCACGTCCGTGCTGACCAGGAATTGGTAGAAGTAGTGCATATACGTGCCGCTGGACCCACCGCCGATCAACGTGACGGTGATCTTGCAGGAGATGTACGCACCGGCGAGGCCGAGGCAGTACAGCGGGACGATCGCGAT
>NZ_LRRB01000021.1 GCF_001646865.1 Aldersonia kunmingensis | reverse complement strand
CCGATGCCGTCAACGTAACATCCGCGCAGGGTGAGCAGGGATGAACAGGAATGGGCGGCCGAGACAGTTGCTCGACCCGGGGTATGTCGAGAATTCGGTCGGACCCGAATATCGCGGAGGGGCTGTCCAGTTGGTCGGTTGCCCGGTCGCTGCCAAGATCGGTGGTCGTGACCGCTGCATCATCGTCGTCGAACAAGGGGCACCGGTATCCGCCGGAATCATCGCCCACTGCGTGTGGCTCTACCACCGGTTCCCACTGAGCTTCCGCGAGGTCGAGGAGCTGATGCTGCAACGCGGTGTCGTGGTCAGCTACGAAACGATCCGGCTCTGGTGTGCGAAGTTTGGGCAGGCTTACGCCAACCAGCTGCGCGGGCCCCGCCCTGGCGACAAATGGCATCTCGACGAGGTCTTCATCCGGATCAACAGCACGACCCACTACCTGTGGCGGGCGGTCGACCAGAACGGCGCCGTGCTCGATGTCCTGGTCCAGTCGCGCCGAAACGCGCTGGCCGCCAAGAAATTCTTCCGCAATCTCCTCAGGGGCCAGCAATACGTGCCGCGGGTGCTCGTCACCGACAAGCTCGCCAGCTATCAGGCGGCGCACCGCGAGCTCCTGCCGTCGGTCGAGCACCGCCGGTCGAATTACCTGAACAACCGGCTGCAGAGAACTCCCATCAACCGACCCGTCAGCGAGAGCGGGCGATGAAACGCTTCAAATCAATCCGCCACGCGCAAAGATTCCAGTCGGCGTTCAGCGGCATCACACCGCACTTTCGTCCCCGTCGACACCTGCTATCGCCAGCCGAGTACCGCATCGTGATGGTCGACCGCTTCGCGATCTGGAACGAGATCACAGGGGTCACGACAACCGCCGCCTGAAGCTGAACTGGGACAAGTCTTTCCACAAGAACCGATGAATAGCACTGAACGATAGACCGAATCACCAAGCCCACCAATTAACTTGACAGTGCCCTCGTGAGGGTGTGGAACAGCTCCGTCAGGTCGTGGCCAAAGGTTTGTGTACTGCGCCCCATAACTTTTCGCCCTCGTCGTGCTGCTGGGCGCTGCTGTATCCGATCAGCTGCGCACCGGCGCCGCCGCGAATACGTCGATGATCTTCTCGCAGAAGGCGGGTAGATCGCGCGGGTTGCGGCTCGACACCAACTGCCCGTCGACCACGACCTCCTCGTCCACAACGATGCCGCCGGCATTGCGGATATCGGTGCGCACGCTGGGATACGAGGTCAGTGTGCGGCCGCGCACGACATCGGCTTCGACGAGCGTCCACGGTCCATGGCAGATGACTCCCACCGGTTTCCGTGCCTCGACGAACTCGCGAACGAACCGCACGGCGTCGGGATTCTGACGCAACTTGTCCGGGTTGGTTGTGCCACCGGGCAGGATCAACGCGTCGAAATCGTCGATCGACACGTCGCCCATCACCTGGTCGACGCGGAACTTGTCCGCCGCCTCGGTGTCATGGTTCATCGCCTGTATCTCGCCGGATTCGAGCGACACCAATACCGTTCGCGCTCCGGCCTTTTCGACGGCATCGCGTGGCTCGGTCAATTCGACCTGCTCCACGCCATTCGTGGCGAGTATGGCGACCGTATGGTCCTGCAGGCGCGTCTGGCTGCTCATGAGATCGAACTCCTTTCCTCTGCGGCGCTTTCCGCGCGCTCGATGACATCGAGTGGGCACGTCGCCGGGCCTTCGAGGACTCTGCCGTCGTGACTGAAGCGCGAACCGTGCAGTGGGCAGTCCCACGATCGTTCCGCGTCGTTCCACGACAGAATTCCGTAGAGATGGGGGCATACCGCGGACACCGTCGTTGTGACACCGTCCACGGTGGAAACGCCGACCGGCCGAATTCCACGTCGCGTCACGCGGCCCACCCCCTCGTCCGGACGGTCGCCGTCGCCGCTCAATGCCGCGCGCAGCCAACCGCCCACCATCGCGACGCCGACATCGCCGTTGATCTTCGCGGCGTCGGGCAGGCCGGTGAGTTCGCGCGGCGACCAGCTCTCGAGAACGCTCGCCCACGGCATCTTCCCACCGAACATCCGGCCCGACAGGGCCAACGCCGCGGCCACCGCATTCGTCATGCCCCACTTCGCGAATCCCGTTGCCACCAGCACGCGGTCATAGCCGGGCAGCAGCGGACCCACATGGGGTAGCACGTCGACCGGCACGTAGTCCTGCGCCGACCACCGGTGCGTCTCGCGGGCGCCGGGGAAATACTCGCGCGTCCAGCCCACGAGATCCTCGTACTGCGGGGTGGTGGGCTCCTGCCGTCCGACGGTGTGGCCGTTGCCGCCCACGATCAGGGTGTCGCCGGTCGGGCCGGGGGCGTAGCGCAGCGACCGCGTCGGTGTGTCGGCGGAGATGTACATATCGCGCGGAATTTCGCCGGGCACCTCGAACGCCACCGAATAGGAGCGCTGCGGATGCAGGCGGGCGAAGTAGCCGCCGCGATCCAAGATCGGGGTTCCCGTGGCCAAAACGACGGTATCGGCGCGGACCGGCCCGCGCTCGGTGTCCAGGCAACGCTCACCGAACATGACATGGCCGGAAGCCAATCCGGTCAGCCCGAGCACCCGCGTGTTTTCGAATACGTGTACGCCGTGGTCGATCGCGTCGGCGGTGAGTGCGGAAAGCACCGATCGCGGGTCCACCTGCGCCTGATCGGGCAGGCGAACACCGCCGTGATTGACGAACGGCACGTCGAGCTGATCGACCCACTCGACGTCGAGCCCGGCCTCGCGACACGCGTCGTACTCGTCGCGCACCGCCCGGACGGCTTTCGGCGTCTGGGCGTAGGTCACCGCCGCGCAGCGTTGTGCCGCCACGTCGTGCTCGTCGCAATAGCGCAGCAGCCACTGCTGGCCCTCGCGGTTCGCTTCGACATACCGCTCCGCGGTGGCTGCGGAATGCCGCCGCCTGATCCGGGACAGCTGAGTGCCCTGCAGCAGGCTGAGTTTGGCGGTCGAGTTGCCCGTTGTGCCGTCGCCTATTCGGCGCGCTTCGAGCACGGCGACACGCGCGCCCGCTCGGGACGCCAGCAGTGCCGTGGTCAGACCCGCGAGACCGCCGCCGACAACGACGACGTCGTATTTGATCTCGGGTTCGAGTGACGGCACGGGCGCAATGGGTACTCGATCGAGCCACAAGGAAGTCACTGGGAATGGGTGCCCGCAAGCGGGTATGGCAAACACACCCGCACACACGCCGGGACCCCGAAAGGATTGCCATGCGACTGCGCCGCAGCACGCCGTACGGCCCGGGGATTCGCCGCGTTCGCCGTGGTCGCGGCTTCTCGTACCTCACCGCCGACGGCGAGCGGGTCGACGACGAAGAGATCCTGGAACGCGGCCGTACGCTGGTGATTCCGCCGGCCTGGCGCAAGGTGTGGGTATGCGCGTACCCGAACGGCCACATTCAGGCGGTCGGGGTCGACGTTGCCGGGCGTCGGCAGTACCTCTACCACGAACAATGGCGCAACGAGCGGGACGAGGAGAAGTTCGACCACGTGCTCGAGCTCGCGAGACGCCTGCCCGAGCTGCGCGCGCAGCTGGACGAGGACCTGGCACAACGCGGCACGCCGCTCACGCGCGTGCAGGCGATCGCATTGCGACTGATCGATCGCGGGGTCTTCCGGGTCGGCGGCGAGGAGTATGCCGAGGAATTCGGCACCCGCGGGGTTGCGACGCTGCTGCGCGAACAGGTGACCGTGTCCGGGGAAGAACTGCGATTCGATTACCTGGCCAAGGGCGGTATCCGACGCCGCGTCCAGATCACCGATCCACTGGCCACGAAGGCGGTGCGATCCCTGCTGCGCGCCGACACGGATTCGGATCGTCTGCTCGCGTACCGCAACGGGGACGGCTACCGGGAGTTACGCGCCGACGAGGTGAATGGCCGGATGCGTGAGATTGTCGGCTTCGACTGCTCGGCCAAGGATCTGCGCACCTGGCAGGGAACGATCCTGGCAGCGGCCGAGTTCGGCGGCATGGATCCGCCGGGTTCGAAGACAGGCATGAAACGAGTTCAGGCGCAGGTGATGTCCGAGGTTGCCGACGCGCTCGGTAACACTGCGGCCGTGGCCCGCAACTCCTATGTCGACCCACGCGTGGTGACGGCGTTCGAGCGCGGCAAGACCGTGTCCGCGGCCCTGCGCCGTGCGGCCAAGGCCAAGACCGATGACGAACGCCGCGACATCGTGGACCGTGCCGTGATCCGGCTGATTCGCAAGGCCGCACAGTAAACGGGTTTGGTTCGGGAGGTGCCGGGTATTGGAATCTCACACGCTTCCCAATGTCGGAGGAACGATTGTGACGACGCAGGCGCACCCGGCACAGCGACCGTTTCACCCGCTCCTGCGGCGTGGATGGTTCGATCCCCTGCCGCGGCGAATCGTGCGCCTGCCTGGCGTGTATCGACCGCAAGCAGATTCGGTGCTGCTCGCCGAGGCATTGCGGGAGGCCGTCATGCCACCCGATGCGCGCGTGCTGGACCTTTGTACCGGCAGCGGCGTGCTCGCCCTCACCGCCGCGCATTTGGGCGCCGGTGATGTGACTGCGCTCGATATCTCGCGGGGAGCGGTCATTTCGGCATGGTTGAACGGGCAAATGAATCGATTGCCGGTGCGCGTTCGACGTGGTGATTGCTACGAGGCATTCGCTCTGGGCACATTCGATGTGGTGCTTGCCAATCCGCCGTATGTGCCCTGCCCGCCCGGTACCGACAGCTCTGCCACGTGGGATGCCGGTCCCGACGGCCGGTCCATTCTCGATCCGTTGTGCGCGAACAGTATCGATCTGCTGCGCCCCGGAGGATTCCTGCTGCTGGTCCACTCGGAGTTTGCCGGTCCGGCCATCTCGCTGCGCCGGCTGCGTCACAGCGGGCTCAAGGCCGCGATCGTTGCCCGCCGACACCTGCCGTTCGGAGAGGTGATGCGCAGCCGAACCGATTACCTGCACAGCCGTGGATGGTGTTCTGCCGAACCCGCAACCGAGGAAGTGGTGGTGATCCGTGCCGACCGGCCCAACCAAACGAACTGAGCTGAAGCCCAGGAGGGTGCGCCCGGTGAAGGGTGGCCCGGTGTTGATCGACGGCCCAGTCGAGGTCGAGATGCCCGACGGCTCGGTCGTGTCCTCGGACCGCTTCGTAGTCGCCCTGTGCGTTTGCCGGCGCAGCCTCACCTATCCGCTGTGCGATACCAGTCACCGGAGACAATGCCGCGTGGTGGCCGCAACATCGAACGACGGCGAACGTGAGTAACGCCGTTGCTCAATAGCTTCCGTGGAACTCTCGGTCGGTGAGAGGGATCGGCAACAACGAACCCCACTGCCGCCACTGGTCCATCACTAAACCTGAATCCACGGACCCGCGTCGTGGTCGGGCCGGGCTGATCTATTGATCTTGATTGCCTTCGGTGGGCAGGTGGTGTTCGCTGGTCTGCCCAGCTTTTCCAATGTGGTTCCTGTCGTGCCGGGTCCGGCGGGGTTCGGGGTGTCAGGCCGCGGCGTCGATAATGTTGTGCCACACCCGCAGCCATGGGTCTATCCAGGGCCAGTGGCGGGGCAGGTGCAAGACCGGTCGGCGTTGCGGACGGGCCAGTCGGGCTGGAACGGTGACGATCTTTCGTCGCAAGGTCGATCCGCGTGCGGTGGCGTGGCGGTCACGGCGATGACGCCGGTGGCGCGCAGCAGATTGTGCGCGGTCGCCGCGCACAGTACCCATGCACTGTTCGCCCCGAAGCGCCCGGAGGGCGTGTGCGCGAGCGGGCCGTCGATCAGGTCGGCGAAGACGGTCTCGATGATCGCGTGGCGGCGGTGGGTGATGTCGGCGGCGGCGACCGGTTCGTCGGAGTCGGTGAAGAAGGGGTGATACCGCCACACCGGAAACAGGGCGTCGGGGTAGCGGGCGTCTTTGCCGCGGCGCACGATCAGTCTGGCGGTGACCGCGTGCTTGGTGGAAGCGAAAGCGGTGTAGCCGATTTCGGCGACCTCGGCGTCGGATATCCAGGTGCCGGTGTCCGGGTCGCGCACCGCGCCGGGGTACCGGACTGGCGTCCACGCGTCCACGGGAATGGTGTCGATCGCGCGCTGCACGGCGGGGTTCTTGGTCAGTACGAGGGAGAACCGGGCCCCGTGGCGGCGACAGGCACGCACCACCGCACGGTTGCCGAAGGCCGAGTCGCCTCGCACCATGATAGTGCCGGTGACCCCGGCGGTGCGGGTGGTGGCGATTGCCTGGGCGACCATGCGTGCGGTGCCTTTGCCGGAGGCGGCTTTGCCTGCCCGCAGTCGCATTCCGGCGATCACCGGCGCCGCCCGTTCGGTGCTGATCGTCGTGGCCAGCGGAGACAACCCCTTGCGCAGGATCTGTTTGCCGGCGATCTTGGTGTGCCCGTAGCTGGCGCCCTGTTTGGCGTGACCGTAGACCGGGCGCGGGAGGGAATCGATGTCGACGAAGGCGCGCTCGTCGCCACCGGGCAGCAGTGCGACCCGCTCGCACAACGCGGAAAGTGTGCGCGCAGGACCGATTCCAGCTGACGCGCGTGTCCGAAACTGAACTACCGCAACAGAGTTCCTATCGTCGAGGGTGCATGCACGGCATCGAAGAGCGTCTTCGTGCCGCCGCTGCGCAGCACGTCGATGTCGTCGATGCTGTCCGCGCCGGTGCACATCGCGGCGATCAAGGTCGACAGCTTCGGGGCCGGGTTCGCCGATCCGGACTTGATCTTCGGTTCGCAATGTGCTCCTCTGGCCCAGCAGTTCGTGCAGCCCGGTCTGTTCGGCCAGCGTCATCACCGGCACCAGCCCGGCGAGCGATACGAGGTTGTCGTCGTCGAATACCGCCGACTCCACGGCGAACTTGTGCGAAACTTGCACCGGAAGTGCCTTTCCGAACTGGTCAGATTGTTGCGTGAGAACACCAATCATCCCAGCTCAGAGGGCACTTTCCTCGTTCCGACACTCGACAACGGCCGGCTCGTCGGTGGATTGAAGCTAAGGCGTCCTGGTCGGCGAAGGCAACCGCAAGTCGACTGCGCGCGGTCAGCTGTTCCTATGGCAATCGTGGCGGCGCCGCGTACTGCCTTCGTTGTGCGGCTTCCCGGGCAGCTCGCGGGCTCGTTCGAGTTGCGACGTCGGTCGCCAAACTGCGGACGCGTTTGTCGACTGCTGCCGCGCAGGGTTCACGGTGTGCAGCAAACCCGGAATGGATAGCCGAAAATTGGGTATCACCAATGCACGCTCGGTGAGAGGTTTCCGCAAGGGAGGGTTCGAATGCGCACCCTCGTCGTGTATGAATCGATGTACGGCAATGCCGAATCGATCGCGCGGGTGATCGGTGAGGAACTTGGCCAACTCGGTACCGTCGACGTGCTCAACGTGGACGATGCGCCCCTCATCCTGGACGAGTTCGATCTGCTCGTGGTCGGCGGCCCCACCCATGTCTTCGGGTTGACCAGGCCTCAGACCCGCGAAGACGCACTGTCGTGGACCGGATCGGCCACGGTCACCACCCGCCTGGGGCTTCGGGAGTGGCTCGACCGGATCTCCTCGTCCAATGCGATCTGCCGCGCGGCGACCTTCGGCACCCGCGCCGACAAGCCGCGATGGCTGACTGGCTCCGCCGCCCGCGCCGCCCGCCGCCGACTGCGCCGCGAGGGCTTCACGATGATCGGGAAACCCGGTGACTTCAAGGTCACCGGCATGCTCGGCCCGTTAGCCCCCGGCGAGACGGACCGAGCGCGGGCCTGGGCACGCGAACTCGCCGCCACCGTAGCCGCGGTCGGGTGACCGGCGGGCACGAGCGCAGGACACGGGCCACGCGCTGAGCCTCAGACCCCTGCTGTGCGCTGACCCGATGTCACCGCCCGACGCTTGCGCGATGACGATCCCAACTCCCCCGGCCACGCCCCGCACGAACCGCGCAGCCACGAGAAACTCGATGGCGCGACCGATCGCGCACAATGCCCACGTGATGATGTACGCGAGGGTGCCGGCAGCAGAATCCCGCGCCGCCCGAACCGGTCCGGCACAAGTTGCCCGGAAGCCGGCCCGAGCAGGCACGCGGTAACGGTCAGTTGCGCGACCGAGGTGGCCGCACCAGTTCGATACTCAGCGCGGGCAGGTAGTGGTCCATCGAAATCGGGCCGGCTTGACCTGAGTTCATCGAGCGCCGGGTCACCGTAGCGGCGCGTCAGGAGATGACCGCATCGATCACCTTCTTCAGCGCAGACGGCTGCGCGGGCGACCGCGGCGCCTTCGTGCGAAGCTCCTTCATCCGCTCACCGATCTCCTGTAACTTCTTGCGCCCCAGGCTCTCTCGCACGTTCGGGAACCAGTTCTCCTCTTCCTCCTCGATATGGTGCGAGACACTCTCGATCAGCACCGTGGTCTTCGCATCGAAGCGGTCGTCCTCCGGCTTCATCGCCGCAAGTTCCATCACCAAAATGTCGGCGACGTGGTGCTCCTCGTAG
>NZ_LRRB01000155.1 GCF_001646865.1 Aldersonia kunmingensis | reverse complement strand
TTGTCGGACAACGCCACCGACGGCGCGGGCCTCGCGGGATCACTGATCTATGCGACCGACCTGTTCGATCCGGCGACGATGACCGAGTTGGCACAGCGCTTCACACGCCTGCTCGCAGCCGTGGCGACCGACCCAACCGTGTCCGTCGGCGACCTCACGCTCCTCGACGCGACCGAACACGCGGCGCTGACCGCCGCCGTGGACGAACGGCCGGTGCCGCAGCGGTTGTTGGCGGAGATCCTCACCGCCGCGGTCGAATGGGATGCCGAGGCGGCCGCGGTCCGGTTCGAGGGTCGCACGTACTCCTATGGCGAATTGGACCGGACGTCGAACCGGTTGGCGCGCTGGCTGATCGGTCACGGTGTCGGCCCGGAGACGCGGGTTGCGCTGGCGCTGCCACGTTCGTATTCGATGGTGGCCGCGGTGTGGGCGGTCGCCAAGACCGGTGCCGCGTTCGTGCCGGTCGACCCCACCTACCCGCGCGAGCGTGTCGAGTACATGCTCACCGATTCCGGCGCGGCGCTCGGCATCACCGAGGCCAGCTACACGGCCGGACTTCCCGCCGACGGTATCGAGTGGATCGCGCTCGATGCGCCCGCTACCGATCAGCTGTTGGCGCAGTATGCGGCAGGGGCGGTGACCGATGCGGACCGGTCGGCGCCGCTGCGCGCGTCGAACACGGCGTACATGATCTACACCTCCGGCTCGACCGGTCGCCCGAAGGGTGTCGCGGTCACGCACCAGGGCCTGGGCGGGTTGTTGGCGGCCGCGATCGAGCGGTACCGCGTCACGTCGGAATCGCGTTTCCTGCACGTGTGTTCGCCCAGCTTCGATCCGTCGGTGCTCGAGTGGATGGCCGCGTTCTCGGCAGGCGCGACATTGGTAATCGTGCCGCCCGACGTCATCGGTGGCGTCGAGATGACCGAACTGCTCGCCGCGGAGTCGGTGACGCACATGATCATCACCCCCGCGGTGCTCGGCACGTTGGACGGCGCGGCACTGCGCGAACTCGAAGTGGTGTCGGTGGGCGGCGATGCGTCCACGCCCGAACTGGTCGCGCAGTGGGCGCCGGGCCGGCGGTACTTCAACGGCTATGGCCCCACAGAGACGACGATCATCTCGAACTACGCGGAGCTGACCGCGGATGGCCCGGTGACGATCGGCGTTGCGGTGAACGGGGTGACCTCGTTCGTTCTCGACGCCCGGCTGCATCCTGTGCCGGTTGGTGTACCGGGAGAGCTGTATCTATCGGGGCATGCGCTGGCCCGGGGGTATCACGACCGGTCCGCGTTGACCGCGGAGCGGTTCGTGGCCCATCCGTTCGGCGCGGCAGGCGAACGCCTCTACCGCACCGGCGACCTGGTCCGCTGGCGCGGGGACGGTTCGCTCGAGTTCGTCGGCCGCAGCGATTTCCAGGTGAAGATCCGCGGTTTCCGTGTGGAACTCGGCGAGATCGACGCCGCCCTGATGATGCACGATTCGGTGCGTTTCGCCGTCACCCTCGGCCGCACACTCGATTCCGGTGCCACGGTGCTCGTGTCCTACGTGCAGCCGGCGCCCGGTGCCACGGTCGATACCACTGTACTTGCGGAGTTCGCGGCGCGGCGTTTGCCGAACTACATGGTGCCCTCGGCGTTCGTCGTGATCGACGAGGTGCCGCTGACCCCGATCGGCAAGCTCGATCGCAAGGCACTGCCCGAACCGGTGTTCAAGGTCACGGAATTCCGTGCTCCGGCAACGGAACTGGAGTGCATCGTCGCCGACTGCATGGCCGACGTGCTCGGCTTGTCAGCCGTGAGCGTGGACGATTCGTTCTTCGCCCTCGGCGGCGACAGCATCGTCTCGATCCAGCTGGTCGCCCGCGCCCGCGCACGTGGGGTGCGGTTCAGCGCACGCGACGTGTTCGAGTGCCGCACGGTGGCCGCCCTCGCGTCGGCGGCGGTGTTCATCGACGACACCGAAGACGTGGTCACGCTTCCCGAGTTGCCCGGTGGCGGTGTCGGTGAAATGCCCCCCACCCCGCTGCTCGCTGACGTGCTCGCCGCCGGCGGTGACCTGCATGCGTTCACCCAGGCAGTGGCCGTGCAGCTCCCCGACGGGATCGACGCCGATCTGCTGCGGGCCACGATCGGTGCCGTGGTCGACCACCACGACATGCTCCGCGCGCAGCTGCGGTACACCGCCGGCGGCAGCCCCGTTCTCGAGGCGCGACCGGTCGGGTCGGTCGACATCGACTCGCTCATTCGCCGTGTCGCGGTGCCGGCCGATATCGACGACACCGAACTCACCAGGATTGCGTCGTGTGAGTCCGATGCTGCGCTGGCCGAACTCGATCCCGAGAACGGCGCGGTGATCCGTTTCGTGTGGTTCGGTTTCGCCGAGTCCGCTACCGACGGCACCCGCCGGCGCGCCGTGCTGCGGATCATCGCCCACCACTATGTGGTGGACGGCGTCTCCTGGCGCATCCTTGTTCCCGATCTCGGCATCGCTTGGTCACAACTGGTTGCAGGGCAACAAGTTTCGCTCGCACCGGTCGGCACCTCGATGCGGCGCTGGACCCACGCCCTCGCCGACGAGGCAACACGTCCCGAGCGAACTGCCGAAGCAGGTCTGTGGCAAGGGATCGTCGAGGGTCCGGATCCGCGAATCGGTTCTCGCCCGCTCGATCCTTCCGTTGACACGATGGACACCCTGGATCGGGTGTCGGTGCGGATTCCGGTCGAGGTAACCGAGGCCGTGCTGCAAACATTGCCCGAGCAGTACCGCGGCGGCGCGAACGACGCGTTGCTCACTGCGCTCTCGCTCGCGGTGACCCGGTGGCGCCGCAACCGCGGCGTCGAGTGCACCTCGACGCTGGTGCGGATGGAAGGCCACGGCCGTGAGGAGGACGCCTTCCCGGGGGCGGACCTCTCGCGCACGATCGGCTGGTTCACCAGTGTCTACCCGGTCCGCGCCGATCTCGGCGAAATCGACCTCGCCGACGCGTTCGCCGGTGGGCCGGCCGTGGGGGCGGCGGTCAAGGCTGTCAAGGAGCAGCTGCTCGCCGTCCCGGACAAGGGCATCGGCTACGGGCTGCTGCACAACCTGAACCCCGACACCGCCCCGGTGTTGGCGGGCGCGGGCCTCCCGCAGATCGGGTTCAACTACCTCGGCCGCGTCGGCGGTGGCTCGGTCGCAGCGGAGTTCGCCGCCATCGGCTGGGTGCCGACCGGCGAGTTGGGTGAGCTCACCACCACCGCAGCGCAAACCTTCCCGGCCCACGTGGCGATCGACATCAACGCCGGCGTCGCAGCCGACGGCGCACTGGAGGCAAGCTTCGGCTTCCCGCCCGGTGTCGTCGATCGCGCCGACGTCGCCGAACTCGCGTCCCTGTTTGCCGACGCATTGGGCGGATTGGCCACCCATGCAACCGATCCCGCAGCCGGCGGCCTGACCCCGTCGGACCTCCCGCTCGTCTCGGTCACTCAGACCGACATCGACGCCTTCGAATCCGCCTACCCGGGCCTGGTCGATGTGTGGGCACTCTCGCCGTTGCAGTCCGGCCTCCTGTTCCACACGCTGCTGATCGAACCCGATGCCATCGACGTCTACACGATGCAGGCGGTGCTGAAGCTCGGCGGTGTCCTCGAGGTCAGCCGCATGCACAGGGCTGCGCAGGCGCTCCTCGAGCGCTACCCGAACCTGCGCGCCGCGTTCGTCACCGACCAGACCGGCAGTGCCGTGCAGATCGTTACCGCACCTGTCGATGTGCCGTGGCACGAGGTGGATCTCACCAACCATCCCGACGCGCAGGATCAGGCACAGACGCTGTTCGCCGATGACCAGCGTCGCGGCTTCGATATGACCGCACCGCCGCTGCTGCGCTTCACCCTCGCGCGCACCGCGCCCGACGAGTGGCAACTTGCTGTCACGCTCCACCACATCCTGCTCGATGGCTGGTCGATGCCGCTGCTGATGCGGGACCTGCTGGTGCTCTACGCCGTCGACGCCGACCTTTCGGTACTGCCCAGCGTCGGGGACTACCGCACGTTCCTCACCTGGCTCGCCCAACGCGACCACATCGCATCCCTGGCACGGTGGACCACGGCGCTCGACGGCGTCGAGGGCCCCACGCTGCTCGAGGCGTCCGCGCCCGCGCCCGCGCCCGCGGACTCGGGGATCGGGAACCTGCCCCTCGAAATCGACGAGACCGGCACGGCGCGACTGGCCCGTGTCGCCGCCGAAGTGGGTGTCACCGTCAACACGGTCGTCCAGCTTGCCTGGGCAATTCTGTTGGGCCGCAAGACCGGACGCTCCGACATCGTGTTCGGCGCGACGGTATCGGGACGTCCCGCCGACGTGCCCGGTGTCGAGTCGATGGTCGGCCTGTTCATCAACACCATTCCGGTGCGCGTCCGGATCGATGCAGCGACACCGATCTCCGTTCTGCTACGCGAACTGCAGGTGGAGCAGGCCGATCTCGTCGAGCACCATTTCGTGGGCCTGACCGAGATTCAGCGCACCACCGAGGCCACCAATCTGTTCAACACACTGGTGGTGTTCGAGTCCTACCCCGTCGACCACGACGGCATCGGCGCAGCAAACGAGGCACTCGGCGGCCTGCGCGTAACCGGTGTCGAAGGCAACGATGCCACCCACTACCCGGTGACGCTCATCGCAGCGGTGCAAGCAACGCTGGGCATGTCCCTCAAGTACGACCGCGCCCTCTTCGGCGCCGCCGAGATCGACACCCTCGGTGACCAATTGCTGCGGATCGTCGAGACGATCAGCACCAATCCCGCTCTGCCCGTCGGCGACGTGAACCTGCTCGGCGCCGATGAGCAGGCTCGGGTGGTGCGGGAGTGGAACGAGACGACCGCACCGGTCGATTCGTCGTTGCGACTGTCGGATTTGTTCGATCGGCAGGTGGCCGCGTCGCCGGAGGCGGTGGCGCTGGTCTTCGAGGGCGAGTCGCTTACCTATTCCGAGTTCTCCAATCGGGTGAATCGTCTTGCGCGGCATTTGATTTCGCTCGGCGTTGGCCCGGAGCGGGTCGTGGCGGTCGCGATGCGGCGAAGCATCGAGATGGTGACTGCCGTGCATGCGGTTGTCGCCGCGGGCGGTGCATACGTGCCGATCGATCCCGACCAGCCGTCGCAGCGCGTGGAGTATGTGCTCGATTCGGCTACGCCGGCGGTGGTGCTGACCACGACACGTGACCGGTTCGATATGCCGGTCGACGTCCCCGTGCTGGCCGTGGATGTGCTGGATGTGTCCGCGTTGTCCGGGCGACCGGTGACCGATGCCGATCGGGTCGCGCCGCTGCGGGCGCAGCATCCGGCGTACGTGATCTACACGTCGGGGTCGACCGGGCGGCCGAAGGGGATCGCGCTGACTCACTCGGCGACGGTGAACCAGCTGTTGTGGGCCCAGGGTCGGTATCCACTCGATGCGACCGACGCGGTGCTGCTCAAGACTCCGTTCACGTTCGACGTGTCGGTGTGGGAATTGTTCTGGACGTTGCAGACCGGCGCGCGTCTAGTTGTGGCCGTGCCCGATGGTCACCGCGATCCGGCCTACCTGGCGCACACCATTGCTGCGGAATCGATCACCACGATCCACTTCGTGCCGTCGATGCTGGCGGCATTCATGCCCGAGCTACCCGGGTTGGCCTCATTGCGACGGGTGTTCGTCGCCGGTGAAGCACTGCCCATCGAGAGCGTCGTCCGTTTCCGTGCCGGCAGTGCAGCCGAGTTGCACAACTGGTACGGCCCGGCCGAAGTTGAGGTTGTGACGGCGTGGGCCGCCACGGCCGAGGCCACGACCGTGCCGATCGGTGCTCCGGTGTGGAACACGCGCGTGTACGTGCTCGACGAGCGTTTGCGTCCGGTCCCCGTGGGGGTTGCGGGTGAGTTGTACGTGGCGGGCGCTCAGCTGGCGCGTGGTTACCATCACCGCGCCGAGTTGACTGCGAGTCGGTTCGTGGCAGACCCGTTCGGTTCCGGTGAAAGGCTCTATCGCACCGGCGATTTGGTGCGGTGGACGACCGCGTCCGATGGTCGCTCCGCAGGCTCCGCTCCGGGACTTTCGGGTCGCTCCGCAAGCTCCGCTCCGGCCGGCGAGTTGGAGTACCTGGGGCGCACCGACTTCCAGGTGAAGCTGCGTGGCCAGCGCATCGAGCTCGGCGAGATCGAGACCGCGCTGCTGGCTCAGGCCGGGGTGTCGCAATCGGTGGTGGTGTTGCACCGCAGCGAGGAATCCGGTGAACGGCTGATCGCCTACGTGGTGGCGATCGCGGGTGCAGAACTCGACGCCGCGGCACTCCGTGCAGGTGTGGCCGCACAGGTGCCGTCCTACATGGTGCCGTCGCAGATTGTTGCGTTGGACTCGTTCCCGCTCAATGCATCCGGAAAGCTGGATCGCAAGGCGCTGCCGGAGCCGGTATTCGAAGTGGCGGCGTTCCGTGCGCCGGAGCGGCCGGTCGAGCAGCTGGTTGCCGCAGTGTTCGGCGAGGTCACCGGAGCGCAGCGCGTCGGTCTGGATGACGACTTCTTCGCCCTGGGCGGGAACTCGCTGTCCGCGATGCGGGTGGTGGGAAACCTTCGGCAGCGAATGGCCGTCACCATCGGGGTTCGGGCGTTGTTCGACAACCCGACGGTGGAAGAGTTCGCAACGGTCGTGGCCGATGCAGATCGAGATGCGCGTCCGGCGTTGGAGGCTCGTCTGCGCCCAGACCGGATTCCATTGTCGCTGGCACAGTCTCGGATGTGGTTCCTCAACCGGTTCGATCCCGACTCCGCCGCATACAACATCCCCATGGTCGTGCGGCTGTCCGGCGACCTGGATGTCGATGCGCTGCGGGCCGCGATCGGTGACCTCATCGCCCGGCACGAGTCGCTGCGCACAGTGTTCCCCGAGGATGCCGACGGGCCGGTGCAGGTGGTCCTGCCGGTCGAGCAGGCCGGTATCGACCTGCCCGTGTTCGATGTTGCCGCACAAGAGGTTCCGGCCCGACTGGTGCAAGTACTCGGCGCCGGTTTCGACGTCACACAATCGGTTCCGATCCGCGGTGCGCTACTGCGGGTGGGCCCCGAGGAGTGGCTCCTCGCCGTCGTCGTGCACCACATCAGCGGCGACGGTGTCTCCACCACGCCCTTGGCCCGGGATGTGTTCACCGCCTACGCCGCCCGCCGTGCCGGCCAAGCCCCTGCGTGGGCGCCGCTGGCGGTGCAGTACGCCGACTACGCACTGTGGCAGCGCGAGGTCCTCGGCGACGAGACCGACCCGGTGTCGCTGGCCGCGACCCAACTCGGCTTCTGGCGCGACCAGCTCGCCGGTACACCCGAGGTCATCGAACTGCCCCTCGACCGACCTCGACCGGCGATCGCGTCCTACCGCGGCGCCACCGTCACGAACCCCGTAGACCCCGAGGTGATGGCAAAGGTTCGTTCGCTAGCCGCCGACCACGGCGTGTCGGTGTTCATGGCCACCCACGCCGTCTTCGCCGTACTGCTCTCACGTCTGGGCGCCGGCGACGATGTCGTGGTCGGCACCCCGGTCGCCGACCGCAGCCACCCGGCCCTTGACGACCTGATCGGCATGTTCGTCAACACCGTCGTCCTGCGCACCCAGATCAACCCCGAGGCGTCATTCGCCGACACCCTGGCGGCGGTACGCGACGTCGACCTGGACGCCTTCGCGCACACCGATATTCCGTTCGAACGTCTCGTAGAAACCCTGGCAGCGGTCCGCTCGCAGGCTCACAGTCCGCTGTTCCAGGTCGCCTTCGCCTACGACCACACGCAGGCCAACACACTGGAACTGCCCGGCCTCACCGTGACCGGCTACGAATTCGAAACCGGCACATCACAGTTCGACCTCACTCTGCGCATCGGCGACACCGGTGCCGCCACGCTGACCTACGCGACCGACCTGTTCGACGCCGATACCGCACAAGGCCTGCTCGACCGCTACCTCGACCTGCTCGACGCGGTGACCCGCCATCCCGGTACCCGCATCACCGACCTCGACCTGCTCACCGCAGTTGAGCGTGCCCAGTTGGTGCCCGCCACCGGCGGTGCGGGCGCGGCGCCGGTATTGCTAGCCGAGATTCTGGCTACGGGTGTGTCGGCGAATCCGGACGGCACCGCACTGGTGGCTTCCGGCCGCACGGTCACCTACCGCGAGCTGGATGAATGGTCGAACCGGTTGGCGCGGGCCCTCATTGGGCGCGGCGCGGCTCCGGAAGTGTTTGTCGCAGTGGCCTTCCCGCGTTCGATGGAGGCGATCGTCGCGGTGTGGGCAATCGCCAAGACGGGTGCGGCGTTTGTCCCTGTGGACCCGAACCACCCGGCCGAACGCATCACCCACATGCTCACCGACTCGGGCGCGGAACTCGGACTCACCCTGAGCGGCCCGCTCACCGATCAGCCCGGCACCGCGTGGCTGTGCCTCGATTCGCTCGACCTGACCGGCTACTCCTCCGCGCCGGTCATTGCTGCCGAGCGCGCGATGCTCCTGCGGGCGGACCATCCCGCGTACGTCATCTACACCTCGGGATCCACCGGACTGCCCAAGGGTGTCGTGGTCACCCACACCGGCCTCGGATCCTTCACCGCGAACGGGCGCCCTGAACTGGGCACCACCCGCGACTCG
>NZ_LRRB01000233.1 GCF_001646865.1 Aldersonia kunmingensis | reverse complement strand
GGGCCACGGCGGCGTCAGCCACGATCTGAGGATCGCGTGCGCGCCCATCGATCGCACGCGGGTCGCGACCACATCGGCGCGCGCCCCCCTCACGACGTCTCGTCGAGCGGCTGCACCTCGCCTCAGTCGCTGTCGAGCACGTACTGCTTGCTGTCGATCAGGGCGTGCGCCCTGGTGACCGACGCAGGATTGACCGTGTGCCTGGCCATCAACTGATCGTGGCATACCCGTTTCGTCCCGCCACGCGTCGGGTATCCGACGGTCACGCATTGGCGGCGATCTCGCGCCAACGAAGGAGCGCAGATGAAATACGAGTTGAGTCCCGACGCCGAGAAAGCTCTCGACGAACAACTGGAAAAGTCGGACACCGATACGAATGACAGTGGCACCGATCCGTTGGAACAGACCCTCGACGTCCCCAAGGGCGGATCCGAGGACGACGCCACCGACGCCGTGAAGAAGCAATACAAAGCGAAGTCGGGGCTCGATCTCGACGACGACGTGGCTCGCGAAATTGCGCGAGTACCACGCGATTCCGAGGACGACGCGAAATCCGGCGGCGACGACAAAACCAACATCGCCAAGAGCGAGGCTAAGAGTGCGTCCGACAAGGACGACACCGAAAGCTGAGGGCGTACGAGTTCGGAGAAGGGAAGTCTCCAGTCAAGGCAAGGCAGTCGCCGTGTGGCCCGGTTCGCATGCCCTCCTCCTCCGCCGCCGGCACCTCGTGCCTGGAGCTGTCCAACGACAAACCGGTGATAGGTACTCGCAGTCCTAGCGTCCCCGTTCGATCCTCGGGTCGCACCCCGCGCGGGCAGTATCCCCAGATCCGCCGCCCGCCCGAGTCGGGCCGGTCCAGCGCGCACCCTCCCCACCGATGTGCGATCAGTTGGTGGATCGCAACAATCGCCAACCACGGTGTGCGGCAACGAAACCGGAGACCGCACCGAATCTGCACGCATTCCAGCGATCGAGCCACAGCGACAGCGCTCGACGGGGCAGAAGGTTGCTCGCCTAGCGGTTTTGGTCGAGACGCCAACTCAACGTGGGCATCGAGGCGGCCTACGAGGACGCTGCCGCAGCAATGGCGTGCAACATGATGGACCGGAGCGCGCTTGAAATGCGTCGAGGCGTTCATCGAGAAGCGCACACCCAATTGGATTGCGGCGACACCCTGGACGGTTGCGCCGTGCTCCATCGCCGCATTTCGGGCGTTACGATTAACCACGTCGACACCACGGTCGACCCCGCACCGTCCGCGCGCACGACGGCGTGAGGGTGCAGCGATCCAGCATCTCGCGCAGTGGCGGCAAGTTACTTCCATTCGGTCACGCCTTCGCGCCGCCTTCCCTGACGATTGACTCTGCTGGAAATTCGCGAGACGCTTCGAAAATTGGCTAAGCCGATCGCGGAGGTTGACGATGACCCCGATGGACGAGCGACCCAACTTCTACCCCGTGCGCGAGGAGCGCCAAGTCCGAGCCACCGCCGGCGCCGGTGTTGCGACCGCCCTCGTCCCAATGTTTGTGCCCGGGCGCGGTGGCCAACAGTCGGTTGCGGCGCGACGCCTTCAGGAATCCCTTGACCGGAGGCGTTCGTGAAGTCCACGGCATCGCGGGTAGCGCGTTACCTAGCTGCGCACACCGTCATATGAGTTCGGCGAAGACAATCGCGGGAGTGCGTCGAACGACTACCGGCAGGTTATCGATCCAATACGCGAGTCGCCTCGCGTGCGCGTATCTACTTTCCGCAACCGCGGCCACCGCTATCGCGATACCGCTCGGTGGTGATGCACTCGGCGGAGCGCACGCTTACTTCACGCTCACCAATGTGATCGCCGCGGTCGTGCTGGTCGCTCTGGGATCCTTCGCGGTCGCGGTGGGCGGTGTCCTGATCATCACGCCGGTACTGCGCTGGTTGGTTGCTGAGCGCGAACCCTACCCAAATGAACAACAGGCAGCGGCGAAACTGATCAGTCGTCAATCGACGATCCTGGTGGCGACGTGGGTCGTGAGCGGCGGAATTTCTATCCTGCTCGATCTCGACGGGGGGATCGGCGTCGCGGTGCCAACCCTCCTGGGTGTGGTATTCGGCGGATCTGCGGCTGCGTGCATAGGGCTCCTGCTCACTCATCGCACCTTGCGCCCGATCCTTGCAGCCGTCATGGGCTATGAGGCCGGTGTCACGGCGCCGGGAATACTAACGCGCCTGATCAGCATGTGGTTGTTGTGCGGCGTGCTGCCATGCGGTGTCACCGCGGCGCTCATACTCATGCGGTCGAACGGCTGGATCATTCCTGTCACCGCCTCGGTCGATGTCCCGGTGCTGGTCATGTCGCTTGCGGCCGTGCTGATCGGACTACCGACGATGATCCTGACATCGCAATCGATATCGGATCCCATCAGTGAAGTCGTCGACGCGATGGCAGAGGTCGAACAAGGACACATCGATACCGTTGTCGGCGTATCCGAGCGCTCCGAAATCGGGCGCCTGCAAAGTGGATTCAACCGTATGGTCGCTGGACTCGCCGAACGCGACCGTGTGCGAGACCTGTTCGGTCGTCACGTCGGGCCAGACGTCGCACGTCGCGCCATCGAAGGGGGCACCTCGCTGTCAGGAGATGTCCGTGAGGCCGCGGTTCTATTCGTCGATCTCGTGGGCTCGACACAGTTGACGGCGAGCCGGCCGCCGCAACAGGTCGCCGAACTGCTCAACGACTTCTTCCAGATCGTCGTGAACGCCGTCGACGAGCGGGAAGGACTCATTAACAAATTCCAGGGCGACGCCGCGCTGGCCGTCTTCGGCGCGCCCTTGCGGACAAACGGCGCATCATCGTCAGCATTGGCAACCGCGCGCGAGTTGGGCGCTCAGCTCCACCACCTGCCCATCGACTACGGCATCGGAGTTTCGGCAGGGCATGTGTTCGCCGGAAACATCGGTGCCGAAAACCGCTACGAGTACACCGTGATCGGTGACCCGGTCAACGCGGCCGCGCGGCTGGCCGATCTCGCCAAAACCTGCGATCGGCGGATCCTGTGTTCAGCCGAGGTCCTCGACCGCGCTGATTCGCCGGAGCGGCGACATTGGACCGCGTTCGGCAGCACGGTTCTGCGCGGCCGCTCAGAAACCACGAATATCTTCACACCCACGGACATCGACCCTGGGCACGAAACGCGCTCAGGGCGTTTGCAGCCTCCGACGTAGATGTGGTGTCAGGACCGGGTGATCGGCGCCCGTGATTGTGACAAACGTTGCCGATGGGTCACGCCGACAATTCCCCCGCCCTGACGCAGGGCCCACCACGCAGCTCACTTCGACTTGGGGCCCTTCTCCTCGGCCTCCTGTTCTTCGGCCACCGCTTCGCCCGCGTCCTCGGTGTCCCGGCGCCGCTGTCGCAGAACGAACGCGGCGACAGCCAGTAGCAGGACCAGGACGCCCAGCACACCGATCTCCACGATCGCCCGGGAGAACTCGGGACCCTTCTCCAGCAGCTTCGCCGCCTCCACGGAGAGCACAACGATCTCCTTGATTCCGGCCAGGATGCCGACGATCAGGAACGGTTCGGCGGCGATCTCGCGCGAGCGTAGGCAGACCCGAACGGCGTACAGCAGTTCGACAAAGATAAAGACCAGCAGCAGGCTATCGAGCAGCTGCAGCATGACCGTACTGGCCGGCAAGTTCCGCAGCCGGAGGAACGTGTTGACTTGGGAAACGAGCAGGACGCCCGACCCGCAAACGAGGAGCGCTGCGATGCTCCAGTACACCGCGTCCTCGGCGTATCCCAGAGCCCGGTCGGCGAAGCGCTGCCGGTTCTCCTCGTCCTCGTCGTCCTCTCGCCTCGTCAACGCCACCTCCCGGGCTGGAGCGGCAGACCTGCCGCCGAGCACGGTAGTCACGATATCCCGGCCGGGGCCCGCCGGTCGCTGAACAGCGGACCGACGTGCGCTGGACAGCCCGCACTCGTATCGACCGTGCATCTCGCCGGCGGAAGGTCACCACCGCACCGACGCCCCGTATCGAGGGATAACGCCTATCGAGAACCCTCCGCGACGCGTCCACGCCACGGTCGACGCGTATCAGGTCACCCATACATATCGCGAGCAAGAACCGGACCCGCGGATCACACTCAACGTCAACCTATTTCACTCGGCCGAGAACGACTGAGGTTCGATACGCGATGTCCATCGCGACACCCGACCACCCATGCCCCGCCGACCATTCTCGCCACCGACGCACACGACGACCGCGATCGATGACGGCCGATAAACGACCGAAATGCCGAAGGGTCGGGTGGGCACTCGGTGTCACGCCACCCTGGCGGATGTGCATCAGGTGCAGCGCACCGATCCTAGTTCGAGCGGCCCGCTGAACGGGAGCCGGCGACGCCGATGCCGCGCAACGCTCATACGCCGCGCTGCGCTTCGCGGGCGGATCGCTGGTCACCGACACCGCCACCCTCGTCGACCTCTTCAGCGCTACCTGACCGGCCACGAGCGCGCCGGTGTCGGCAACCCGCTCGGGCCACGCAACACCGCGACCCCGACCAGAGGGTGAGGTCGCTGTTTGGGCGAGCGGCGTCCGAGGTATCCGGTGTGTTCCGACATCGGCCATCGCAGGCCGATCGCGAAAAGGAGCAGATGCTGTGAGCGCTACGGACAAGGCTAAGAACAAGGCCCAAGATCTTGGCGGCAAGGCCAAAGAAGCGGTCGGCAAGGTCACCGGCGACAAGAGCACTCAGAACGAGGGCAAGAACGACCAGACGAAGTCCAATCTCAAAGATGCCGGCGAGAAGGTCAAGGACGCCTTTAAGAAGTAGCGAACCCGCAACCCGGCTCCCGAATCGTTCGGCTTTCTTGCCGCTTCCTTAGTTCGAACCGTCGAGCTTGTCGTATCAGGTGACATGCCCGCACTCTGGGCGTGCGCGCATGTCACCTGAGTGAAATATTCCGGATCCCGGTTGCGGGCCTTCACGTCCTCGAAGTCGTCCCATAAGTGGGTGCCGCACTGTGCGCGGCCCGCGTTCCATTGGCTCGGCAAGCTCGCGAGACGCGAGGCCGCCGACCCGAGATAACCGTGCCGCGCAAGACTGGGGATCACCCGGGGACCACGCCCCGCGCCACCAAAACGCGTTGAGGCAAACAAATTCCTGGGGCGCAGTCGGATCCACGACGGCACGGCGCCAAAATCCAGGCGGACAGACGGTCTTCGGCCCGCCGCACCTAGATTTGGTCAAGTGCGCCTCGAGACGGTGGCTCGAACTACCTCGAAGGGCCCTTGCTGTGGGAGCACGGTTGAACGACGAGCCATCGATCCCGTTCCTTGGGTGTTTCCGATTCTCGCCTGCGCAGTCGGCCCGCAATCTCGTTTGTGGACCCATTGTGGACCAGCAGTAGCGTTGCCTCACAACGCCTTTCACACGCCACATTCCTTACCAGTTCTGCGCAAGAAGATCGAATTCGTCTCCCCCACAGCGGCTTCGGGCCCAATCGAGCGGTCCCAGCGCACATAACCAGGCGGTGGATAGTCAAGTGTGCTGCCAAAGCCTCTGACCTGGGGAAACGCTGCAGCCCATCGAATCGGTCTCAGGCACCTTGAACTTGGAAACCCCGCCGCGCTAGCGTGAAAACGTCCATTTACCAGCACAAATACATACTCTGTCGGGCTGACAGGATTTGAATCTGTCTGAAGCCGGGAAACGATCACCTCAGCTTTCCCCGGTGTTCCAATGTTTTACCCACCTACACAAAGTCATTCGTGGAACCGTCGAAGGCAAATAGTGGTAACGGGTAGAGTCGAAGGGAAACGCGCTATCGCACGTTAGCGCACGCAGCCCAGAAAGACCCGTTATGCCTCCTCGTAAACGCCAGCGCCGAGCCTTCGGCGCCGTACGTCAATTACCTTCGCGCCGTTGGCAAGCCAGCTACATCGGACCCGACAAGGTGCGCTATCCGGCATCGATCACCTTCACCGACGAACTCGATGCCGATGCTTGGCTCGCCGAGCAGCGCCGAGCCATACGAACCGGGCGTTGGGTCTCCCCCGAGGAGCAACCCTTCACGGTCGCGACCATGCCGACGCTCTCGACCTACGCGGACACGTGGATCACGGAACGCCCGATCAAGGAATCGACCCGAAGCCACTACCGCGCACTGCTCCGCAACCACATCGATCCGGTGCTCGGACGCAGGCGCGTCGACCTCCTCGACGCCGCCGCTGTGCGTTCCTGGTACTCGAAGTTGGATACCGGCACGCCGACCGCCAGAGCGCACGCCTACAGCCTTCTGCATGCCATCCTGCGCACCGCTACCGAGGATGGCTTGCTCGAGGCGAACCCGGCGAAGATCAAGAAGGCGATGCGGACCGAACGTAAGCGCGATGTTGTGTTGCTCGGACCGGCCGAGATCGCGAAGTTGGCCGATGCCATGCCGCAGCAATACCGGCTCGCTGTCCTTCTCGCGTCCTGGGGTGGCCTGCGTTGGGGTGAGGTCTCCGAACTTCGCCGCAGGGACATCGACGGCACGTTGATCCGTGTCCGGCGCGCGGTCCGCTACCAGCATTCCAAGTTCACCGTGAGCAGTACGAAGTCCTTCGCCGGTAGGCGTGATGTGCACTTGCCGAGCTTCTTGTCCGCCGAGATGGAACGCCACCTACGCGAGCACACTGGACCCGATGACGATGCCCTGCTGTTCACCGACGAAGGCGGGCAGCTACCGCACCATCGGTTCGATCCGATCTTCGCCAAGGCGAAAAGGTCGATCGGCAAGCCGGACTTACGTTTTCACGACTTGCGCCATTCCGGTGCGACCCTCGCCGCCCAAAGTGGTTACACCGTCAAGGAATTGATGGAACGGCTCGGACATTCCTCGCCGGTCATGGCGATGAAGTATCAGCATGCCGCCGAGGAACGCGGTAAGGAACTCGCCGAGCGGCTGGGCGCACTCGCCAAGAAACCTCGAAAGTCCCGCACCACCAAGTAGTTCGAATTATCAAGGGTCGCACTGGATGTCGTTACTCCGGTGCGGCCCTTTCCTTGTCCGGCGTCATGTGCCGGAAAATGGGTATAGACAGACTCTTTCGGTGCGCGTAATGTTCTCGATCAATCAAGGCGGGCAACGAGCCTACGAACACAAACACGTTGCAACACAAGATGATCGAAGGGAACGGCAGAGGTTCCCGGGCGGCCGTGGCGACACGGGTATTGATGCCGGTAGGCGGGAGCGCCACCGACCATGAGGCCGCATTGCTGGTGACAATCCGGCCCGATGCTGCCGAAACTGTCTCCGCAATCCAATCCTGCGCATGAAAGAGCGAAAGGCGTTGCCATGTCCAAAAACACTCTGCCCGAGAATGATCGGATGCTGACCGTTGCCCAACTCGCCGACATGTGGCAAATCAGTATCAAGTCCGCGCGAACCATGCTCGACCGTGGCGAGATACCGGCGGTACGACTGCCCGGTTCCCCTTTGATTCGTGTCCGCCTGCGCGATGCTCAAGCCGCATTGGAAGCGCGAGAAACCGGCTCTCGGTATGTGCCCGCCAAGGTTGTTCGCTCGCGGCGTTGAACGCGCTTTTCGGTCGTTGGGCGGAAAGGTGTTCCACAGTGGAACACCTGGAGCACAGCCGATGCGGAGTTGCGAAGAGGAGGTGATACCGGAAAGACAGCCCAATACCTTGCAACGCAATCACTTTGGAGAGGAACAAAGGATCATGGAACGCATTCACCCGACCGCGACAGGCGAAAAGCTCGACCTCGGAAAGACCAGGACCGAACTCGAGGAAATCATGGTCGCCGGTAAGGCTCACAAGCAGGGGTACGACTTGTATCGCTTCTCGGAATTCGAGCAGAAGGAATTCGGATTCCAACGTTACATGCTGCGGCACAAAGCTTCTCGCGGTGAAAACATGCTCTACCCGTGGGGTGCCAGTGGCTGGATGTATTCGAATGTCGAGGTTGACGACACCCTCGCGGAGGTCGAGAACCGGATCGACGAGTACAACCGGGTAATCAGAGTGCGGCAATCGGAACTCTTGACCTGAGCTCTATCGAAAAGTGGAACACCTGCGGATAGCATTGGTACGCAAGCATTTTCACTTTCGAAAGGAACACAGCGATGCTGCACACCGATGATTTCCGCCCGGCCACCATCGAATTGGTCTGCCGCTACAACGATTACCGGGAACTACGCTGCCACGGGTACCTACCGAAGCCGAAAGGCAACGGATTCGTTTGGGTGCCAGCCATTCTCATCGACGGCGAAATGCGTTACGCCACCGACCGTATCGGATACCTCGATTGTGTCGGCGAACGGGAACAGGCAAGTGAAGCTCTCGCCGCGCGGGCCGCAGCCGCGCGGCGGGACCAGATACGCCCTGCCAGTTGACAAATTGAAACCCCCGGCCGCGAAGAGTGAGGCCGGGGGTTTCAATCACCTTGGAAAGGAAGGTCGAATCTCATGGGGGATTCGATTACCGAGCATACCCGTCTGCTCGCCACCGAGAAAGCCTTTCACGATCACCTCGACGCGCTCGGTTGTGCGCTCATGCCGTTGTGGCCCGGTGTGAACGGCAAAGAATTCCGCCGACCGAACGGATGGCAGACGCTGCGCCCCGAGGACAACGCCAAACGCCGCGCGGTGGGGACTCCACCGCTCGGTTGGGCG
>NZ_LRRB01000330.1 GCF_001646865.1 Aldersonia kunmingensis | reverse complement strand
CCCCGGTTCGACCGATCTCCCGCAGCGTGAGCCGGGTGCAACGCCGGGCGTTCCGCAGCCTGCATCGGGTCTCGCGGGTTTGCCGCAGCGTGAGCCGGGTGCAACGCCGGGCGTTCCGCGGCCTGCATCGGGTCTCGCGGGTTTGCCGCAGCGTGAGCCGGGTGCAAACCCGGGTATCCCGCAGCGCACCCCCGGCGCGACCGATCTGCCGCAGCGTGCCCCGCGCGAGGGTCTGCCGCAGCGCGGCGCCGGCGCCCTGGGTCTGCCGCGGCGTGAGCCGGGTGCGACGCCGGGTCTCCCGCAGCCTTCGCAGGGTCTCCTGCCGCAGCGCGCCCCCGGTGCGACGCCGGGCCTGCCGCAGCGGCAGCCGGGCGGCACGCCGGGTCTGCCGACGCGGACGCCGGGTGCGGACAGCAATGGCGGTCGGTCGATCGGATCGGGTGCCGGTTCGGCACTGCCTGCTTCGGGCGCCCCGCCGCAGCTCAATCGGCACAGCATCCGCACGCAGAAGACCGCATCGTTCTTCCACTCGCGGCTGGAGCCACCGGTCGACGAGAAGCTCGACAACCCGCCGATCTTCGACCAGATGATGTCGGCGTGGCTCGTAGACCCGAGCGCGGCTGGATCGCAGAGCTGGGCCACTGCGGCCGACGCGGGTTGGGATGCGGCCCGACGAAGCTCTGAGGAGATGGTCGAGGACCGGACCGCGAGCGGTCTGCCTCGGCGGCATCCGGGCCGGCGATTGGTCCCGGGCGGTGTCGAACAATCGGCTCCGGCAGCGAACAGCCCATCGCGTCGTTCCCCCGACGCGATCCGGAACAGCCTCAGTCGGCATCAGGCCGGCGTGCGGACCGGACGGGCGGCACAGCGAACGACAAGCACGAACGGAGACGGACAGCCATGAGTACTGAGAACGTGACCGGGGACGGCCGCCGGCTGGACTGGCTGGTATCCAACTTCGCCGAACAGGTGAGCGGCGTCTCGCACGCGGTTCTGGTGTCGGCCGACGGCCTGCTGATGGCGGCGAGCGCGCACCTGCCGCTCGACCGCGCGGAGCAGCTTTCCGCGGTTACCTCGGGGCTCGCGAGCCTCGCGGTTGGTGTGGCGAGCCTCTTCGAGGGCGGCAACGTGCTGCAGTCGGTGATCGAGATGGATCACGGCTACCTGCTGCTGATGGCGGTTGGTGATGGTTCGTACCTCGCGGTGCTCACCAACACCTCTTGCGATATCGGCCAGGTCGGCTACGAAATGGCGCTGCTCGCGGATCGTGTCGGTCCGGCCGTGCAGGCGACTCCCCGCGTTTCGCTGTAGGCGTTAGTAGCCGGCAATGGATCAACCTGGACGCGGAGGCGCGGCTCGTGAACCGAGCCTGGTGCGGCCGTATTCGTTGACTTCGGGGCGCACGATGCCTGCCATCGACATTGCGCTCGAGGCACTGATTGCGCCGCTTGCCGATTTGCTCGAACTCGAATACATCGAGCTCAGCAACGAAGCACGTTCGATCCTCTCGCTGAGTTCGAATTCACCATCGGTCGCCGAGATTGCCGTGCATGTGGGCGTCCCGGTCGGTGTGGCGAGGGTGCTTGTAGCCGACCTCGTCGAAGCCGGACACGTCCGAATTCAGGCGACATTGAAGGAAGACGCGAGCGACGCAGAGCGGCGCGAGCTCATTGAAAGGGTTCTGAGTGGACTCCGTGGTATCTAGGACGGCAGGCCGACCGACGTCGGCCAAGATCGTTATCGCGGGTGGATTCGGCGTTGGCAAGACCACGCTCGTTGGCGCTGTATCCGAGATCGTTCCGCTGCGGACCGAGGCGCTCGTGACCAACGTCAGCGAGGGCGTCGACACGTTGTCGGCGGTGCCGCAGAAGACGTCGACCACCGTTGCGATGGACTTCGGCCGTATCAGCCTCAGCAACGACCTGGTCCTGTACCTGTTCGGTACGCCCGGCCAGCAGCGCTTCTGGTTCATGTGGGACGACCTCGTGCGTGGCGCGATCGGAGCGATCGTGCTCGTCGACACGCGTCGACTGGACGAGAGCTTCGCCGCAGTAGACTTCTTCGAGTCGCGCGGGTTGCCGTTCCTGGTCGCGATCAACGAGTTCGACGGTGCGCCGGCGTACCCACTCGAGGACATCCGTGCGGCGCTCGCGCTCCCCGCGGATGTGCCGATGATGACCCTCGACGCCCGTCGTCGGGAGTCTGCGAAGGCCGGCCTCGTGGCGATCTCGGAGTTCGCGCTCAAGCGCCTCTCCCAGCCGGCGCGGCACTAGCCCGACTCCCTGGCGCAGGATGCCCGACTGATCGACAGCTCCGATCGGTCGGGCATCGCAGGCGTCATCTCGGGGTAGCCGCCGACCGGGTCGAGGCCCGCGCAGGCCGAATTACTCGCAGCCTTTCCGGTCGGGGAGAATCACGGCATGGCATTGGCTTCGAGTGACCAGACGCCCCGGATCGCCGTTATCGGCGGTAGTGGCTTCTACGACTTCTTCGACTCGGACGCGGTCGAGGTGACGGTCGAGACCCCTTATGGCTCACCGAGCGCTCCCGTCACCGTGGGACCCGTTGGCGGCCACACGGTCGCCTTCCTGCCGCGGCATGGGAAGACGCACGAATTCTCGCCGCACACTGTTCCCTATCTCGCCAACATGTGGGCACTGCGCGCCCTCGGTGTGCGCCGGATCTTCGGCCCCTGTGCGGTCGGCAGCCTGCGCGCCGATCTGGGCCCGGGTGCCGTTGTTGTGCCGGATCAACTCGTGGACCGCACCTCCGGCCGGCCGCAGACCTACTTCGACGGCGCCGGAATCCATGTCGGTTTCGCCGATCCCTACTGCCCGGGGCTTCGTGCGGCCGCCGGTCAGCCCGGCACGATCGACGGCGGGACGATGGTCGTTGTCGAGGGCCCGCGTTTTTCCACCCGCGCCGAGAGCCAGTGGTTCGCCGCGCAGGGTTGGCAGCTTGTCAACATGACCGGACACCCTGAGGCCGTACTCGCCCGGGAACTGGAAATGTGTTACGCCGCAATCGCTTTGGTGACCGATCTGGACGCGGGCGTTGAGGCGGGCGCGGGCGTTCGGACGGCCGACGTGTTCGCCGAGTTCGAGCGCAACCTGCCGGGATTCAAAGAGCTTGTACGCAAGGCAATTTCGGGTCTTCCGGACGGCGAGACGTGCGCGCACTGCCGCGCCCACGAGGGCGTCAAGCTACCGTTCGACCTGCCCTGATCGCGATGCGCATCCTGGTCACCGGCGCCGCCGGGTTCATCGGACACCAGGTATGCGTTGTGCTGCGCGAGGCCGGCCACGACGTGGTCGCCACAGATGCGCTGCTTGCATCGGCGCATGGCGCTGCGCCGGCGGTGCCCGCGGGTGTGCACCAACTCGATGTGCGAGATGCGGCGGAGCTGGAGCACGTGTTGGATGGCGTCGACGTCGTCAGCCACCAGGCGGCTGTGGTGGGCGCGGGGGTGAGCCAACAGGATGCGCCGGCCTACGCCGCCCACAACGATCTCGGTACTGCGACGCTGCTCGCCGCGATGGTGCGAACCGGCTGTACGCGTTTGGTATTGGCGTCGTCGATGGTGGTGTACGGCGATGGGCGCTATCGCAGCGCGGTGCTCGGGTCTGTCGAGCCGGCGCCGCGTGATCCGGCCGACCTGGCCAGGGGTGAGTTCGATCCGCGGTGCCCGGCAACGGGCGATCCACTGAGCTGGGAGCCGGTCGACGAGGACGCTCCGATGCGGCCGCGCAGCACCTACGCTGCAAGCAAGGTGGCACAGGAGCATTACGCGCTGGCCTGGGCGGCCGCCACGGGAGGCAGCGTGACAGCGCTGCGCTACCACAATGTCTATGGGCCGGAAATGCCTAGAGATACGCCGTATTCGGGAGTCGCCGCGATCTTCCGCTCGGCGCTGGAGGCAGGGGAGGCGCCACGGGTATTCGAGGATGGCCGGCAGATGCGTGATTTCGTCCACGTCTCCGATGTCGCAGCGGCCAATCTGGCTGCCATCGAACGGCCACTCGCGGGTTTCGTGCCGCTGAACATTTGTTCCGGGCATCCCATCGCCGTGGGCGAGGTGGCTGGCCTGCTCACGTCCGCGCGCGGTGGCCCGAGTCCCGTTGTGACAGGGGAGTTCCGGCCCGGGGACGTACGGCACATCGTCGCCAGCCCGCAGCGAGCCCGGGAGGTGCTCGGCTTCACCGCGGGAGTCGCTCCGGCACAAGGCCTCGCCGAATTCGCCTTCGCGCCATTGCGTGCCGCAGCGTCACAAGGTCCGCCCTCGGCGTAAGCCCACTCTGGGCGACCAATCACCACCGGGTGAGTACGACGTGCACCAACACGAGCGCACCCAACGCCTGCACTGCGAGCCAGCCTCGCTGGTTTCGGGCCGGCAGGAATGCTGCCGAGACCAACAACCACGTAGTGAACGGCAACCAGATCCGTTCGGTCTCGGCTTTGCTCAGGGCGCTGAGGTCCGCGACGAGCACCGCGAGGAGGGCGGCGGCGACGAGCAGACTCGGACCGTAGCGCTGGCGGAGGCGGCGTAAGGACAGGCTGCGATGCAGCGACGCCGGTACCGAAAGGCCGGTGGCGCACACGGTCGCCGCGAGATTGGCCCAGCCCCAGTACTCGAACGGGCGCTCCTTCGCGATGCCCTGGTAGTACCGCTCGATCACCAGGTGGTAGCCATCGAACCACCAGAATCCCGCGGTGGTGAACGCCAATGCCACGAGGAGCGCACCCGCGAGTGCCGGGACGAGGGGCCGGATCGTGCGTCCTGCCGCGAGCACCGCCACTGCGGGAATGCCCATCAAAACCAGGCCGTAGTTCAGGTAGATGCCGAAACCGAACCCGACTCCCGCGGCGAACCCCAGTCCGATGCCCGCGCCGCCGCGGCGCCGGACCGCGCACGCGAGCAGTGCGATCGCCCATGCAGTAACTGCGGTGAAAATCGCGTCTGCTGAGACCGCGATCCAGACGGCGGTTGGCGCGAGGGCGACAAACGGTGCGGCCGCGCGGGCGGGGGCGGGTCCGGCCAATGCGCGCAGGGCAATCAGCACGGCAAGCGCGGCGCTGGTGCCGGCCACGGTGGTGAAAACCGCCGCCCAGGTTGGGCCGCCCAACCCGATCCGGTCCAGGGCCACGAACGCCAGCAGCGCGCCCGGTGGGTGACCGGAGACGTGCGTCGGCCAGGAATTCGGCTGGAAGTCCACGATGCGATCGGAGAACGTGCTCAGCATGGTGCTGATGTCGTCGACCTCGGGCACCACGGTCAGGTACTCCGCCGGATCGGTGAGCCGGCCGGTGAACCCTCGTTCCCAGCCATCGACCATTGCCAACGCGAAAGCCCACGCCATCGCCGCCAGCCAGGTCACGCCGAGCAGGCGCAGCCAGGACAGCCGCTGCGCGAGCCACGGACCGAACCAACACACCAGCGCGGCGATGGCGATCGCCGGAACGGTGCCCCAACCCGAGTGCGTCGTCCACGTGCCGAAGATCGGTGCCGCACCGGCGTACAGCGTCGAACGCCACTCTTCGTCGGCGAGGAACGGCACGGCAAAAGCGGCCGCGACCAGTGCGCCGGCGATACCGGCGCCCAGCACATCGCCCCACCTGCGCCGCTGCGCCCGCGTCCGCGGCTCCACGGACCTCACGATAGGTGCCCGACGGGCCCGACCTGCGGGATAACGTTGAACAGTGACCGGTGTTCCGGAGGGAACGACCGTGACTGTCGTGATCCCGTGTCTGGACGAGGCGGGTGCCCTGCCGGGGGTGCTCGCCGCAGTGCCGCCGGGGTATCGGGTGCTTGTTGTCGACAACGGGTCCCGGGACGGCACGGCCGATGTCGCACGACTGCACGGAGCGGCTGTGGTGACCGAACCGCGCCGCGGTTACGGCGCCGCTGTCCAGGCCGGAGTCGCCGCCGCGCCCGAAGGCATCGTGGGATTTCTCGACGGTGACGGATCGATGGATCCGGCGGACCTACCCGGTCTGGTCGACGCGCTGGACGACGCGGACCTGGTCGTGGGCCGCCGAATCGCGGTCGAGCCTGGCGTCTGGCCGCTGCATGCGCGCCTCGGCAATCGATTGCTGGCCATGCGTTTGCGCCGGCGGTACCGCGTCGATGTGCACGACATCGGAGCCATGCGGGTGGTGCGACGGTCCACTCTGCTCGCGCTGGGTCCGCTGCATCCCCGGTTCGGTTATCCGCTCGACCTGTTGGTGCGGGCAGCCGCGGCTGGATTGACCGTAGTGGAGCGAGATATCGACTACCGCAACCGAACTCACGGCCGGTCCAAGGTCTCCGGCTCATGGCGTGGCACAGCGGCGACGGTTCGGGATTTCTGGGCGGTGCGATGACCGTCGCCGACGTCACTCTGCTCGTCACCGCCAAGGCGCCGGTGGCGGGATCGGCGAAGACCCGGCTGGTTCCGCCGTTGTCCGAGGACGAAGCGGCCGAACTCGCCGCGGCGGCCTTGCTGGACACGCTTGCGGTGGTGCGCGATACGCCCGTGCGGCGCCGGGTTGTTGCGTTGCGTGGGGATGTGCGTGAAGGTGAGCTCGCCGACCAGGTGGACGCGGCCCTCGCCGATGTCGAAGTCATCGAACAGCGCGGGGAGACGTTCGCCGAGCGGCTCGCCAATGCGCACGCCGATGCGGCGAGGTTCGGCCTGCCGGTGCTTCAGGTCGGTATGGATACGCCACAGGTGACACCGGAGTTGTTGCAGCGCTGCGCGACCACCCTCACCGACCCGCAGGTGGATGCGGTGCTCGGCCCCGCCGCCGATGGCGGTTGGTGGGCGCTCGGCCTGTGCGATGCGGCGCCGGCGCGTGGCTTGGTCGACGTGCCGATGTCGACAACGCGGACCGGCGCGCAAACCCTCGCCATGCTGCACGAACACCAGCAGCGCACCCGCCTCTTGCCCCAACTCGTGGATGTCGACTACCCGGCCGACGCGCTCTACGTGGCGACCTTGGTGCGGCCGGGTCGATTCCGTTCTGCCGTGGACGCACTCGCGCACCGACTTTCGAGTGTCGAGCCCTGATGGTTACCCCGAAAATCCCGGAACCGCAGTTCAGTTCCGCCCGCGGCCCAGCAATCGCAAGCCGGGTCGGCATCCCGCTGGGTGTGGCGGTCGCAATCTGCTTCTGCACCGGCCTGCTGAGTCATTGGATCCAGCACCCGCCGACCTGGTTCGTGTGGCCCGCACACCCGGTGTGGGTGTATCGAGTCACGCAGGGGCTGCATGTGGTGACCGGTGTTGTCGCGATCCCGTTGCTGCTGGTGAAGCTGTGGGCGGTGTATCCGCGATTGTTCCTGCGTCCGCTCGCGGGCTCGATCGTGCGCATCGCCGAGCGCGGATCAATCGCGATTCTGGTGGGCGCCATCATCTTTCAGCTCGCGACCGGGCTGATAAATATCTCGCAGTTCTACCCGTGGAAGTTCTTCTTCACCACGACTCACTACGCGATGGCCTGGGTTGTACTCGGCGCGTTGGCAGTTCACCTTGCGGTCAAGCTCCCGGTGATCAGGGATGCGCTGTCTCGTCCGCTGAGCGAACAAGCACCCGAAGCCGAGGCGGGCGCCAGGATCGGCCGACGGGCGGTACTTGTCGCCGCCGCACTCGGTGGCCTCGCAGCGGCCCTGAGCATGGCTGGTCAGACCGTGCCGGCGCTGCGCCGTGTCGCGGTGCTCGCGCCACGCAGCGGCACGGGACCGCAGGGCGTGCCCGTCAACCGATCCGCAGAAAAGGCGGGGGTCGGCCCGGAGGCCACGGACCCGGATTACACGCTCGTTGTCGCCGCCGGAACCAACGAGCGGCGGTTCACTCGAGCAGAATTGCTGGCGCTGCCCCAGACGACGGCGGAACTGCCGATTGCCTGTGTGGAGGGGTGGAGCGCATCGGGCAATTGGACCGGTGTGCGGCTGCGGGATCTGCTCGCTGAACTCGATGCCGATCCCGACAACGATGTCCGGTTCGTCTCGCTGGAACGGACCGGAATCTACGGGGTGTCGGTGCTGCCCGCGCCCCATGTCCGCGCCGCGGACACGTTGATCGCGCTCGCGCTCAATGGCGAACCGCTCGATCTCGACCACGGCTACCCTTGCCGATTGATCGCACCCAACCGGCCCGGCGTGCTGCAGACGAAATGGCTGGAGCGGATCGAGGTGCTCGAGACGTGATCCAGAATGCGATCCGCATTGTCCTGGTCGGGCTGGGCGCTTGGGCGGTTTGGTACGGCGCGACCCTCCTGTTCGAAAGCGGCACCGAGGCGGTGCGCTCGATCATTCTGTGGTTCGTGGCCGGAATTCTCTTGCACGACGGGGTTTTCGCGCCGCTGTGTGCCGCACTGGGAACGGGGTCACGGCGCGTGCTGCCGAGGAGTTGGTGGCCGCCGGTCGCCTGTGGCGCGGTGTGCACGGTCGTCCTTGGACTCGTCGCGGCACCGGTGATTGCGCGCGAGGGAGCGATGCCCGACAACCCGAGCGTGCTCGATCGCAACTACGTCGCCGGGCTCGCGATCGCGCTCGTGGTCGTCTGGGTGCTGGTCGGAGCGACGCTGATCGCGGGCCGGCGTGGCGCGTCTACTTCGCGAGCTGACGCGAAATGACCAGGCGCTGAATCTGATTGGTGCCCTCGAAGATCTGGGTGATCTTGGCCTCGCGCATGTACCGCTCCAC
>NZ_LRRB01000075.1 GCF_001646865.1 Aldersonia kunmingensis | reverse complement strand
TACGGTGGATCGCATCTGCTGAACGAGGCCGGGCAGTACCTCTACTACGGGCGGGTTGGCGGCTGCCTGATCACCGGCAACGAGGACGGCATCAAGCACTGCGCACAGAACGTGCTCTACACGCTGCAGCACATCGGCTACACGATCCCACCGCAGGCGGATGCGGGCTGGATCGGCGAAGCGGGTCCTGGACCGTCCTACCTCGACCCCGGCTCGGGCGGTCCGGAGAACGATTTCACCAACCGCAACACGACCTTCATGACCTGGAACCTCATGCACCTGGCGCGGATCTTGAAGGATGCCGGCGGGGTTCCGGCCTACGGCAATTTGCGCGCCGGATGGGATGCGGGGTGTCGCTACGACTTCCCGAACCCGGACTACCGGTAGCGCAAATCACCTGCGGAACCACTGCCCCGAATACATGGTGGGCCGCCCGCGATGCTCACACCTCCATACGTGACCCAACGATGATCGTGCGGTCCTTCGGCAGGTTGAAATATGCCGCGGCGTCGGCTGTTATCCGCGAGGTCGCGATGAACAGCCGCTTACGCCACGCGACCATATTGTCGTCGGGTCCGGCGACGAGGTCGATATGCGAGAGGAAGAACGAGGCGGTGTCCGGATCGATCCCGCCCTCCGCCTCCGACGGCAACAGGAGTGTCAATGCGGCGGGCACATTCGGTCGTTCCATGTAGCCGGAGCGGACCGTGGCGTACAGGATTCCGTCATCGCGGAACCCGAGGTCGTTCACCGACACGCGGTCCTCCTCGGGTACCCGCGGCACTGGTTCGGTGTGCACGGAAACGATCACAACGTGCTCATGCAGGACCTGGTTGTGTTCCACGTTCGCCCGCATTGCCAGCGGCGTCGTCTCGTATCCCCGATTGAGAAAGACGGCACTGCCCGGAATCCGGATGAGAGGCGGCCGCCGGTCCCCCAAACCCGCGATGAACGGTTCGAGCGGCCCCTCGATCCCGCGGCGCGAGTCGGTGACGAGCCGCCTCCCGCGCTGCCACGTCGTCATCACCAGGAACGCGAGCACCGCGATTACCAGCGGAAGCCAAGCGCCATGAACCAGCTTGGTGAGGTTGGCCGCGAAAAGCAGCAGGTCGACGGCGATCAGCGCGCCCCCACCAATCACAAGGACCCATAGCGGCCAATGCCACTGTTGCCGAGCGAGATACAGAAACAGAAGTGTCGTGATGGTGATGGTGCCAACTACCGCCATGCCGAATGCATACGCCAATGCCGCGGATGACTCGAACGCGAAGACCAGCGTCAGCACAGACACCATGAGCATCCAGTTGATGAAGGGGACGTAAATCTGGCCGATGGTCGACGCCGATGTATGGAGAATCCGCAGGCGTGGCAGATAGCCGAGTTGGGCGGCTTGCGAAACCACGGAGAACGCTCCGGTGATCACCGCCTGGGATGCGATCACGGTGGCGGCGGTGGCCAGCAGCACCATCGGGATCTGCGCCCAGTCGGGCGTCAAGAGGAAGAACGGCGCACTGGATGCGCTCGCGTCCTCCAGGATCAGTGCGCCCTGCCCGAAGTAGCTCAAGGTGCACGCCGGCAAAACGAGCCCGAGCCATCCGATGGTAATGGCCCGACGCTGGAAGTGACCCATGTCGGCGTAGAGGGCTTCGGCACCGGTAACGGCGAGAACAACCGCGGCCAGCGAGAAGAAGGCCACGTGGAAATTGCCGGCGAGAAAGCTGATCGCGTAGGTCGGTGACAGCGCAACGAGGATTTCCGGATTCGACCGGATGCCGTTGATCCCGCAGGCGGCGATCGCTACGAACCAGACGATCATCACCGGCCCGAAAAACCTTCCCACCGCGGTGGTTCCACGACGCTGCACGGCGAACAGGGCAACGATGATCACCGCAGTGATCGGCACAACCCACGCTTCCAGGTCCGGCTCGATGACCTTGAGTCCCTCGACCGAGGACAAGACCGAGATCGCCGGGGTGATCATCGAATCACCGAAAAACAGCGCAGCCCCGAACAGTCCGAGCGCCGCCAGAATCAGTGCCGCACGGCGACCGCGCGTATGCGCTCCGCGGCGCAGCAACGTAATCAGGGCCATGATGCCGCCTTCGCCGTGGTTGTCGGCGCGCATAACCAGGGTGACGTAGGTCAGGGTGACGATGAGCATCACCGTCCAGAAAATCAGCGACACCACGCCGTGCACGTTCGCCTCGTCCAGCGGAACCGGATGCGGGTCATCAGGATTGAACACCGTCTGCAGGGTGTAGATCGGGCTCGTGCCGATGTCGCCGAAAACGACGCCGAGCGCGCCGATGATGATGGCGAGGCGCATCGGATGCCGCGCCCGTTGCGGGGCCGATGACGCAGGGGTCGCAGATGTGGTGGCCACGAGGAGCGATCATTCTCCCTATCGGCACGGACCGCAGCAGGATGCCCTCCGCTGTCTTTGTGGCCCACCTCCGGACTGAAGCACCTACGGCCCAACCACCCACTCGCCCCGCCGCAGCACGCCGGTCACGGCTAGCTCGGCATCGAGCACCACAAGATCCGCGGCGCTACCGGACGTCAGTCCATCGGCCGGAAGTCCGAGCGCCCGCGCGGGATTGATCGACGTCTGTTGCACCGCTCGCAGCAGCGCTTCGTCGCTCGGCAATCCGCAGTGTCGCACGGCGAATCGGAACAACTTGTCCATCGTTGCTGTGCTACCCGCGATGGTGTCGGTGCCGGCCACGTGCGCCACGCCATCGACCACCTGCACGTCGAGCGGGCCAAGGCGGTACGGGCCGTCCGCCATCCCTGCGGCGCTCATCGCGTCCGTCACCAGCGACACCCGATCCGGTCCGGCGCTGTTTGCGACGTGCCGATACAGCGCGGGATCGACATGCACGCCGTCGGCGATAACTTCCACGGTGACCCGCGGATCCTCCAGCAATGCGATCACCGGGCCCGGCTCGCGATGATGAATCGGTCGCATCGCGTTGAACAGATGCGTGCCGACCGTCGCTCCGGCGTCGATCGCCGCTCTTGTCTGCGCGTAGGTCGCTTCGGTGTGGCCCACTGCCGCGATGACACCGGCCTCGACGAAACACCGAATGGCGTCGATCCCACCGGCCCTCTCCGGAGCCACGGTCACCATCCGAATTGCATCGCCGCCCAATGCAAGGATGCGATCGATCTCGTCCGGATCGGGGTCGCGCAACAGCGTCCCGTCGTGCGCGCCACGGCGCGATACGGCCAACCATGGACCTTCGAGGTGAACGCCGGCGATCACACCCGCGCGGACGTCGTCGCTCAATTGCTCTACCTCGCGCAGCAATTCATCGGAGGTCGCGGTCACCAGCGACGCCACCATCGTGGTCGTGCCGTGCAGGAGATGGAATTGCATCGCGGCGAGCGTCTCGTCTCGCGTCCCGGCCGCGAAGCTTCCGCCGCCGCCGCCGTGCACATGCGTATCGACGAAGCCGGGGACCACCGTCACCGCGCCGAGGTCATGGGCGTCGTTGCGCACACCTACGCCGACCCCCAACACCACACCTGCCCCGATCTCGATCCAGCCCGGCCGCATCACCTCCCGGCCGGTGACCACAGCGTCGGCGGTCAGCAGCATTCAGATGCCCTGCCAGTGCGGCTTCGACAGATACGTTTCGCGGTAGTAGTCGACGAGTTGCAGCCGCCGCGCCGCGGCATCGTCGAGTAGCACCGTGACGTGCGGGTGATGCTGAAGGATGGTTGCCGGCCACATCGCACTGACCGCGCCTTCCACAAGGTGGTGCACCGCTTCGGCCTTCCCACGACCGGTCGCGACCAGCACGATGTGCCGAGCCTCCATGATGGTGCCCAAGCCTTGGGTGAGGCAGTGGGTTGGCACGGCGTCGAGATCGTCACCGAAGAAACGCGCATTGTCGACGCGCGTCTGCTTGGTCAGCGTTTTGATCCTGGTCCGCGAGGCCAGCGACGAACCCGGCTCGTTGAACGCAATGTGGCCGTCGGTGCCTATCCCGAGTATCTGGAGGTCGACACCACCGGCACCGTGAATGGCATCCTCGTAGCTCGCGCAAGCCGCGCGGAGATCCGAAGCCAGGCCGTCCGGTCCGTCCACCGCACCCTTGCCGAAGTCGACCCGCGAAACGAACACGGTGTCGATCACCGTGCGATAGCGCTCGGGGTGGCCGGCGGGCAGACCTACGTATTCGTCGAGAGTGAAGCCGCGGGCCTGCGCGAACGAGACCTTCCCGGCCGCCCACCGCGCGGCAAGTTCGTCATATACGACGAGCGGCGACGACCCCGTCGCCAGCCCGAGCACCGCCGTCGGCTTCCGCGCCAGCAACTCGCCGATCGCATCGGCGGCCAGCACACCGATCGCCTCGATCTCCGGCAGAATGACGACTTCCATCTATTTGTTCGCCGTGAAAAGTGTTCCGCTGGTGCCGATTTCGGCGCCGGTCGTGACCGCGTCGGAGAGCGCCACGTTGCCCGGCTCGCGTTCGTCCATGACGACGACGGGCACGATCGGATTGAGCCCCTTCGCCTCGATGGCAGGCACGTCGTAGGTGATCACGACTTGACCTGCGGCGACTTCATCACCCTGAGTTGCGTGAGTGGTGAAGCCTTCGCCGTTGAGAGCCACGGTGTCCAGGCCCAGATGAACGAGCACGCCGACGTTGTCCGGTGTCAAAATGACGTAGGCATGCGGCATCAACTTCAGCAGCTTTCCGCTGACCGGAGCGACTGCTTCGACGACGCGCCGCGGTGGATCCACAGCGGCGCCGTATCCCACGATCCCGGCAGAAAAGACCGGGTCGGGCACGTCCTGCAACGCCACTGCTCGTCCCTCGACCGGTGCGAGGACTGGAGTCGTACTCACGTATGCGCTCCTTTGGCCAATTCGATTTCCCGCGTCCGGTTTCGAGTTCATCGCAAACGATACGAGGGTGGCCCGTTCAACGTCTGAATTCCGCGATTATGCCTACGCTTGTCAACTGATTGGCACAGCCAAAGGAGGCCGTCGGCGATGAGTGAGCAGACGAAAACACGTTCCGGATTTCGAATGCCCGGCTTCGCGCAATTGCAGCGGCTCGGTAAGAGCCTCATGTTGCCGATCGCTGTACTGCCCGCCGCTGGCATCCTGCTGCGCCTGGGTCAGGACGACATGCTCGGCGGTATCGAAACGCCGGTGATCGGGCCGTTCTTCGACGCGATGAGCGCCGCCGGTGGCGCTGTGTTCGACAACCTGGCACTGCTGTTCGCCGTCGGTGTCGCCATCGGCTTCGCCAAGAAAGCCGATGGGTCGACGGCACTCGCGGCCGTCGTCGGCTACGTGGTGATCTCCTCGGTGTTCAAGTCGATGTCCCCGATCGTTCTCGAGGGCGAGGTCGACAGCACTGGCAAGCAGGCAATGATCAACTACAGCGTGTTCGCCGGAATCGTGGTCGGACTGGTGACGGCCTGGCTTTTCGACCGATACCACACGATTCAACTGCCTTCGTATCTCGGATTCTTCGGCGGCCGTCGGTTCGTCCCGATCGCGGTGTCGGTCGCATGTCTGTTCCTCGGGTTCGGCATGAGCTATTTCTATCCGATTTTCAATTCCGGCCTCACGTCGCTCGGATCGTTTATCGGCAGTACCGGCGCATTCGGCGCTTTCACGTACGGCTTCGCCAACCGAATGCTGATTCCCGTTGGGCTGCACCACATCCTGAATTCGTACGTCTGGTTCCTCTACGGTGAATATCCGAAGCCCGATGGCACAGTGGTCACCGGTGAACTCACCCGGTTCGCGGCAGGTGATCCGTCCGCGGGCCGGCTGACCTCGGGCTTCTACCCAATCCTGATGTTCGGCCTCCCCGCCGCCGCACTGGCCATGATCCACGTCGCCGATAAGCGGCAGCGCAAAGTCGCGATCGGCATCCTGGGTGCCGCGGGCTTGACGGCGTTCATCACCGGCGTAACCGAACCGCTCGAGTTCGCGTTCATGTTCGTGGCGTTCCCGCTGTACCTGGTTCACGCACTGCTGACCGGACTCTCGCTGGCGATCGCCTACCTACTCGACATCCATCTGGGGTTCTCATTCTCGGCGGGCCTGATCGACTTGTTGCTCTACGGCGGGGCACCGGCCGCGAAGAACATACCGCTGCTCATCATCATGGGTTTGGTGTTTTTCGTCGTCTATTACCTGTTGTTCAGGTTCGTCATCAAATTGTGGAACCTGCGTACGCCGGGTCGCGAACCAGAGGATGAGTTCGAGGCCGAGGAGCAGGCAAACCTGACAGATGGCGGGGAGTCCCCGACTGCAGTCGGGGGCGGTGCCGGTGCCGGTGCCGGGACCACCACGAAGGCACCGCCCGACAGTCGGGCCGAGCAGTTGATCGCGGCGTTCGGCGGGCGGGAGAACCTCGTCAACGTCGATGCCTGCATCACACGGCTACGTATGGAAGTTGCCGATAAGGACAAGGTCGATCAAACGCGGCTGAAGGCGCTGGGCGCCGCCGGGGTGATCGAGGTAGGCAACAACGTGCAAGCGGTGTTCGGTACTCAATCCGAGGCGCTCAAAGAGGAAATCAACGACGCACTGTAGGCACATCCGCAGGCACACCATCGAGCGAGACTGTCAGCCTTCAACCGGCCTAATACACAGCACTTGTGGGGCGGGCGGGGCTCGAACCCGCGACCAATGGATTATGAGTCCACGGCTCTAACCGACTGAGCTACCGCCCCCGGACTCGACGTCTTCGAGCACGTCGAGCGTGCCGAATGCTACCGGCACGGCTGGGCTCGAACCACCCCGCCCACCCCGTAGGCTCGCCGGGAGAATCGCGAAGCGGAGGGGAACATGACGAACGTGACAAGCCTGTTCGTGAAGACGCTGGAAGTACATCAAGCGGTGTACCAGCACAGCGGTGGGTGGATCGGGCACCGCATTCTGCTCGGGATTCCCACGCTGCTGCTGCGCACCGTCGGGCGCCGCACCGGCAAGGAGCGCACGTCGGCACTGACCTACGGACGGACCGACGGGAAGTACCTCGTGACGGCATCGAACGGCGGGTCGTCGCGGCCGCCTGCGTGGTTGCTCAATGTCGGCGCCCAGCCCGAATGTGCGATTCAGGTTGGGCGCAGGACGCGCAAGGCGCTCGCCCGCACGGTGCTGCCCGGCGACACGGACTACGCGCGCTACTGGGACATCGTCAACAGCGCCAACCGGGGTCAGTACCGGGCGTATCAGGAGAAGACGAAACGCCCGATTGCGATCGTCGAACTGACTCCCCGCTAGTAAGAGCTACGTATCCCAGCGTTCGCACGGACCTATTGCAGCGCTTGGGGATTGGATCGAATACCGCGTTCGGCGACCACCCGGTTGCCACCTCAATGCGATATCGATGCATAGCTGGTGGCTGCGCGGGTATCCCCTCGCCATCGACTATCGATGTCAGAGGGAAGGACGGCGCCATGCAACGGGAAGCGGCGGACTGGGCCGAAATGGATCACATGCGCCCCGAGGGCGTCAGCGACGCCACCGTCGAAGCGGTGGGGCAACTCTCCGAGGCGCTGGAATGGGTCGAGCGCGCCCGCGGCGACCTCTACTCTTTCCACCAACTGATGGGTCACGCGGATAATCTCCTCGGCCAGGCGGTCGATCGGCTCCGCGAGGCGGGACACGGTGAGATCGCGGACCGGCTCGACACTGACCTGGTCGGCCGCAATGTTCTCGACGGACGCTGGACGTTCCAGATTGTCGAGGAGTTCGATGACTCCTATTGGTCCCCTTTCCGCGCGCACGAGCGGCGAGTCCGCGACGAACTTCAGGGCGGCCTCCGCCACGTGTTCGAAGCGGAGATGAAAGAGCGCCGTCGCAGCCACGGCCGGCCGGGGCATGAGGCACTTCCGCCGAGGCGGCACCGAACTGAAGACACCCTGCAGACCTAGCTTTCGCGCACCCAACCTCTGAACGCACCGGCCTGGCGCGGCTGCAGATGCGAACCGAGCCAGCGCCCGATGTTCTCGTCTCGCGCAAGCGATCCGACGATAATCGTCGACGCCACCACCACGATGGCGAAGATGAATAGCCAACCCACGATCGTGAAGACGATGCCGAGCACGCCGTACTGCGCGACTGCGGTTTGTGACACCGTCGGCATGACCGGTTGGCTGCACAGCCGGAGCACGGTCAGCCCGGTCCCGGTCACCGCGCCGGTGAGCAGCAGGATGCGCGTGCTCAGTCGGCCGCGGGTGAGGATGTGCGGAACGAATGCCCAAATCACGCACCACACCACGAATCCCTCGATGACATTGAGCAACCCGCCGATGTAGGGCGTGTCCTCGAGTAGCTGTCCGCCACCGACGAACAGGATGCCGACAACCATCGCCCCGACCACGACGAACCACCGCCACGCCTGGCGCATCGGCACGATCGGCACCTCCCACGCCCGGGCGTAGAACCTGCCGAGCGCCCGCGCGTACGAGGTCGCACTCAGCAGCACCATGAGGACACCGACGACACCGAACGTGGTCGTGGACGGAACGCTGCTGGTGGCGCCGTCGTAGGAGAGTTGTTCGCTGATCGGGACCATGCCGATCCACTCGACCATGCGGTCCACCGCGTCGTTGTGCCCGAGCGAGGCGATTGCGATGAGCACGGGCAGGATCGAGGTGAAGAGCTGGGCGGCGAGCGTCATCGATCGGTCCGCGATATCGCTGCGGAGTAAATCGGCGACGACGTTGAGGACTACCGAACCCTGTGCTGTGGCGCCGAATCGGTCGAGCGCCGC
>NZ_LRRB01000234.1 GCF_001646865.1 Aldersonia kunmingensis | reverse complement strand
GAGCGGATTCCCCGCCGATCGGCTCCGCGAGACACAGACTTTCGGCGACGGCCTCGGATTCGATTCGCTCATGCTGACCGACCTGTTCGCCGGGCTCACCCGCAAGCTCCCGGGCCTGACCATGGACCCGACCTGGTTCACGGCGACAGCCACAGTTGGCGACGTCATCACCTACGTATCCGGTCAGTTCACCGACACCCCGGCCGCTGCCACCCCTGCACCGACGCTCACACCCGAACCCCGATCCACCACCGTCACACCGGAATACCGGATCTCCGACTTCGCCGAAGTGCGGGCGATCGAAGACCGACTCTCGGGCGCCGCCGGCCTGGGCCTGTCAAACCCGTACTTCCTGATCAACGACGGAGTCACCCGCGACACCTCGATCATCGACGGCAACCCGGTCGTCAACTTCTCCAGCTACAACTACCTGGGCTTGTCCGGACATCCCGCAGTCGTCGCCGCGGTCCAGGACGCCGTCGCCCGCTACGGCAGCTCGGTCTCGGCCAGCCGCCTGCTTTCCGGCGAGAAGCCGGTCCACCGTGAACTGGAAGCCGAACTCGCCGCCCTGCTCGGCACCGAGGACGCGATCGCGCTGGTCGGCGGCCACTCGACGAACGTGACGATCATCGGCCATCTCGTCGGGCCCGAAGACCTCGTGATCCACGACAGCCTGGCCCACGACAGCATCCTGCAGGGCTGCAAACTCTCGGGCGCGACCCGCAGGCCATTCCCCCACAACGACCACAACGCCCTGGACCGGCTGCTGACCGAAATCCGCCATCAATACCGCCGGGTCCTCATCCTCATCGAAGGCGTCTACAGCCAGGACGGAGATATCCCGGCATTGCCCGCCATCATCGAGATCAAGAAGAAGCACCAGGCGTTGCTGATGATCGACGAGGCACACAGCGTCGGCGTCCTCGGCGCGACCGGCGGCGGCATCGGCGAATACTTCGGAGTCGACCGAAGCGATGTCGAACTGTGGTCGGGCACCATGTCGAAAGCGCTGGCAGGCTGCGGCGGCTACGTGGCGGGTAGCGCTGAATTGATCCGCTACCTCAAGTACACGACACCAGGGTTCGTCTACAGCGTCGGCATCACGCCGATGAACGCCGCCGCTTCCCTCGCCGCGATGCGCGAAATGCGGGCCGACCCCACACCGCTCGACCGCCTGCGCCGCAATTCTCAGCTGTTCCTGCGCCTGGCCCGCGAAGCCGGAATCAACACCGGTGACAGCGAGAACACCCCGGTCATCCCGTGCATCGTCGGCGACTCACTGAAGACGCTGAAACTATCGAACGCACTCCTGAGCCGCGGCATCAACGTCAACCCGATCCTGTACCCGGCCGTCCCGGAAGACCTCGCCCGCCTGCGGTTCTTCATCACCGCCTGCCACAGCGAGGACCAGATCTACGACACCGTCAAGATCCTCGCCGAGGAACTCGCCCTGCTCAGCGAGGAGTGACCGCGCCTCAGCTCTTGGGGCTGGTCATGTTCTGCAGTCGCACCTGGCCACGAGCCACGGTGCGACCCTGCTCGTCGGTAATGACGACCAGCCAGAGCTGCTGAGACCGACCGCGGTGGATCGGCGTCGACTCGGCGTAGAGGGTTCCGGATTCGACGGCCCGCAGGAAGTCGGTGTTGTTGTTGACGCCGACGACATGTCCCTTGTCACCGAGCCAGATCGCGCCGCTGATGCTCGCCACCGATTCGATGACCGCGCAGTAGACGCCGCCGTGCACGATGCCGAACGGCTGGTGCAGCTCGGGAGTGACGGTCCACTCTGCCTTGATGCCATCCGTCGAGGCCTCGGTGTAGCGGAAGCCGATGACCTTGTCGAAGCCCCGGGTGGGCAGTTCCGCAATTCCCGCAATGATCTCGTCGGTGGTGCGGCCCGTTCCCTCGATATCCGTCACATTCACTCCTGTCGTCCGCGGCCCGGTTCGTCGCAAGGCAGCTTTTCCAGCAGATCACAGGACGCAGAAAGAAGTACGACGGGCCCCGCCTGGATTGGCGGGACCCGTCGTGGGAAGGACCGGGGGTTCCTGCAGCCCTCAGGTACTCCGGCGCGGTCCAAACGTTCTGAAAAGAACTATAGGTCAGGCTTACCTAACTATGCAACCCCTTTTTGGCGAACCGGCAATCCGCGCGCGGTCATCGCGTCGAGGAAGGCCTGGCCGCGACGCGGAACCGGCCGTCCGCCGGTCCGGGTGATAGACGAAACGGTCGAACGGGCCAGAATCGGCACATGCGTCGACGCACCGAGCACCGCCTCACCCACCATGCCCCAGAAGCGGTCGGCGCCGAATCCGGTGCAGCCATCGAGGCGTTCGTGCACAGCGGTGAGCGCGGCGCCGCAGCGATGTGCGAGCCAGACGATCAGCGCTTCCTCACACGGCAGCGTGACAACACCGGGCCGGTTGGCCCATGGGTCGCCGGGCAGAACACGCAGACGCGTGTCTGCCAATCCCGCCCAGTCGATGCCGCCGTCGCTGTCGTTGTGGATCCAGAGGTTCTCCAGGCCCGGGTCCCATGCCCGCCCCTCGAGCACAAGAAGCGCCACCACCCGTCCGACGATCGCGTGGATAAGCGACATCGCCACAACATCGGCGGCCCGATCCGGAACGCCCAGATCATCGATTGCGCGGGTGTACATGATCTCGATGCGACCGCTGCGCACTCCGGAGGCAAGCTGCCACCAGCGCCGACGCCCCTCCTCGGCTACCGCCGCGACCGCGTACGCGCGGGGATAGTCCGGTTGCAGCGAACGCAACCGGGTGCAGGAATCGGCGAACGCGGCACGATCCTGCTCGAGCATGGGAACGGGGACGATTTCGAGCATCGAGATCTCCTCGGCCTGGACGACAGTCGAATTAAGATAGGTTAGGCTTACCACAGAAATGACTGAGACCGATACGACTACGCGGACGCGCCCCGATCCGGCCGAACCGCCATCCAGTGCTGCGCTCACGCGCCGCACGATGGCGGCAACTGTCGACGCCGCGCTTGTCCTAGCTCCCCTGTTGTGCGGCTGGTACTTCCTTGCCGCGATCAACGACGGCTCGGGGAGTAATCAGGCCGACCAAGTGGTTTTCGGCGGGCTCGCGCTCGCCGCGAGCGCGGGACTGCTGGTCTGGAATCGCGGTGTGCGAGAAGGCCGCACCGGCACCACGGTCGGCAAATCGTGGCTGGGCCTGCGCACGCGGGACACGGAAACCGGCGGCCCGATCGGCACCCGCGCAGCACTGCGCCGCCAGGTGATCGACGTCCTCACCCTCGGCGCGACGCGCGCGGCCTTGGCATCGGACCGACGTACGCGCGCCGATCTCCGACTGAATACCGAGGTCGTCCCCGAATTGGTTGCCCGCGAAGAGGGATTCGTCCCGCTGCCGCCGGTCACCACTCCTGCGGTGACGCAACGCAAGCGCCTCTACGGCCTTGCCGGCTTGATCGTCCTCGGCGGTCTCGTAGTGCTCGCGAGCCTCGCGGTCGGCGCTCAGCCGATGAGCCTCGGGCAGGTGTACCACGCGCTGCTCGACGCGACCGGCTCGCAGACCGACGAAGTGGTTCGCACACTGCGCATCCCACGCACCGCACTGGGCTTCGTCGTCGGGATCGCCCTCGGTATCGCCGGCGCATTGATCCAGGGACACACCCGCAATCCGCTCGCCGACGCCGGCCTGCTCGGCCTCAACGCGGGCGCAGCGTTTCTCGTCGTCCTCGCCATCCACTTCCTCAACATCGCGTCCTCGAACCAGTACATCTGGTTCGCGTTTGCGGGCACGCTCATCGCGAGCGTCATCGTCTTCGGTGCCGCATCGGTTGGAGGCGGCCGAGCCACCCCGCTGAGCCTTGCGCTGGCCGGTGCCGCCGTGACCTTCTTCCTGCAGGCGATGACCAATGCGGTTGTGCTCATGGACACGACCGCGCTCGACAGCTACCGGTTCTGGGTGGTGGGTTCGCTCGCCGGGCGCGGTTCCGAAGTGTTCTGGCAGGTGCTGCCGTTCCTCGCCATCGGCGTGGTGCTCGCGTTGGCCTCCTCCCCCGGGCTGAACACATTGAGCCTGGGCGACGACGTGGCCAGATCGCTGGGATCGAACATCGCGACGACGCGGGTCGTCGGAATCGTCGCCGTCACGTTGCTCGCCGGCGCGGCGACCGCGGCATGTGGGCCGATCGCGTTCATCGGCCTAATCGTGCCGCACATCGCGCGCGCCATCACCGGGCCCGACTATCGCTGGCTGGTCCCGTATTCGGGACTGCTCGGCGGCATCCTGCTGCTCTTTGCCGACGTCATCGGCCGAGTCGTGGTGCGACCCGGCGAACTTCAGGTCGGCATCGTCCTCGCGGTCATCGGCGCGCCGTTCTTCATCGCCGTGGTCCGCCGCCGGAATCTGGTGCGCCTGTGACGACTCAGCTGACGGGAGACGACAACGTGGCGGCACCGACCGTCGACAACACGCGTCCAGGAGTGCGACTCGGACCGGTGTCCCTGGTACGGCGGCCGCGCATGGTCGCGACCTCGGTGGGCCTGGTCGTCCTGCTGCTGGTGCTTGCCTGCGTCGATATTTCGGTGGGCGACTTCGTGATTCCGGTCGATCAGGTGATCGACGTGCTCGCCGGCGGCGGCACGAAGGCCCAGCATTTCATCGTGACCGAACTGCGCATGCCCCGCGTCGCGACCGCGATGCTCGTCGGCGCCGCGCTGGGTATGGCCGGTGCGATCTCACAGTCGATTCTGCGAAACCCGCTGGCCAGCCCCGACATGCTCGGCATCACCTCCGGCGCCAGCGTCGCGGCGGTCGCGCTGATCATCTCCGGCGGTGGCTCGGTCACCGGCGCACTGGCCACGTTCGGGATGCCGCTCGCCTCGCTCGCCGGTGCGCTCGTCACCGCGGCTGCGGTGTACGTCCTTGCCTGGCGCGGCGGTGTCGAGGGATACCGACTGGTGCTCATCGGTATCGGCGTCAACGCGTTCCTCATCGCCGTGGTGAGTTGGCTGTTGCTCGCAGGCCGCATTGAGGACGTCGCCAAGGCGCAGATCTGGCTGAACGGCTCGCTCAACGAGACATCGTGGTCGCGCTTCGTGCCGGTCGCGATCGCCTTCGCCGTCATCCTCGTTGCCGCGCTGGTTTCGGTGCGGACGCTGGGAGCACTGCGGTTCGGCGACGACACCGTTCGCTCGCTCGGTGTCGCGCTGCAGACCCGCCAAGGCGTCCTGCTGTTGCTCGCGGTGGTTGCCGCGGCGCTGGCCACCGCGGTCGCCGGGCCGATCGCATTCGTGGCGCTCGCTGCGCCGCAGGTCGGGCGAATGTTGCTCCGGTCCGAGGGCGAGCCGTTGATAGGCTCGGCGCTGATCGGCGCAATTCTGGTGGTGGGCAGTGACGTCATCGCACGCACCCTCCTACCGGTAGAACTGCCCGTCGGCGTGGTGACCGCAGCCCTCGGTGGACCTTTCCTGCTGTACCTGCTCATCCGCACGAACCGGAAGGCGACCTGATGGAGTCCCGCATGACCGACGCCGAATCACGCATCTCGGCGGCCGGTGTCACCCTCGGGTACGGCGACCGGATCGTCGCCGAGAGCCTCGACCTCGACGTGCACACGGGCGTCATCACAACGGTGATCGGACCCAATGGATGCGGCAAGTCCACGCTGCTGCGGGCGCTCGGCCGGCTGCTGCGACCCCAGGCGGGTGAAGTGCTGCTGGACGGCAAAGCGATCGGGTCGATGAAGACGCGCGATGTCGCACGGGTGCTCGGCATCCTGCCGCAAACCCCCACCGCGCCCGAGGGACTCACCGTCGCCGACCTGGTGGCCCGGGGTCGGCACCCGCATCAGTCCTGGATCAGGCAGTGGTCGGCGGGCGACGCGGACGAAGTGACCCGGGCGCTCGAGCACACCGGTATCGCCGACCTCGCCGACCGCCCTCTCGACCAGCTGTCCGGCGGGCAGCGCCAGCGGGCGTGGATCTCCATGGCGCTTGCGCAGGGAACCGACATACTGCTGCTCGACGAGCCGACCACATATTTGGATCTCGCACATTCGGTCGAGGTGCTCGATCTCGTCGACCGCTTGCATTCCGAGATGGGCCGCACCGTGGTGATGGTGTTGCACGACCTCAATCTCGCGGTGCGCTACAGCGATCAGCTCGTCGTGATGCGTGACGGGAAGATCGTCGCCTCCGGGCCGCCGGCCGACGTCATCTCGGTCGAACTGCTGCGCGACGTTTTCGGACTCGACGCCGCCGTCGTGGAAGACCCGGTCTCGGACCGGCCGTTGATCGTGCCGATCGGAACACGGCACGTGTACGGCGAACCCGGCGGGCAGCCCGTACCGGTGACGAACGAGGCAACGCCCGCTTCCGTCTAGCGCGGTTGGTCGGTCCTTTCGCGAACCGGGTGTTCCAATCAGCGGTCGAGCAGTCCGCGCACCAACCGCACACCCTGACCGAACGAAACGTCCGGCAGGTAGGCGCTGCCGATGGCCGTGCCGATGCTCGGCAGCGCCGCGGGATCGGGGTAGCACATGTACACCGGCTCGTAGCGCGGCTGGAACTTGGCCTTGAATGCGAGCAGCGAGCGGAACCCGTAGATCGGTTCGAGGGTTCGGCCGAGTACATCGAGCAGCCGGTCGAGCGCGGGCTGATCACCGGTCTGGCTCTGGTCGACCTTCGCCAGCGGTGCGCCGGACAGACTGACGAATTCCGCGCCCTCCTCCTTCAAACTCAGTGCGGCCGAGGCGATCAGGAACTCCATCGACGGGCGGAACCCCTCCGCGCGACGGCGCATGAAGTCGAGCGTCCACCCGATGACGCGGCCCTCCCGGTACACCGGCAGCCAGGACGTGACGCCGTGCACGGTGCGGTCCTCGTCGACCGCGAGCAGGCAACGCACCTCGGGATCGTCGATCTCCTCGAGCCCGCCGAGCGTGAATCCCATTTCGGGCATGCCCTTGTCGGACACCCACTCCTCGGAAATGGCGGTCACCTGATCGGTCAGCGCAAGCGGCGCCGTGCCGAACCGGATCCACTCGGCGCTCACTCCGGACTTCTTCGCCTTGTTGAGCGCGGTCCGCACGTCCTGAAACTTTTTGCCGGTGAAGGCGAGTTCGTCCAGATCGAGAACCGTCTCCTCGGCGACCTGCAGCACACTCCACCCGAGGTCACGAGCGACCGACTCGGCGGGCGCGGCCACCGAATAGAAGCACGGCGTCCACCCATTCGACGCCGCGAACTCCGCGAAACCGACTATGGCGTCCCGCAATCCGTCCCTCGGACCGACGGGCTCCCCGGTGGTGAGCGCGATACCTCCGATCACGCGATAGGCCACAAAACTTTCCCCGTCCGGCGCGAACCAGTACCGATTGCCGCGCCACGTTGTCATCCAGGACAGCCCGCTGCCCTCGCCGCGCCGCAGCAACTCTCTCGCCCGCTCGGTGGACTCGGTCTCCGCGCCGTAGGCCGGCGCAAGGAAGGATCCGAGTAGCAACGCGCACAACGTGATCCAGAAGATCACGCCGGTCCAGTCGAACAAGAACGTGGCAAACGGACTATCCGGCAGGAACTCCGGATCCACCCATTGCAGGTAGACCGGTGGAATCAGCCGCAGTGGGAAGTCCGCGACCAGCCCGGCGAAGGTCGCGTCTTGCTCGAAGCTGCGCCGGATCAACCATCCGACAAGGACATACAGCACGCCGAGCCCGACTGTGACGCCGAGTAGGATCAGCGCGCGGCGACGGTAGGTGCCTCTCGGCGCCGACACCGTGAACAATCGTCGCGTCGCGAAAAGCAGCACAAGCATCGCCAACGGAGTCAGGAACGGAACGATGGTGCGGTACGCGTTCGGTGACGTGAGTCCGTAGAACACGGACTCCTCGTCCTCCGGGAAGAACCGCCACACGTAGTTGACGACCGACAGCGCGAGCAATGCGGACTGCGCGAACACCGATGCCCACCAAGCGAATCGGCGGCCGCGGCGCAGCCCGTCGCACAGCACCAGCAACGCCAGCATCGGCATCAGGCTCAGGATGGTCGGCCCGACGCCGCCGAGCCGCAGATCCAGTTCACCCTTGCGACATTCGAGGCTGCCGGGTGCGTCCGAACACAATTCGGCGACCTCGCCGGGCGTGTACGGCACTCCCCGGAACAGTTCGCGCAGTACGGCGAACGGCCCGACCGCGTTCGGCGAAAGCGCCGCAAGCGCCGTACCCACGATGGTTGCCGCCATCACCAGCGCGACCAGCACGCGGCCCTCACGCCGGGTGCCTGCCCGGATCGGGCCGCGCGCCGACTTGCCCACGATCACCTGCCCGAGCAGCAGGCCGATGACTGCCGCGCCGAGCCGTGCCATGTCGTCGAGGTGGCCACCGACCAGGGCGAGTGTGACGAGCAGCGTGAGCAGCCCGGCCCGAATCCGGCGCCGCCACAACGTTTCCATGTCGGAACTGGCGACCATCGCCGCGCCCGCGATCCAGGCGGTCGGACTGATCGCGGTGCCGACGTGCAGCCGGAATCCCCAGTCTTCGTCCATCGCCTTCGCCGCCCAGGCGAGCAGCAGCGCCAGCAGCGAACCGAGCACCTGCGTGGTCACCGCGGCGAGCGCGAATCGCGCCGAACCCATGCGCTGCTCGATGGGTGCCGCGATCAACAGGATCAGGATGGTGCAGAAGATGTAGGCCCCGAGGTTGGGCGCGAACAGGCCCGCGGTCAGCGGCGTCCACCACTTGTCGTGCTCGATGGCGCCGATGCTCAGCGCATAGTCCATGCGAACGGTGTGGGTGGCACGCAAGACGCTGCCCGAGATGACGGCGAGCGCCCAGAGCACCACGATGGCG
>NZ_LRRB01000135.1 GCF_001646865.1 Aldersonia kunmingensis | reverse complement strand
ATCGGAAGCCGGGTCGACGTACCTCGCCGAGGGTTACACCGGGTGGCCACAACCCTGACGCACCGTAACGCCGGGCGAACGCAGCACGACACATTGCGGACCGCATATCTGTGGAACGGGAGCGCTCGTGAGCGTCTGGAAGCCTTTGATCGTCGTTTCGGCGGCCGCCGCGTGCCTTGGTGTTGTGCCGCCGCCGGCGGTAGCGGAGGAACCCCCGGTGCACCTGGCGGGCGCGACCTGGACCTTCGCGCACAACCCGCTGTTGTGCGGGGGCGGTTACATCAGGGTCGGCATGAGTTCTGGCCAGCCATCCGGGTGGGCCGTTGTCGGGATGAACGTCTACTTCGTCGGCCCGTTGCCGCTGCTCAACATCAATGCGAACAACTCGTGCACGATCAACGCCACGTTCCATTGGCGCAACGACGACACCGGCGCGCAAGGCTCGCTCTTCTTGCCGATGTCGGGGGCCGGATTCAACAACCAAATGCCGAGCAGCACCGGTGGATGGTTTCATCCGGGCCCGGGACGGGTGAGTGCCTTCGTCACCACGGACGCTGCGCACTATGTGTCAGCGACGGCGCAGGCGCCTATTCGCTGATGTTCGCAGCGCGCTGAACCGCTGCAATGCGGCGGTGTTTGGGATAGGCAGTAGGCATGACCGAATTCGATCCACGCTCACTGATCGCCGACAGCAGGATCGGCGTTCTCGCCACCATCAAGTCGAATGGTCTTCCGCAACTCTCCCCGGTGACTGCGGTCTACGACCGGGATTCGGACGTCATCTACGTCTCGATCGCTGAGGGCAGAGCCAAGACGGCGAACCTGCGCCGAGACCCGCGGGCGGCAATCGAGTTCACCAGCCCGGACGGATTCACCTGGGCGACCGCGGAGGGGAGTGTCACCCTGATCGGCCCGAGTACCGATCCGAACAGCCAGGAGGTCGACGCACTCGTGGAGTACTACCGGTACGCGGCGGGCGAACATCCCGATTGGCAGGAGTACCGCGACGTGATGGTCGCCGACAAACGGGTCCTGTTGGTGCTCAACGTCGGTCGTGTCTACGGGGCCAAACTGCGCTAGCGCGCATAACTTCCGTTGCCCCGCAAAGCTTTCAGCGTGCGGAACAGTGTGCGGGCGGGCAGAAAGTATGCGGCGCGTGGGGATAGCGCTGGCCGCATTTCGGCACGATGGGGTTAGCTGGTGGCGATGATCCTGCCCAAAGTCCGTGACCCCCGCTTCATCACCATCCGGCGCGGAGGAACGCTCACCGACGCGGACCATCACCTCCTCGCGCTGTGGGCCGCCACCTGTGCCGAGCACGTACTCGACCTTTTCGAGGCGGTTCAGCCGGACGACCCTCGTCCGCGTCAGGCAATCGAGCACGCCCGTGCGTGGGTGCGTGGCGAGGTCAAGATGATGGAGGCCCGCGCGGCGGGTGGCCATGCGATGGGTGCGGCCCGGGACCTGCGCGGTGCGCCGCGGTTTGCCGCGTACGCCGCCGGTCAAGCCGGGGCCGTCGCACATGTCGCGGCTCACGAACTCGGCGCTGCGGCTTATGCGATCAAGGCCGTGCGGGCGACCGCGCCGGGCGAGGAAGGTTTGGCTGCCGGACGGGTCGAGTGCCAGTGGCAGCGCGATCAGCTTCCGGAGGAGATTCGTGAACTTGTTCTGGACGATCAGCGGCTGCGTAACGATATCTGCTGGTCGACGTTCACCTCCTAGCGCCGCAGGGACGCTGAGCAACCACTCTTCACCCGTTTCAACGGGATCCCGCCGATCCGACCGCCGAGCGGTTGCCCAGCGCCGCGCCTATCGCCGTTATGCCAGCCCATCGATCTTGCGGCGCAAAACAACCCGCTCCTGCTCGTTCCCACACAGCTCCACCGCGCGCTCCAATTCCGCACGCGCCTCGGCGTCTCTCCCTAGCCGGATGAACAACTCGCCGCGCACGCTGGGCAGCAGATGCGAATTGGCCAACGCCCCATCCGCGGCGAGATCGTCGACGATCTTCAGTCCTGCCGCGGGCCCGGACGCCATGGCTACCGCCACCGCGCGGTTCACCTCCACGATCGGCGAGGGCGCCAGACGGCCGAGCGCCTCGTAGAGCAGGACGATCCGGTCCCAGTTCGTTTCGGCGACCGTGGGTGCGACCGCGTGGCATTCGGCGATCGCCGCCTGCAAGCCATAGGCGCCGAGGCCGCGTCCGACGGACTCAGCACGTTTCAATGCCGCCTGCCCCCGCCCGATTGAGGCGTGACTCCAGCGCGTCCGGTCCTGGTTCTCGAGCAGGATCGGCTCGCCGTCCGGGCCGGTACGGGCGGGGAAACGGGCCGCGGTGAGTTCGAGGAGCGCCAAAAGCCCGTGCACCTCTGGCTCGTTCGGCATCAGCCGGCTGAGAATCGTTGCCAGGCGTAGTGCTTCACCGGCGAGGTCGAGCCGAATCAGCGCTTCGCCGGAGCTGGCCGACGAACCTTCGGTGAAGATCACATAGACCACGCTCAGCACGGATCCGAGGCGGACGGCGCGTTCCTCGCGTGCCGGCACCTCGAACGGGACCCGGCTGGCGGCGAGGGTCTTCTTGGCCCGGGTGATCCGGGCTTGCACGGTAGCGGCGGGCACGAGGAATGCCTTGGCGATCTCGTCACTGGTGAGACCGCCGACTACCCGGAGTGTGAGTGCCACCTGGGCCTCCCGGGAGATCACCGGGTGGCACGAGATGAACATCAGTGCGAGCAGATCGTCATCGATCTGGTCCGGGTCCCACAACACCTCCGCGCCTTTCGCGGTCGAGTCGGCAGCTGCGCGCCCGGTGGCCGTGCCGCCCTCGCCCAACTCGTGCGCGAGGGCGGCATAGCGCTCATCGAGCGCTGAGCGGCGGCGGAATCCGTCGATGGCCCGCCGCCGGCCGACAGTGAGCAACCACGCCGCTGGTTTGTCCGGCACGCCATCGCGGGGCCAGCTCACCAGCGCCTCCGCCAGCGCCTCCTGTGCGAGGTCCTCGGCGAGCGCGAAGTCGCCGGTGTAGCGGGCGAGCGCGCCGACGATGCGTGCCGATTCGATGCGCCAGACGGCGCCGACCGCATCGCGACCCGTGGAGTCCACCGTCACCTGCCGGTCCGATCAGAGTTGGCCGGTGGCCTCACGCCACGCCCGCTCCTTCTGGATCCACTCATTGTCCTGCGGGAATTCGTCGATCGAGCTGACACGCCGGATCTCGGTCTTGACGCCGGGCACCAGGGCCGGGGCACGCTTCGCCCACTCGATCGCCTCTTCCTTCGAGGCGACGTTGAGGATGTAGAAGCCGCCGAACAATTCCTTGGTTTCGCCGTACGGGCCATCTGTGACCACTGGTGGATCGGAGTCGTAGTCCACGACCACGCCCTCTTCGGCGCTGTCGAGGCCCTCCGCGGCGACGAGTACGCCGGCCCGAATGAGCTCGTCGTTGTACTGGCCCATGATCTCGAGCATCTTGTCGAAATCGATCTGATCCATCGCTGCCCAGGACTCGTCCGTTGCGCGCATCACCAGCATGAACTTCATGGTCTCGCCTTCCTGTCGAAGATTCGGGCTCGCGATTGCCAGCCTCGCACCCCTAGGTCGAACGGGTGAATCAACGAATCGACAAGTCCGCGAAAATTCTTCTGGGTGCGGCACGATGACGTGCGTCACGCGCCAAAACGAGCGGGAAGGGGTCGAACCCGCGCGGTGTTGCACACAAACAGGACCCGGCGCGCCCGCCCGGCGTAGGAGAGGACTTCATGACTGTCACGGTCGACATCTGGACCGATATCAACTGCCCGTTCTGCTACCTGGGTAAGGCTCGATTCGATGCCGCGCTGCGGGAGTTCGAGCATCGCGAAGATGTGCAGGTCGTCCATCGGTCCTTCGAACTCGATCCGACACAGCCCGCTGACACGAGCCGGCCGGTCGAGGAGCACGTTGCGCGAAAGTACGGGATCACCGTCGAGCAGGTTCAGGCCAATGAGCGCGGCATCGCCGCGCAGGTCGAGCAGTTCGGCCTGCCTTATCTGGCGGGCGGCCGCGACGTCGGCAACAGCTTCGATATGCACCGGCTGCTGCATTTCGCCCGTGAACTCGGCCGGCAGGAAGACCTGCTCAACGCGCTCTACGCGGGCAACTTCGCCGAATCAGAGCCTGTCTTTGGCAGCCACGAGCGGCTGGTCGGCATCGCCGTTCGGGCGGGTTTCGACGAGACGAAGGTCCGTGCCGTCCTCGCCGATCCGCAGGCGTACGCCGACGCGGTTCGCGGCGACGAACAGGAGGCCGCCTCGCTCGGGGTTAACGGCGTGCCGTTCTTCGTCTTCGCCGGCAAGTACGCGGTGTCCGGGGCACAGCCGCCGGAGGTATTCACCCAGGCACTGCAGCTCGCCTGGGGTGATCGACTCGTTCCGGTCGGTGCAGAGGAAGCCGAGACCTGCGGTCCCGACGGCTGCGAGGTACCGACCGACCGCGCCTGAGAAATTCGCCACGAATACTCTCGGTCAAGCGCCCATATCGAGGCGCGATCGACCGTGGAGGTAGTGGTGGCGAGACTCGGCGAGCATGCGGTGGTCCTGGGCGCAGGCATGGGTGGGCTGCTCGCCGCCCGCGTTCTGTCTACGCACTACGACCGCGTCACCGTGGTGGAGCGCGATGAGCTTCCCAACCAGCCGGAGGCGCGCAAGGGAGTGCCGCAGGGACGCCATGTGCACGGCCTGCTCCCTCGCGGTAAAGACCTGCTGGAGAAGTTCTTCCCCGGTCTGGTGAGCGAGCTCGTGGCCGACGGCGCTGTGGAATGCGATGCGCTGCAAGAGGTTCGGTTCAACCTCGCCGGATACCAACTCAAGCGCATTCCAACCGGGTACACCGCGCTACAGGCGAGCCGTCCGTTCCTCGAGCATCACGTGCGGCGGCGCGTGGCCGCGTTGCCAGGCGTCGTCATCCGCGACGGGCTCGACGCGGCCGGCCTGCTGCACGACTCGGCGGCCGGGCGGGTCATCGGCGTGCGGGTCTGGGATGCCGACCACAGCACCGAGGAGGATCTGCGCGCGGGTCTCACGGTCGCCTCGATGGGACGCGGGAGCGCGGTCAACACCTGGTTGGATGGCCTCGGCTATGGCCGTCCTGCCGAAGAGGGCGCAGAGATCGACATCGTGTACTCCAGCGCTTATGTCCGGTTGCCCGAGGGTGCGCTCGCCGGAGACAAAATGATCACGATCGGTGTACGTGACATGCCGCCGCGCGCGTTGGCGCTGTTTGCCGTCGACGGCAACCGGCACATCCTGACGCTCATTGGGTTCGGCGGCGAGCGGCCACCCCGAGACGCCGAACAATTCGCCGAGTTCGTCGGGACGTTCGCGCCACGGGATGTGTTCGACGCGATCAAGAATGCCGAGATCCTCAGTCCGGTATCGACATTCAGGTACAAGGCAAACAAGCGGCGCCGCTACGAGCGGATGACGGACTTTCCCGGTGGCCTGCTTGTCACAGGTGACACGCTGTGCAGTTTCAGCCCCGTCTACGGGCAGGGCATGACGGTCGCGGCCATTCAGATGGACGTGCTGCGGCGCTGCCTCGCCAGGGGCGACCGCCACCTTGCCCGCCGCTTCTACCGCCGGGTGACCTCCGAGATCGACAATGCCTGGCGGCTCACCGTTGTCGCCGACAACGCAATGCCGCACGTTACGGCGGATTCGGTGCCGGACCGGGTCGCGGCGCTGGCGCTGGATCCCATGCTCGCCGCTGCCGCGCGCGACGGGATCGTGGCCGAAAAACTGTTCGGGGTCATCGGGTTGGTCGAGTCGCCGACCGCGCTATTGCATCCGAAGGTGACGAGCCGGATCGGTGTGGCAAATGCGTTCGCTCAACTCGATCGCTCAGCGTTGGCGGCGGCCCGGCTGGTCCGGAGCATGCGGCAGTAGTCGTCGCCCCGGATTCAGCGGGACTGGTCGAGCGCGGTGCGCAGTCCGGTCTCCGACTCCGCGAATATCCACGAATCACGCAGCAAGGCACCGAAAAGCGCTCGGGCTCCGCTGATCGGCGAGCGTACCCAGCGTGGGCGCAGCCGTTTCGAGTCCATCGGGTTCCCTCCCGCTCTGCTGCGAAAGCTAGGCCATGGACTGCACCGATGCGCCGGTTCGGCTCGAGCTGATCCTTATATGCACTCGCGGCGACGTTAATTCTTGTTGCCGCGCACCGACGGTGATGGGCTTGCTGGTGTTCGTACACAAACGACCAGAAGTCGAGGAGGCCATCGTGAGTCGCCGTTCCGTCGTCGGCGTGGCCGTCGACGCTGCCTTGTCGGCAGCCCTGGTCGCTCCCGATGCCGCGGGCCTGCGAGTCGATTTCGGCGCCGTGGTCGAGTCGTCGGGGGTCGATTTCCTCATTGTCGGTGGCGAGCGGTTGATCAGATCGCGATCGAATTCGGTGACGATCGACCCGACCGTCGTGGCCACGGTTATTGCGCGCCATACCGAACGGGTCGGGCTCGTGGTCGCCGCAGCACCGCGTCGCGAGCATCCGTTCAATATCGCCCGGCGGTTGGCATCGCTGGACCACGGCGCGCACGGCCGGGTGGGTTGGCTCGTTGGTCCATTCGATTACTCCACGCCCCGTTACGAGCAGGCATGGACGACGGCGGGTCCGCTCGTGTCGACCGTGGACGCCGTGGCCATCGCGCGCGAATTATGGGGGAGTTGGCCGGCGGCAAGCATCGTGAGCGAAGCGGATCGCGGCGTTTTCGCCGAATCCGAGCGGATCACCTATATCGACCATGTCGGGGCATACTCCGTGTCCGGTCCGCTGAACGTGCCCGAGCCGCCGCAGGCGCAGCTGCCGGTGTTTTGGCGTCCCCTCGACGCTGCCGAGACGGCAGCCGCCCGGCGCACGGCGGATGTCGTCATCGTCCCGAATGAAGCTGTAGCCCAAGGACATCGGTCAAGTTTCGACCCCGACGCGGCACGCGATCAGGTGCTGCTAGTCGATCGCCACTGGCGACCCGGTGCGGCGATCGACTCGGACTCCGCCGCCGATGGCGTCATCGTGCACGGGATGACGGTGGATTCGTACCGGTTCGTGCTCGGCGAACTCGCGCGAAGCTCGTACTTCGATGACGCGACACCGACATTGCGCGACCGGCTCGGCCTCGCCTGGACCGAGTCCGTGACGGTGGGAACCAGATCCATGTTCCCCATTGATGGAGCGAAAGGGGCTGCGTCGTGACGACGGTCGAATACAACCCCGCCGCTGATAAAGCGCGCGTTGTCGGGGATCTCGTCGTGAACGGCAGCCAACTGCCCGACACCGGGTTCTTCTGAGCAGAGGTTGAGAGGAGATCAGTGGGATGAGCCGTCGTGATCACGCAATTCTGAACGTCAATGTGCTCGACGTCGGTGTGGCGCCGGGCGCGTGGACCCTTGACGACGTGCACGCACGGTCGTTCGTCGATCTCGATCATTTCGTCGACATCGCACGGATCGCCGAACGGGGAACACTGGACGCGTTCTTCCTCGCGGATGGCCCGGGCTTCTGGGAGAACCCGCGGGTCAAGCCGACCAGGGCGCTCGAGCCGTCGGTGATCCTCGGTGCGGTCGCCGCCGCCACCGAGTCGCTCGGGCTGATCGGGACGGCATCCACCACGTTCAACGATCCGTACGATCTGGCCGAGCGATTCGCCACCCTCGACCTGCTCAGCGGCGGTCGGGTCGCCTGGAATGTCGTGACGACGTACTCACCGACGGCGTCGACGAACTTCGGCTTCGAGACCATGCCCGACAGGGATGAGCGGTACCGGCGCGCGGAGGAGTTCGTTGCGCTGGTCACCTCGCTGTGGGAGAGCACGCGCACCGGAGTCCCCGTCGCACACCACGGCGAGTTCTTCCGCGTCGAGGGCGCACTGCGCGTGCCCGCTTCGGCCCAGGGGCAACCCGCGCTGATTCAAGCGGGCGGGTCCCCGGCCGGCCGGGAACTGGCCGGCCGCAGCGCGCACGGAGTGTTCTCGGCGGAGTTGACTCTCGATGCCGGAATTCGGCACTACCGGCACGTGAAGGATGTCGCACGCACGGCGGGCCGTGACCCGGGCGAGGTCAAGATCCTTCCCGGTCTGATCACCGTCATCGGCGCGACCGAACGCGAGGCGATCGAACGGTACGACCGATTGCGCGCGCATGTCTCCGAGGGATTCGGGATCGAGCGACTCGCGATCACGCTCGATGTGCCCGTCTCGGCGCTGGACCTCGATGCGCCGGTTCCCGAGACGCTGCTCGACGCGCCTGCCGATCAAGCCAACTACGGCGGCTCGATCGGCTTCCGGGAATCCGTTGTGGCGCTTGCCCGCGAACGGCGACCGTCGGTTCGGCAGTTGCTGCGCGAACTGAGCGGAGGCAGTGGGCACCGCGTCGTCATTGGCACGCCGGAACAGGTGGCGGACACCATCGAGGAATGGTTCCGTGCCGGCGCGGCCGATGGCTTCAACCTGATGCCCGACGCGTTGCCGTCCGGTTTGGCAACTTTCGTCGATGAGGTCGTGCCGATTCTGCGTCGGCGGGGGTTGTTCCGGCACGAGTACGAGGAGACCACGCTGCGCGAGCGGTTCGGTGTTGCGCTGCCCGGCGATCGAGCGCAATCGGCCTAACGCAACTGTGCTCCAGCTGCTGCGCTTCGGACCGCAGCGGGCCTGTCCGGTGATACGGTCACGGCAAAATCAGGGGTGATCGGAGGACGATGGTGTCTCTTGCGCGGGCAATTGGACGATGCGCCCTCGCCGTCGTCACTGTGGCAAGCGCGATCGGAATCGGCGCCGCCGCATCGAGCACCGCGACCGCCCAGCCTGCCCCGCCGGACTCACCGCTGTGCGCATGGCGGTTCATGTCCAATGGACAGGCACTGAATGTCGCGTTCCCGGACACGAACGCCACGTACTGGGTGCTGCCGTATGCGCTGCGCCCCGGCGACCGGATCGAGTTGTCCGGCACCTACCCGAAGGCGCGCTACTTCTCGCTCAATACCTACGGCACCCGACTCGACACGGTCGACACCCTGCGCGACGCGCAGATCGCGCCGGACCCGGGCAGCGTCAACCCGTTCGCCACGACCCAGACCGGCGTGGGCGGAATGTGGCACGCGACGGTGGTCAACGGTCCGGCGGACCATTCCCGCAACGAGATGTCGGCGCTGCCCACCGGCGACGCCGCCCAGGCCGGACCCGTCGGATTCCTGATCCTGCGCGTTTACGTGCCCAACGACGCGGCGTCGGCGGCCGGGGGAGTGCCGCTGCCGGATGTGAAGCTCGTGTACGGCGGCAACACCATTCCGATGCCGACGTGCGCGCACACCTTCGACCCGTCCAACGCGGCTTCCGGTCCGGTGGGCGCAATCGTCAAGGAGGCCATCAACCAGGCGATCGCCCGCGCGGCATCCAGAGCGTTCACGCCCGGAACGCCCGAGGCGGTGTTCGTCTCTCCGAAGAGCACCGCCAGCTTGTTCCCCAACGGCGACAACAAGTATCTCGGCGCCGGTTTGACCTACCAACCGGGCCGCATCG
>NZ_LRRB01000260.1 GCF_001646865.1 Aldersonia kunmingensis | reverse complement strand
CGGCGCACAAACTGCGCACGGTCCTGTGGGGCTGGGCCGACAGTCCGATCGACGACGGTCTGATGGCAGATGTACTCGCCGTGAGCAAAATTATTGCGGGCCCGCTCGGGGACCGGCTCGCGCCGCATATCACCGACGACGAGATCGAAGCTTTCGCTGATCGGGTCATCGATCTGGTGCAGCGACCGGTGATGCCACGCCCGCGGACGCATAGGCCGATTCCCTGGCCGGCGTTCTGACCCGGGAAAACGTCACCGCCGCGTTTCGCTAGGCTCGTTGCCATGCAGTCCTGGTCCGAGACACCTGTGCCCGTTGTGCCCGGATCGGGTCCGCCGTTGCGCCTCTACGACACGGCCGACCGCCAGGTTCGCCCGGTCACTCCCGGGCCGATCGCGACGATGTACGTCTGTGGCATCACGCCCTATGACGCCACCCACCTTGGGCACGCCGCGACCTACCTCGCCTTCGACCTCGTCAACCGGGTGCTGCGCGACGCCGGCCACGAGGTCCACTACGTGCAGAACGTGACCGACGTGGACGATCCGCTGTTCGAGCGGGCCGAACGCGACGGCGAGGACTGGATGGTGCTCGGCATGCGCGAGACGGCGCTCTTCCGCGAGGACATGGAGGCGCTGCGCGTCCTGCCGCCACGCGACTACATCGGCGCGGTCGAGTCCGTGAACGAGGTCGTGGAGTTCGTCGAGAAGCTCATCGCCGCCCGCGCCGCATACGTCGTGGACGATCCAGAGTTCCCCGACGTGTACTTCCGCGCCGACGCCACCGAGCAGTTCGGCTACGAGTCGGGCTACGACCGCGCCACCATGGAACGGCTGTTCGCCGAACGCGGCGGCGATCCGGATCGCCCCGGCAAGCGCGATCCGATCGATGCGCTGATCTGGCGCGCCGCGCGCCCGGGGGAGCCGTCCTGGCCGTCGCCATTCGGCCCGGGCCGTCCCGGTTGGCATATCGAGTGTGCGGCCATCGCGTTGAACCGCATCGGCACCGGCTTCGACGTGCAGGGTGGCGGCAGCGATCTCATCTACCCGCACCACGAGTACTCGGCAGCGCACGCCGAGGCAGTCGTGGCCGGGCGACGCTTCGCACGGCACTACGTGCACACCGGGATGATCGGTCTCGACGGCGAGAAGATGTCGAAGAGTCGCGGCAACCTGGTATTCGTCTCGAAACTTCGTGCACAGCTTGTGGATCCGGCCGCGATTCGGCTCGGGCTCCTCGCCGGGCACTACCGCACCGACCGGGCGTGGACGGATGAGGTGCTCAAAACGGCGCAAGAGCGGCTGCAGCGTTGGCGCGCGGCGGCGGCGGTGGAGACCGGACCGGCGCCGGCGGACGCGATCGCGCGCCTGCGGCAGCATCTGGCCGACGATCTGGACACCCCGAAGGCGATCGACGCGATCGACGACTGGACCTACCGTGCGCTCGAATACGGCGGTTCCGACCCGGCCGCGCCGGGACAGATCGTGGACGCGGTCGACGCGCTGCTCGGCATCCGCCTGATCTGACGCCGATTCAGGGCAGTCGTTGGCCGGTCTGACCGGCCACGGTGGCCGCCCAGGCGTCGAGTTCCTCGGCCCGCACAGGGTCTCCGGCACCTGCACGCTGGGTAAGTGTGCGGGCGCATTCCGTTGCGGTGGCCGCGGCGAACGCGTGCATTCCGCTCGCGGTCTCCAGGTCCAGCGCTGCCCCGAATGCGTCGATCGCCGCATCGAGGTCGCCGCGCCGTCGTGCCAGTAGCCCGAGGCCGTGATCGACGGTGCCGATGATGCAGATTCCCGTGCCCCCGATGGCGATCCGGCCGCGGTAGGGCAGCAGGTTCCGTTCGAGACGCGCCGCAGCATCGTCGGGGCCGGCGATCGCGAGGATGCGGGCGCGAATGGTCTGGTGCGCCAACCACATATAGTCCGGCGGTGGCTCGACGAGGCCCGCGCCGAGCACGACGGCCGGGGTGTCACGTGCCCCGGTCAGGCGCCCCAGGTCGCGGAGATCGGCGAGCAATGCCAACCCGGTCTGCTCTGCCAGCATCGCGAACTCGGCGGTCGCATCGGCGAGCGTTCCGCGGGCGAGATGGTGGGTTGCGGCGAGCAACAACGGAATCTCCGCTGTTCCCGGCAGAGTGGTTCGACCGTGCAAGGCCTCGGCGCGTTCGGCGGCGGCCGCACCTTCCCCGAAGCGCCCGGCCGCCAGGTCCAGCGCGGCCTCCCACCATGCGAGCACTACCAACACCGGGGCGAAGGCGAGCCGTCGCGCGACCCGTTCTGCCCGTTCGTAATCGCCGTTCCCCGACGTGAAGTCACCGCTCTCGACGCGATCGCGACCGCGGAAGACGAGGGCGCGGCACAAGGCAATGTCGTCGTAGCGAGATTCGGCAAGCGCGACGAGTTCGGTGGAGGTCCGCATCCGATCGGCCAGGCTCGCTGGGCGTTCGGTCGCGACGTGGCGGAGCTCCAGGGTGCGCGACAACGCCGATGTGCCGTGCGCTCGAGCAAGCTCGAGCGCACGGTCGGACAGTGCCACCGCACGCTCGTATTCTTCTGGCCAGTAGTACAACTCGCTCGCGAGCGATGCGCGTGCGGCGGCTGCCAACTCGGATTCGTTGTCCGGCAGTGTCTCGATGAGCCGGTCGAACAGCGCGATTGCAGCGAAATCGACTTCTCGGTACTCGCGCCAGCTCCAGACGGCGTTCGAGCCGACCTCGACCGCGGCGCGGGCGGCATTCACGACCTCGCCCGCGTCGAGCGCGAGCATCGCCGCGCTGTGGGCGTAGGTCCAGGCCTGCCGATCGTATCCGGAGTTCTTGTTGGCGCGGGCGAGCGAGACGAGTAGCTCGTACCGTTCCGTGGGGGTCGGCGGCGGCGCCGCGGTGTCGCCTGCGGCGAGCGCGATCTCGTAGAGCTGCCGGGCCTGGTCGAATACACCGCGCCGCTCGGCCGCGAGGCCTGCCGTGATCGCGAACTGGCGTGCACGACCGGCGAATTCGGGCCCTGCGGCGGCGTAGTGCGCGGCGATTGCCGCGTCCGAGGACTCGTTGGTGGCATCGGCCATTGCGGTCGCGAGACGCGCGTGCAGATCCGCTCGGCGGGCGCGTGGAATCCGGGCCTCGACCGCTTGGCGGACAATCGCGTGCCGGAACCGGTGTCGGCCGGAATCGGCATCGGTGGTGAATCCGTTTGCGCGCGTTGTGGCTTCAACGTCGGCGCCGGTGTCTGCCGCAAGCCCGCTCGCCACGGCCACGACGCGCGGATCGAACTGTTGTCCGGCGATCGCTGCGGCCTCCAGATAGTGCGCGGCGTCGGTGGTCAGTCCGCGCAGCCGGGCACGAACGACGTCGCGGACACCGTCGGGCACGTCGAGGGATTCGACCGCCGCCGGGTCGCTCAGTCCGTCGTCCGTGCTCAGCGCGGTGACGAGCTCGCCGAGGTAGAACGGATTGCCCTCGGTGCGGGCGTGGAGGGCGTCCACGACGTGCTCGTGCGCGATGTTGCCGCGGGCGGTGACGAACGCGGCCACGTCCTCGCGCGGCAGACCGGATAGCGCGATCCGTGGCGTGCGTGATCGTGTCAGGTCGGCGAGCAGCGCGGCGAGGGAGGAATTCGAGTCGTCGATCGGCGCGCGCGATATGACCACGACGAGGACCGGCAGGCGCGACAGGAGCGGTGAGAGCGCGCGCAGCACCAGCAATGTCGGTTCATCGGCCCACTGCACGTCGTCGACCACGAGCAGTGCCGGTCCGACCACATCAGTGAGGACCGTGGCGAGGGCGCGGACCAGGCGGAACCGCTCGGTGTCGGCATCCGGCACGGCCACCCGATCGCCGACGAGCGTCTCGGCGAGCTGGGGGAGCAGCGGGACCAGCGCGGCGGATTCTGCGCCGCGGGTGCGGATCCGGTCATCGAGCCCGGCGACCAGCTCGCCGACCGCGAGGGTCAGCGGCCACAGGCTCGGGGCGGATCCGGAGTCGTCGACCGCGCCCCAACCGGTCCGCATGCCGTGCGCGGCGGCGGTTTCCGCCAACGCGGAGGCGAGCGTTGTCTTGCCGATGCCGGGCTCGCCGGTGAGAAGGACCGCGGAACCTCGCCCGGCCCGTGCCGCATCGAGCGCTGAGTTCAATTGCGCCAGTGGAGCTTCCCGGCCGATAGGGATCAGAGTTGGGGAGAGAGCGGTCGGTGGCGGTGAACCGGCGGGTTCCGCGAGTTCGACTTCGTGGCGCAGGATCTGGGTCTCGAGCCGGCGCAGTTCCGGTCCGGGGTCGATCCCCAGTTCGTTGCTCAGCACTGTGCGAGCGCGGCCAAGCGCGGCGAGCGCATCCGCCTGCCGCCCGGAGCGATACAGCGCGAGCGCGAGCAGTGCCCACACGCCCTCTCGGAGCGGGTGCGCGGCGATGAACGGTTCGATCTCGGCGACGACCTGCGCCGGAGAACCGATCGCGAGGTTGGCCCGCCAGCGGTCCTCCCGCGCCAGGGCGCGGAGCTCGGTCAATCGGGTGGATTCGGCGGCGAGCGAGGGCGCACCGAGTACATCGGCGTAGGCATCGCCGCGCCATAAGGATTCGGCCTGGAGCAGCAGATCGCGCGCGCGTTGCGGGTTCTGCGACAGGCACGCCCGGGCCTCGTTCGAGAGTCGGGTGAACTCGTGTTCGTCCACCACAGACGGGTCCACCTCGAGCAGGTAGCCGGGCCGGCTCGTGCGGATCGGCCCGGGCATCGCCGGGTGAAGCGGTTCGAGCGCGCGGCGCAGATTCGCCACATACGACTGAACCGACACCGAGACCTTCGCGGGCGGGTCTTCGCCCCAAACCTCGTCGACGATCCGTGTCGTCGAGACCACCTGCCCGCGCGCGGCGACGAGCAGCGCGAATAGCGTGCGCTGCTTCCCGCCGCCGAGTTCGACGGCGCCCTGTGGCCCGGTGACCTGCACCGGTCCGAGAACGGCGAACCGCATGGCGCAGATCGTATGGCATCGGGGAGCGTCCAAGGTTTTCTCGAGCTGGGTCCAAGCGGCACGGCCGACGCTGATGGCGGATCGAATATCGCCCACAACCTGAGGAGAACGCCATGACCACCATCGAGACCGTCGACATCGCCGCCGCCCGCGCACGCAACGAGGAGATCTGGGCCGAATCGTCGAGCCTGCTCTACTCCCGCCGGGTCGACGAGTTCGTGGAGACGTGGTGCCCGGACGCGAGTTACGAAGCGGCCCTGCCCGTGCCGGGCCTGCCTGCCGTGGTGACCGGACGGGAAGCACTGCACGCCGTCTTCAGTGGGCTGGTCGCGGCCGTTGTCGAGCTCGGCGTGACGGATGTGACGTTTCACCAGACCGATGACCCCAACGTCGCGATCGTGGAGGAGACGATGATCGGGCGGCTCGCCGACGGGTACGAGTATCGCAACCGGCTCGCCATCCGGGTCACGTTCCGGGACGGCCGGATTGCGCACATGCTCGAGTACTACGGCCAGTTTGCCCAGGCGGATCTGCTGCGCCACCTCGGCTTCGTTGAATAGGCCTCAGCGTCGAGTAGCGCAGTGTCAGCTTTGTAGATGCTGCAGCGGGACGTGATTGGCCCAGCCCTCGCTGGGCCAGTTGAACCACCCCGACGAGGCGAAGGTGCCGCCGTCGGGGTGCAGCGTCGTCCCCGTCATGTACTCCGACAGCGCGGACGCGAGAAACACCACGCACCCGGATACGTCCTCGACCCGCCCAACCCTGCCCATCGGAATCGCGACAGACCCACCGACCGGATCGGACATCGGGTCGGAGCCGTTCGACAGCCGCTTCAGGTTCGGGGTGGGCACGTAGTCGGGCGCGATGTTGTTGACCCGGATGCGGTCCGGTGCGAGTTCCACGGCAAGGGTGCGGGCGAACTGCTCCACCGCGGCCTTCGCCGCGGCGTAGACGGCGAACCCGGGCGCAGCGCGATGCGCCTCGATGGTCGTGATGTTGACGATGCTGCCGCCCCGCCCACCGGCCTGCATGCGCGGTGCAGCCAGCGAGCAGGCGTGCAGGACATGGTGGAAGTTGGTGCGCAGCAGTGCGTCCCAGCCCTTCGGCTTGGTCTCGAGGAACGGCGCGCGGAAGGTTCCGCCGACGACATTCACCAGGGTGTCGACCCGGCCCCAACGCTCGTCGACCACCTCGAAAAGGGCAGCGAGCGCCTCGGGGTCACGGGCATCGCCGTGGTGCACGATTCCGTCGTGACCGCGCTCATCCAGGGCACTGCTCAATTGCCCACCTGCTGCCGGGTCGATATCGATGACCGCGGGGTGCACGCCATTCGCGGCGAGATCCAGCGCGATGGCCGCGCCCAGTCCGCCCGCGCCGCCGGTGATGACCGCGACGGTCCCGGCCAGGCCGCTGCGCTGCTCGAACCAGCCGCTCACGACAGGTAGGTGGCGCCGAATGATTCGACGAATTCGAGTGTGGCCTCGGGTGTGTCGGTGCGAGAGGACACCACCACCCAGTCGACGCCGGCCTGCTCGATCGTGGCCAACGCCTCGCGGTGGCGATCGGGCTCGACGGCCGGGCGTTCGATCCCGTCGCCGTGGTAGGAGTACGTGACGTCGATGTGATCGGTGCGCCCGTTGGCCGCTGCCTTGTCCCGGAGTTCGGCGATCGAGGCGGCGAGTTCGCTCACGCCGCCGAGTGAGGGGGTGCGGGCGGTCGTGCTGAGTTCCGCGCCACCGGTCATCGGCATCCAGCCCTGGGCTCGCTCGGCGGCCCGGCGCTGGCTCAGCTTCGAGTTGCCGCCGATCCAGATCGGAATCGGGTTCTGCACAGGCCTCGGCCGAGCGACAACGTCGCGAGCGTTGAAATGGCGACCCTCATAGCTGAACGGCTCGCCACTCCAGTGCATCGGCAGCACGTCGAGCGCCTCGTCGAAGAGCGCATTGCGCTCGTCGAAATCGACACCGAGCGCATAGAACTCGGTCTTCAAGTACCCGGCGCCGAGGCCGAGAATCACGCGACCGCCGGATAGTTTGTCGAGCGTTGCCGCAGCCTTCGCGAGCAGGAACGGGTTGCGGTAGGGCGCGACGGCCAAGTAGGTGAGCAGCCGCAACCGCGTGGTCGCGCCGGCCACGAAGCCGAGCGCGACCAGAGGATCGATCGTCTGGTGGCCACCGGCGCCGAGCCAGCGAGCACCCGGCACCGGGTGCTCGCTCAACGAGATCGCGTCGAAACCGCTGCGCTCCGCCGCGATCGCCACTTCGCGCAGGTCACCGGCGTCGAGCAGGTCGCCGTCGGCGCCCGCGGTCTCCGGATAGTGATAGATGAACCGCAGCGCCACTTCGCACCGCCCCTTCAGCCGTGTCGTCTTCGCTTAAGGGCGAGAATAGCGCTCTCCAATATCGAAAGGAAGGTTCTACCGCTCGCCCGGGAGGCCGACCTGTATCTCTTCTCCTGCGATGCGGGCCTCGTACACGCGGACAGTGCCGATGCCGTCCGCGCAGGTCCCGGTGTCGAGGGAGAACGCGTACTGGTGCAGCGGGCAGATCACCACGGTTCCATCGATCTGACCATCGGTGAGTGGTCCGCCCTTATGCGGGCAGATCGCGTCTGTCGCTCGGAGCGTGCCGTCGGTCAGCAGAAACACCGCGACCTGCCGACCGTCGACGACGTAGGTCCGGCCCTCGCCGGGGGTGAGGTCGGCGAGGGCGCCGACCGTGGTCCAGGTTCCGGTTGATGTGCTCATCGGACCGGCACCTGTGGCAGCGGGAGCAACGGCAGCGCGGGCTTGAACTGCGCCGGTGATCGCGGTTTGCTGCGTTCGAGCCAGGGATCGCGGTAACCCGCGACGGAGACGTTCATCCGCTCCTCGAGGCCGGCGCAGATGCCGTCGGCGTCGTCTACGAGCAGTCGGCGCAATTCCTCGATGCTCACGCGCGGCACGAACGTGTACGTGCGCTCGAGCCACTTGCCGTTCTCCCGGTAGTACTGGATGAACCGAGCCGCGTACAGCAGGACCTCTTCCGCGCCGTTCGCGGTGACGAGCAGATCCCCCTTGCGGATATGCGCCCCGGCCGCGCCGCCGATGTAGATCTCCCACTTGTCGTCACCGATCGCGACGACACCGAAGTCCTTGCACAGCGCCTCGGCGCAGTTACGTGGACAGCCGGTGACGGCGAGCTTGAGCTTCGCCGGGGCCTCGAGGCCCTGGAAACGTTCTTCGATGGCGATGCCGAGATTCGTGGAGTCGCCGAGCCCGAAGCGGCAGTACTCGGTTCCCACACAGGTTTTCACGGTGCGGATGCTTTTTCCGTAGGCGTAACCCGACGGCATGTCCAGATCGCCCCAGATCTTCGGGAGGTCCTCTTTCTTCGCGCCGAGCAGGTCGATGCGTTGGCCTCCGGTGACCTTGACCATCGGGATCGCGTACTTGTCCGCGACATCGGCGATGCGGCGCAACTGATCCGGCGTCGTGACACCGCCCTTCATCTGTGGCACGACGGAGAAGGTGCCGTCACGCTGAATGTTGGCGTGCACCCGGTCGTTGATGAACAGCGCGCCGGACTCGGGCACCCAGTCGGCTCCCCACACCACCCGCAGCAGCGAAGCGAGCGGCATCTTCGCGGTGGCGACCTCACCCTCGGTGGACAGCTCCGCGAAAACCTCGGACACCGACTTGATTCCGCGTTCCCGCACCGCGGCAATGAGTTCCGGCTTCGTCATCGGGATGCACGGCACGTACCAGTCGGCGGCGGGGTCGACCGCGAGCGCGCCGCCCGCCGCGCACGCGACGATGTCGGCGACAAGGCCCTTGCACGAACCGCAGCCCTTACCCGCGCGCGTCTTCGCCACGACCTCGGAGACGGTGCAGATCCCGCTGTTGACGCAGCCGACGATGTCGCCCTTGGTGACGCCGTTGCAGTTGCACACCTGCGCATCGTCGGACAGTTCGGCCGCACCCGTTGCCGCGCTGGGTGTGCCGAGATCGAACAGCATCGCGATGCGCTCCTCGGGCAGCGGCACCTTCTCGTCGAAGGCCTGCGTGAGGAAGCCGACCTTGCTGACATCGCCGAGCAGCGTCGCACCGATCAGCTTGTTGTCGCGCACGACGACGCTCTTGTACGTACCGGTGCTCGGCTCGTAAAACTGGACGAATTCGTCGTCGTCACGCTCCGGGCCCTGCACGCCCATCGCCGCGACGTCGACGCCGGCGACCTTGAGCTTCGTGGTGAGCCGTGAACCGTGGTAGGCCGCATTGGGATTGGCGCCCGTCAGGTGGTCGGCGAGCACGCTCGCCTGCTCCCACAGCGGGGCGACGAGGCCGTACACCTCGCCGCGGTGCTGACAGCATTCGCCAACCGCGTAGATCGACGACTCGTCCTCGCAGCGCATCTGATCGTCCACGACGATGCCGCGCTCGACGACGAGCCCGCCGCGACGGCCGAACTCCACGTTGGGCCGGATACCGGCGGTCACCACGACCATGTCGGCGGCCAGCGAGGTGCCATCGGTAAAACCGACGCCGGCGACGTGCCCGTCCTCGTCACGCAGGACCGAGGTGGTGCGCTTGGCCGTGTGCACGCCGACGCCGAGCCCCTCGATCTTCTTGCGCAGCAACAGTCCGCCGCGTTCGTCGAGTTGCTGGTTCATCAGGTGGCC
>NZ_LRRB01000182.1 GCF_001646865.1 Aldersonia kunmingensis | reverse complement strand
GATCGTGATCGCGGAGGAGGGCGACGACACGGTGCGTCCGTTCGCCGACGATCTCATCGAGATCCCGTCGGCACCGACCCTGCTTCAGCCGCTGGTCTCGACGATCCCGCTGCAGATCTTCGCCGCCGAGGTGGCGCAGGCGCGCGGGTACGACGTGGACAAGCCGCGCAACCTGGCGAAGTCCGTCACCGTCGAGTAGGCCGAAAGCATAAGCGCCGCACACCTGCTGATTCCTCGCATAGGTCTCCGCAAGCGGAAACCTATGCGGCGCAACAGGAAGTGTGCGGCGCTTCGGCGTTCAGTGGCTGGTCATTTGACGATGACGGTCGCCTTCATCTGGGGGTGCAACGGGCAGATGTATTCGTAGGTGCCCGGTGCGGTGAACGTGTGGGTGTAGGGGCCCGACTTGAGGATGGGGCTGCTCAGCTCCATGCCGTTGTCGTTGAGCCCCTGAACGGCATGCGGGATGCCGCCGTCGTCGAACTCCCACGTGACGGCCTCGCCGGCCTCGATGGTGACGGTGGCCGGCTTGAAGGACATGTCCATCACCTCGACAACGGCCGCGGCCTCGGCGTCGGCGGCGGTGGTGGGCACGGCCGAGCCATCGACTGCGGTGGCCGGCGTGGTGGTGGACGCCGTATCGCCCGAATCTTCGCTGCTGCACGCCGAAAACGCAGTGACCAGAGCGATTCCGGCGATGATGAGACGGAAGCGTTTGTGCATTCCGCCGAGCGTAGTCTCGCGGCAATCCACGAGCACAGCTTGGCTGCCCACGAGGAGGACGGATGCGCGAGTTCCACACCGCGGACGAGGTGCGGGCCGCCGAAGCGGTGCTGTTCGAACAGGTCGCCGAGGGCGTGCCGATGCAGCGGGCCGCGTACGGACTTGCTGTTGTCTGCGCAGCCGAGTTGCGCGCGCGGACGGGCGGCGTCGTGGGCCGGCGGGTATGCCTGCTCGTGGGATCGGGAGACAACGGTGGGGACGCGCTGTGGGCGGGGTCGATGCTGCGGCGGCGAGGCGCGGCGGTCACCGCGCTCCTGTTGGCTCCGGAGAAGGCGCACGCGAAAGGCCTTGCCGCACTGCGTGCCTCGGGCGGTCGGGTGATGACAGATCTGTTCGGCGATGAGCATCGGGGCGCGCTCGCCGACGCGGACCTGGTGGTCGACGGCATTGTCGGCATCTCCGGCAGGGGACCGCTGCGCCCGGATGCAGCCCGGGTGGTCGCCGATATCGAGGCGCCGATCGTGGCCGCGGACCTGCCGAGCGGGGTCGACCCGGATACGGGTGACGTGTCCGGGCCTGCCGTGCGCGCCGACGTGACGGTGAGTTTCGGTGCGCTCAAGCCGGTGCATGCGTTGGCCGCGGAGCATTGCGGCCGGATCGAGTTCGTGCCGATCGGGCTGGCGCCGCCGCCTGCGGGCCTGCGGGCGCTGGAACCGGGCGAGGTCGGCGCGTTGTGGCCGGTGCCGGACGCGCGCGCCGACAAGTACAGCCAGGGCGTGGTGGGGGTGTGTGCGGGCAGCGCCAGATATCCGGGCGCTGGTGTGCTGTGCACCTCGGCGGCGGTGGCTGCCACCTCGGGAATGGTGCGCTACGCGGGGTCCGGCGCGGATCAGGTGCTGGCGCGCAGCCCGGAGGTGGTCGCCGCGCCCGCTGTCGCCGAGACCGGCCGGGTGCAGGCGTGGGTGTTCGGTCCGGGATCGGGAACCGACGATGCCGCGCTGGACACGCTGCGGCGCGTGCTCGCGAGCGACGTCCCGGTACTCATCGATGCGGACGGGCTGACGATGCTCGCGCAACACCCCGACCTGGTGCGCGGCCGCAGCGCGCCCACCGTGCTCACCCCGCACGCGGGCGAGTTCGAGCGGCTTACCGGCACAGCGCCGGGTCCGGACCGGGTTGGAGCGGTGCGCGAGTTCGCGAGCCGCTGGGGCGTGACCGCACTGCTCAAGGGACGCGCCACGCTGATCGCGGCACCGGACGGCCCGGTGCTGGTCAACGAGGCGGGCGGGTCGTGGGCGGCCACCGCGGGCGCGGGTGACGTGCTGTCCGGAATCATCGGCGCACTGCTCTCGACCGGGCTGGAACCAGCGCTTGCCGCGGCCGCCGGAACACGCGCGCACGCGCTCGCCGCGAATCTGGCTGCCTCGACAGCCGCGGGAAGCGCCGGTTTGGTTGTCGGGTCCGCCCCCGCGCCGATTTCCGCCGATGTCCTGCTCGCGCAGGTCAGGGCGGCAATCGCGGTGCTGCGAGCCCAGGCGACCGGCGAATGACGCCACTCCGGGGCGGTTGTTGACACCCGTCGGTGGCAGGATTCACTGCTGTGATGACTGATCCGATCGAACTCACCTCGGAGCCGGAGGCGGAGCACACCGCCGCGCCGCAGGCCGAGGCTGTAATCGATCTCGACGCCGTCGCCCACAATGTCCGGTTGCTGTGCGAGCACGCCGGAACCGCCGCGGTCATGGCGGTGGTGAAGGCCGACGCCTACAACCACGGTGCCGTCGCGGTCGCCCGCACCGCGCTCGCTGCCGGTGCCCGCGAACTCGGCGTCACCACGATCTCCGAGGCTGTCGAGCTGCGTGAGGCAGGTATCGAGGCACCGATCCTCACCTGGCTGAACACCTCGGACGCCGATTACGCCGCCGCCATCCGGTCCGATATCGAGATCGGCGTGTCCTCGGCAGCCCACCTGTGCGCGGTCGCGGATGCGGCGCGCTCGATCGGTGAGACCGCCACGGTGACGGTGAAGGTGGACACCGGGCTCAACCGCAACGGCGCCTCGGCGCACGAATACCCGCTGCTGATCAACGAGCTGGTGAAGCTCGAGGCGGAGGGCGTCGTGCGGTTGCGCGCGATCTTCTCCCACCTCGCGCATGCCGATCAGCCCGAGCACCCGATCATCGACGTGCAGCGCGACCGGTTCGTCGCCGCTATAGAGGTGGCAAAGCAGGCGGGGCTGACCCCCGAGCTGGTGCATCTGTCGAATTCGGCAGCGGCCCTGACGCGGCCGGATCTGGCCTTCGACATGGTCCGGCCGGGTATCGCGATCTACGGACTCTCGCCCATTCCGGAGCGCGGCTCGATGGGCCTGCGCCCCGCGATGACGCTGCGCGGCCGGGTCGCACTCGTGAAGGAAGTCGCCGCCGGCGAGGGCGTGTCCTACGGGCACGAATGGGTGGCCAAGCGAGACACCTACATCGCGCTGCTGCCGCTCGGGTACGCCGACGGCATCTCTCGCGCGCTCGGGGGCCGCTTCGACGTGCTTCTCGGTGGCGTGCGGCGGCCGTCGATCGGCCGGGTTTGCATGGATCAGGTCGTCGTCGATCTCGGTCCGCTGCCGCCGACCGTTCGCGAGGGCGATCACGCGATCTTCTTCGGCCCGGGCGACGCGGGCGAGCCGATTGCGCAGGACTGGGCGGACACGCTCGGCACAATCCACTACGAGGTGGTCACCGGCGTCCGCGGCCGCACCGCTCGCACCTACAGCCACGGACCGGATCTCGCGTGAAGGCGCGGCGGACGTCGCGCAAACGTCAACGTGGGCTACGAACCCTCGTCGCCGCCGCGGGTCGCCATGCGGTGACCCGGCCCGCCCAGCGCCGGCGTCTCGACGAGCACGCGAGCACGGTCTTCGACGTGATCGAGTACGACCGGTCCTCGACCGTCGCCGCCGAGGACGGCGTCGCGCTCTCGGTGCGTGAGCACGGTCGCCGCGACGCGCCGATCACCGTGTTGTTCGTGCACGGCTTCGCCAATCGGATGACCTCGTTCCATTTGCAGCGCACCCGCATTGGGTCGCCGGTGGGGCAACGACGTCCGGATGGTCTTCTTCGACCTGCGCGGCCACGGCCGCTCCGGCACCCCGGCCCGGTCCAGCTGCACAATTGATCAGCTCGGCCGCGATATCGCCGCCATCATCGAAACCACTGTTGGGCGTCGGCCGGTCGTCGTGATCGGCCACTCCATGGGTGGCATGGCGGTGCTCGCCGCCGCGCGTCAGCGTCCGGACCTGTTCGAATCGCAGGTGGTCGGCGTTGGTTTGATGTCCACCGCGGCAGAGGGCGTCGCCCGCGCCGGCGTAGCGCGACACCTGCGGCACCCGGCGATCGATCTGTTCAAGATCAGCGTGCACACCGCGCCCCGCGTCGTGCAGGGCGGCCGGACGCTCGCGCGCACGGTGTTGCGGCCGCTGCTGCACGCGGCGTCATTCCGCACCCAGGTCAGCCCGAGCGTGAGCCGGTTCGTGCACGACATGATCGACGAAACGTCGGTCGAGACGATCGTGAAGTTCCTCGGCACGCTCGAAGCGCACGACGAGTCGGCTGCGCTCGCGCAACTCGCCGAGATCCCGGTGCTCGTGCTCGCCGGTGACCGAGACCTGATCATTCCGTTCGAGAACGCAAAGGCCATCGCCGCGGCGTTGCCCGGCTGCGAACTCGTGCGGGTGCGCGGTGCGGGCCACATGGTGCACCTCGAGTTCCCCGACATCGTGAACGACGCCATCGACGACCTGGTGCGGCGGAGCATCGACGCTGCGGACCGCGGTGAGTCCGTTGGCTGAGCGGCGCCTCGAGACCGTGGCGGACACGGAGGAGTTCGGCCGGATGCTCGCGAGCGAGCTGCGCGGCGGTGATCTGGTTGTGCTCGACGGCCCGCTCGGTGCCGGCAAGACCGCGCTGACCAGGGGTATCGCCGCAGGGCTTGGCGTGCAGGGGAGGGTCAGCTCGCCAACCTTCATCATCGCCCGCGAGCACCGCGCAGGTACCCGAGCGGACGGGCCCTCGGTCGCGATGGTGCATGTGGATGCCTACCGGCTCGGCGGTGGCCCGGGCGCGCTCGACGAACTCGATGCGCTCGATCTCGACACCGACCTGCACGACGCGGTCGTCGTGGTGGAGTGGGGAAGTGGGCTGGTGGAGCATCTGTCCACCCGCCATCTCGAGGTGCGGTTGCGGCGAGAACACGATTCCGATGTGCGCACGGTCAACTGGGAGTGGGTAGGCCGCGACTGACACGGGCCGACCGCCGCCGATCCGCGACTGACCAGCAGGTATCGTTGAGCATCATGCTTGTCCTCGCCCTCGACACCGCCACGCCGGCCGTCACAGCAGGGATCGTGGAGCTGAGCCGGACGGCTGCCACGCCGTTGGCGACCCGGGTGACCGTCGACTCTCGTGCGCATGCCGAGGTTCTCACCCCGCAGATCCTCGGCTGCCTCGCCGAGATCGGCCGCAAGCCCGACGATCTCGACGCTGTCGTGGTCGGTTGTGGCCCCGGCCCGTTCACCGGCTTGCGCGTCGGTATGGCTACCGCGGCGGCGTTCGGCGATGCCATCGAGGTGCCGGTGTACGGGGTGTGCAGCCTCGACGCGATCGCCTACGACGTCGGCATGGACGACGAACTGCTCGTGGTCACCGACGCCCGCCGGCGCGAGGTCTACTGGGCTCGGTACGCCAATGGTGCGCGCATCGACGGTCCCGGCGTGTGCAAGCCAACCGATCTCGAGGTGGGCACCGCGAAGGTGATCGCCGGATCCGCGTCGCACGTGGACTATTTCGATCTGCCGGTGCAGCCGGTGGAGACGCCGTCGCCCATCGGTCTGGTGAATGCCGCCGCCGAGGCACTGCTGACCGGAGCTGAACCGGAAGCGCTTGTGCCGTTGTACCTTCGGCGACCTGACGCGGTGGAACGAGCGGCCGGAAGCGGAACGACCACCCTGCAACAATCCGCGCGATGACCGCCCGCGTCGAGGCACTCACCGATGCCGATATCGCACGATGTGTCGAACTCGAGCACGAACTGTTTGCCGGTGACGATCCGTGGACCGCGCCGGCGTTCCAATCGGAGCTGGCCGGCCTGCACACTCATTATTTCGCGGCACGCGACGAGGACGGAAAGCTGCTCGGCTACGCGGGAATTGCTTTGCTCGGCACCGCCGACGATCCGGAGTCGGAGGTGCACACGATCGCGGTTGATCCGGCGGAGCACCGCTCCGGCACGGGCACCGCGCTGCTGCTGGCGATGCTCGACGAGGCCGACCGGCACGGCGGCCCGGTGTTTCTCGAGGTCCGCACCGACAACGAGCCGGCGATCGAGCTGTACCGCAAGTACGGATTCGAAGTGCTCGGCGTGCGTAAGCGCTACTACCAGCCCAGTGGGGCCGACGCGTACACCATGTGTCGCCCCGCCGCGACGCTCGACGGGCACCCCGCGGCACACGCCGAAGAAGGGAACCTCGCGACATGATCGTGATGGGTATCGAAAGTTCCTGCGACGAAACCGGTGTCGGCATCGTGCGGTGGCATGACGACGGCACGTGCGAGTTGCTCGCGGATGAGGTTGCCTCGAGTGTTGATCAGCACGCCCGTTTCGGCGGAGTGGTGCCCGAGATCGCGTCCCGCGCTCATCTCGAGGCGATCCGGCCCACGATGCGCCGGGCTCTCGCTGCCGCGGGGATTCGCAAGCCGGACGCGCTGGCCGTCACGATCGGACCGGGGCTCGCGGGTGCATTGCTCGTCGGTGTCGCCGCGGCGAAGGCGTACGCGGCGGCCTGGGACGTGCCGTTCTACGCAGTGAATCACCTCGGCGGGCACGTCGCCGTCGACACGATCGAGCACGGCCCGATGCCGTCGTGCGTCGCACTGCTGGTCTCCGGCGGTCATACGCACCTGCTGCACGTCGACAAGCTGTCCCAGCCGATCACCGAATTGGGCAGCACCGTGGACGACGCGGCGGGCGAGGCCTTCGACAAGGTGGCCCGGCTGCTCGGTCTCGGTTTCCCCGGCGGTCCCGCGCTGGATGCGGCTGCGTCCGAAGGTGATCCGGCCGCGATTCCGTTCCCGCGCGGTATGACCAGCGCGCGCGATGCGCGACACGATTTCTCCTTCTCCGGCGTCAAGACGGCGGTGGCCCGCTATGTCGAGGCGTGCGAGCGGGACGGTCAGCCGGTGTCGATCCCGGATGTCGCCGCGAGTTTCCAGGAGTCCGTCGCCGATGTGCTGACCATGAAGGCGGTCCGGGCGGCCAAGGATGTCGGCGTTGACACGATCGTGCTCGGCGGTGGTGCGACCGCGAACTCGCGCATCCGGTCCATGGCTGAAGAGCGTTGTGCCGCAGCAGGTCTCACGCTGCGGGTACCGAAGCCACGGCTGTGCACCGATAACGGCGTAATGATCGCCGCGCTCGGTGCGCACATCGTGGCCGGCGGCGCACAGCCGTCGTCGCTGAGCGTCGGGTCGGACCCGGGTTTGCCGGTCGCGATCAGCCAGGTGGCCTGAGCCGCGATCCGTTAGTCAGCCGGCGGTGATAACTACCTTGTCCGCGGCGCCGGGAGTTGTCGCTGTGGCGATGCCTTCGGCCACGTCGTCGAAGCCGATGGTGGGCTCAGCCGCCGAACGAGCCGGTGCCGGGCAGCGTCGGCCGTTCCGGCGCGGGGGATGGCGAGTCGTCCGGTGACAGCGGCGATACCTGTGGTGGCGGGACGGGGTCGTTCTGCTGATCGTCGAGATCGAGCCACTCGGGGGTCTGCGGCCACGGAATCTGTCGCAGGTCGGGCGCCGGGTGCAGGGGCGGTGCGGTGGTGGAAGGTCGCGAGCCCAGCGCAGGCGGGTTCGTATTCGGCAGTGCCTGGGTGCGCGGCACGGGTACCGGACGGGGCGCGGCGGTGGTGACCTCCGTCGTGGGGATGCCGTCGGCGGGGTAACCGTAGGGCGATTCCTCCGGAGTCGGCTCGGAGTACTCGTAGGTCGGCAGCGGCGGCGCGGGCACACTCGTGGTCGGCGAGGCGTTCACGAGGGCGCCCTGGTCGGTGCGGTCGAGAGTGGCTGCGGGCGAGACATTTTCGTCGCCGTCGGAAACGTTGAGCGACTGTACGCCGTAGCCGACGATAAGCCCGATTACCACGACGGCGCCGACCATTGCACCCGCGACGCGGGCGAAGGTGCCGGTCGGCTTGTCGGCCGACATGCGAACCATGGGATAGACGATCGGCTGCGCGGAGTCGGCGACCAGTGCGGCGCCCTTCGCGAGCACCGTCTCGGGGTCGGCGGGCCGCAGGACCGGGATGGTGGAAGCGGAGGACAGGCCCTTTGCGAGGACCTGGACGTGCGCACCGCCGCCGATGAGGACCAGGCCGTCGGGCTTGCGAGGCGAGGAGTCGAGGGTCCGCGTCGTGAAGGACACGGCAGCGGTCACGAACGGGGCGACGAGGTGGTCGAACTCGGCGCGGGACACGCGGCGATGCCTTCCCGGCGCGTACTCGATGGTGGTCGTCTCGTGACTCGACAGGTGTTCCTTGGCGGTGCGGACTCGGGAGATCGCCTCGGTGCGGTTGGGCCTGGCGCCAGGTGGTGTGCGATGCGAGGTGACGTTGCGATAGAGCGCGTCATCGATCGCGTTTCCGCTTACTTCCGTGCTGCGCTGGGACGCGAGGACGGTCCCGTCGGCCTGGTCGACGATTGTGATGGTGAGGCCGGTGGCGCCGAGATCGGCGATGGCCACGGTCTCGAACTGCGCAACCTCGCCGGTGTAATGCAGGTACGCGAGTGCGGCGGCGGCCTCGGGGACCAGTTGCAGGTCGCGGCGCCGGGGGCCGACGGCCGAGCGAATCGAGCGGGTCTGCTCCTTGCTGCGGTACGCGACTGCGATTCCGGAGGGCTCAACCGTGCTGCTGCGTCGCTCCTCAGGCTCCGCGCCAGTGGATGCCCGGACCTGAGTGGTCATCAACTCGATAGCCGAGGAGACCAGTTCGCCGAGATCGAGGTTCGCCTCGTCGGCAGTGATCGTGCGGTACTCGAAGGCCTGACCGCCGTCCGGTGACGTGGTGAGCAGCGCCGAGCAGACAACCTCGCTGCCGGCGGACACGCCCAACGACGTCCGCATCTCGTACACCTCCCGCCCCTCGGTGATACCGCTCGGTGGACCGGTGCTATCGCCGGTTTCGAGGATACCTCGTAATCCGTTATCTGAACGTTACCTAATACCGCTGGCTAAGGAAACCGGTTTCGGCTTCAGGGCGCATTTCACGACACATGACTGACAATGAAATGGCAGGTTGCGGCGCAAAGCGAGGGAAATATGAGTCTTTTGCTTGAACCGGCCGAGTCGGCGCGCAAAACGGGCAAACGGCGGGGTAAAGCCGAACGGACCCGCATATCGCGATCGACCCTGTCGGTGCGCTCATCGGTCGATCGTCCAGATCCGGTGGGACTGCTCGAATCACAGGCCTACACCCGGGTCCCGGAGCTGGTCCCGATCAGATACGGGCGAATGGCGCAGTCGCAGTTCGCCTTTTTCCGGGGCGCCGCACTTGTGATGGCCGATGATCTGGCGCGATCCCCGTCCACCGGTCTGCACGTGCAACTGTGCGGCGATGCGCACATGAGCAACTTCGGGGTGTACGCGACGCCGGAGCGCAAACTGACCTTCGATGTCAACGATTTCGACGAGACCTACCCCGGCCCGTTCGAATGGGATGTGAAGCGTCTCGCGGCGAGCCTCGTAATCGGCGCGCTCGACCGCGGGTTCGGGATAGAGGTCGGCGCAGCGTTCGCGCGCGAGGCGGCCGCCGCCTATCACCGCACGATGGTCGAATCGGCCGCGCTGGGCAATCTCGATGTCTGGTACGCCCATATCGATGTCGAGTCGGATCTGCGTGCGCTCGACATCCCCCTCGATGCCGCGTTGCGGAAGCGGTTGGACACCGCGGTTCGCAAGGCGCGCGGGCGATCCAGCGAGCAGGTGCTCGGCAAGCTGACCGTGGTGGAAAACGGCGAGC
>NZ_LRRB01000196.1 GCF_001646865.1 Aldersonia kunmingensis | reverse complement strand
TGCACACGGTCAACCGCGAAATCTTCACTGATTGAATGCCTTCCAAGGAGCTTGAGCTGTGACTTCATCAACAACTCCTCCCGTCGAGGAAAAGGACCCGGCCGCCGACCTTCCGCCGGGTACCACGCCGTACTACGCGCGGATGCACAAGTACATCAAACGCGCCGTGCTGGTGTGTCTGGTCGCCCTCGTCATCGAGGGAGCATTCACTCTGCCCTTCATGGCGATCTACTACGGCTTCCCGACGCTGAGCCTTACCGAGATCTGTAGCGAACTGCTGAAAGTCCGGTACTCCGACGACACACTCGAGTGCAAGGTGCCCTACCCAGCGTTTGGTCCCCCGGAAGGGGCGGAGGGCAAGGACACCGCGCAGGACGAGTGGGGTATTCAGCCCGTCCCCGGGTACAACCGGCTCGGCTTCCGCGAGCTGGTGCGCATCCACGAAGAGCGTGAGGCCCGCGAAGCCGCAGGTCAACAAGGTACCGAGGGTCCATGACAAGCCAACGGTCAGCACTGTCATGACCTATCGAATCGTCCAGTGGACGACCGGCAACGTCGGCAAGCGCTCGGTACGCGCGGTGGCGATGAATTCGACAATGAAATTGGTCGGGTGCTACGCGTGGTCGGAGGGCAAGGTCGGCCGCGACGTCGGCGAGCTGTGCGGTATAGAGCCGCTCGGTGTGACTGCGACCAACGACGTCGACGCGCTACTGGCGCTTCAGCCGGATTGTGTTGTCTACAACCAGATGTTCGCCGACCTCGATGTGATGATCCGGATACTGCGCGCCGGCATCAACATTGTGACCACCTCCGAGTTCATCACCGGTCATTTCTTCGGCGCGGACCGCGACCGCATCGCCGCGGCCTGCGCACAGGGTGGTTCGACGATCTTCGGCAGCGGGATCAACCCTGGTTTCATTCAGCTCTTCGCGATCGTGTCGGCGGGGTTGTCGGAACAGGTGACCAAGGTGTCGGTCGTCGAGGCTATCGACACCACGATCTACAACTCGCCCGCCACCGAAAAGCCGATGGGGTTCGGATATCCCATCGACCAACCGGACCTCGTGGACGTCACCACGAACGGATCGGCCATCTTCCGCGACGGGGTGTTGTTGATCGCCGATGCCCTCGGCGTCGTGCTCGACGACATCCGCTGCGACGTCGAGTACGCGCAGACCACCGAAGATCTCCACCTGCCCGGTGAATGGACGATTCCGAAGGGCCATGTCGCGGGCGTGGATGTCGGCTGGAAGGGAATCATCGACGGCCGCGAAGTGATCGAGATCCGTGGCCGGTGGCGCAAAGGCCAATCCTTGGACCCGGACTGGGAACTCGACATGGGATACACGGTCGAGGTTCACGGCACCCCGACCATCAAAACCACCATGAGTTTCCTCCCACCGGCAGACTTCGTCGGCGAGAGCCTCGACGACTACATCACGTTGGGGCTGTCGATCGTCGCGATGCCGGCGATCACCGCGATACCTGCGGTCGTGGCGGCACCACCCGGTATTGCCACCTACAACGATCTGCCACTGCTGCTCCCCCGCGGCGTGCTGGTCACCAACCCACGCTAGGAAAAGTGATGTCGGAGAGAAGATATCGCGTCATTCAATGGATGACAGGCGACGTTGGGCGGGTTGGGGTCCGGCACTTCGCGGAGAATCCCGTCTACGACCTCGTCGGAGTCTTGGTGCACACCGCCGAGAAGGTCGGGAAGGACGCCGGGGAGATCGTCGGCGTCGCGCCCACCGGCGTCATCGCGACAGACGACATCGATTCGATCATCGCGCTCGACGCCGACTGCGTGTTCTATACGCCGATCATCATGGACGTCGACACTGTCTGCCGCCTGCTTCGATCGGGCAAGAACGTTGTCACCACGAGCGGGTTTTTCCATCCCACAGAAGACTTTGCCGAGTACGGCGAGAACATCCGCGCCGCCTGCCGTGAGGGCGGAACCTCCTTTCACGGCAGCGGCATTCACCCCGGCTACGCGGGCGACGTCTTGCCGCTGACGCTCGCCCGGGTCATGAGCAGGATCGACACGATCCGGGTGTACGAAGTCGTCAATGTGCTTACCGACGCACCAACCGATCACATCGAGTGGATGGGTTTCGGCAAGGACAAGGAGAAGTTCCTCGCCGAGCCAACAATTTTGGGGCTGGGACTGCCGTTCTTCGCCCAGTCGATGTACATGATCGCCGACGGCCTCGGGGTGACCATTGAGAAGGTGACCGCCGCCGACGTGAAGGTCGCAGTCGCGACGACCGACATCCCCCACGAACTCGGACGAATCCCCGCCGGAATGGTTGCCGCACAACACCACGAGTGGACAGCGTGGGTCGACGGCAATCCGCTCATCGTCTTTCACGCGATCTACCTGACCGCAGGTCCGGACATGCTGGAACCGGCATGGGAGTGGGGCACGACGCGCTACCGGATAGTGATCGACGGTGATCCCCCGACCGAACTCACACTCCAAGGAGTCCATCAACCCGACGGCACGATGGCCCACCCCGGCTACGACTGGACGGCGATGGCTGCCATCAACGCGATACCCGATGTTTGTGAGGCCGCCCCGGGCTGGATCACCCAGCTCGACCTGGGCATGGTCCGCCCCCGCGGATTGGTGCGCAAATGACCGGAACCGACTCGTCATCGCGACTGCACCACGTGACCTTCGCCGTTGCTCCGGAGCGCCTCGATGCTGCGACACAGTTGTTCACCGAGCTCGGCTTCACTCTCCACGCAGGCGAACTCACCGAGGCTGGGTTGCGCATCCGCCTGGACTGGGACCGCGGAATCGAGATCATCAGCCCCATTGCCGGATCGACTGCATCGGTCGCTGCGTCGGTGAACGACTTCCTGGACAGTCACGGCGACGGCGTCTACACCGTGGTCGTACAGATTCCGGAGGCGCGCAGCGCCGAGTCCATCGCCGAACGCTACGGCGCGACCATCACCTACCGCCTCAACGTCGCGGGCGAAGGTAGCCACGTCGAAGAAATCAAGATGTCCGTGCTGGGCCTGCCGGTGACCCTACTCGACACGAACGTTCCGTAATCCCCTGGAGGTTCGCCTACAAGTGCAGCTACCTATGCCACGCGATCCGAAGGGTGGTCATGACCATAGACACCGCGAAGCCGAGTGTGTTCGACGCCGGTCTCCCGACGCTGCAATACGACATCACCGACACTCCCCAACAGATCTACCCTCAGTTTCGGGCGGCGCAGCGGGAGGCGCCGGTCGCACTCGGACCGATCGGGCCCGAGGTGATTGCGTACGACCTTGCTCGGACCGTGCTCGGTGATCCGCGATTCGGCATCCCTCCCGGCATACACCTGACCGCACACGGCATAACATCCGGTGAGTTGTGGGACAGAGTGACTCGCAGCATCCTCTGCATGGAAGGCGACGAACACCGCCGGCTGCGCAGCCTGGTATCGAGGGCGTTCACGCCGCAGGCGACCGCGCGGATGGACGAGACCATCCATACGGTGATCAATAACCTCGTCGATGCGGCCGACGCCGACGGCAAGTGCGAATTCGTCGAAGACATCGCCAGGCCGTATCCCATCCCCGTCATCTGCGCCATGCTCGGCGCTCCGCCCGAGGACTGGAAACTGTTCTCCAAGTGGGCAGAAGACATCTTCAAGGTGGTCAGCTTCGACATCAACCTCACCGAAGAAGAACCCGCTGTGCTGCAGGCCTGGGATGCGTTCGACGACTACATCGATCAGATGATCGCCGACCGGCGCAATCGGCTTACCAACGATCTACTCTCCGAGCTCGTTCGCGCAGAGATCGACGGCGACCGCCTCGATGCCCGCGAAGTGCGGATGCTGGCTTTCAGCATCCTGGTCGCCGGAACGGACACCACCCGCACACAACTCGGTGCGTCGATGCAGGTGCTGTGCGAGCACCCGGAGCAGTTCGCATTGCTTCGAGACCGACCCGAACTGGCGATGAACGCCGTCGAGGAGACGATGCGCCACTCGCCATCGATGTGCAGCACACTCCGCAGCGCCGCCGAGGACGTCACCATCGGTGAGTACACCTTTCCTGCCGGAACATTCATCCTCGTCAACACCTATGCCGCCAACCGCGATGCCACTGTCTACGACGATCCGGAGCGCTTCGACATCACCCGCGACGGCCCGCCGCCGATCCTGACATTCGGCGGTGGTGCGCACTACTGCCTCGGTGCGAACCTGGCGAGACGTGAACTCTCCGAAGCGTTGAAGATCCTTGCGCGCCGGATGTCCAACCCTCGAGTCGTTGGGCCTGCGCCCTGGAGACCGTTACTGGGAATGAGTGGCCCGAAAAGTCTGCCGATGGAGTTTCGCTGATGCCGTCCTACAAGATCGACCCGGACGTCCTGCACAAGATCGCCAAGCGGGTTGTCGTCACGCCGTTCGACGGTGGCGAGCGCATCGCGCGAGCCATCGAGTCGCTCGCCGATGAATACCCCGACCTGATCGATCCCGCGGCCGGTCGGTGGGTTGGCAGCAAGGCAGGCGGAATCCTCGGCAAGGTCCGTTTCCTCTACTTCAGCCCGCGGGAGTACGTCGTCATCTTCGGCTCGCCCACTGGTACACAAGGGTTTTCGGGTCGCTACAAACGGGTCGATATCCACAAGTTCCTGATCGCCGGCCGGATCGACTCCTACGACATCGAATCCGACGAAGTGCAACCGACGACCCTGCTACCCGGTGAACACATTTGCCTCGAGAAGGGGCGAGCCAGAGGACTCACCATCCACCCAGGCTCCTGGCATATCGAGTACGGCCGCGGCACCGTACTCACAACGCTGCCCTTCGCGATGGTGGACACACTGTTGCTGTCATTGGAGTTCGAGTCCGTGCGCCGATCGACGGTCGAATTCGCCAGGTTGATCGGACGGCGATTCTGCCGACGCCCGACGCAATAGTGCGGCGGCATTGACGAACGTCCTTTCGCGATGTCATGGACGTCAATGTCACCGGCACATGGAATGCCGTCATGGCGGGCGCCCAGAGAATCATTGACGGCGGTCGCGGCGGGTCGATCATCCTGATCAGCTCGGTTGCGGGAATCAAGATGCAGCCATTCATGATTCACTACACCGCAAGCAAGCACGCCATCACCGGAATGGCCAAGGCCTTCGCCGCAGAGCTCGGTAAACACTCGATCCGGGTGAACAGCGTTCACCCCGGCCCGGTCCTCACCCCCATGGGCTCGGCCGAAATGGCCGCCGAGATCTCCCAGGCGAGCGAATCCAACCCCCAACTGGCCCATATGCTTACACCGTTCCTGCCGTCCTGGGTTGCCGAACCCGAAGACATCGCAGACACGGTGTGCTGGCTCGCGACGAACGAATCGCGCCTAGTCACGGCCATGGCGATCGCGGTCGACCAAGGTTCCACCTCGTACTGAACCTGGTGCGACGACGTCAGTGAAGTTGGAACCCGCATCCGCGACCGAACTGACCACTCGCCTCGGTCATGGCGCGACCATCCCGTGCAGGGAAGTCGCGACGAACTGCTCGAGAATCGGTGTGCGCAACGCCTTGTCGTCGGAAATCGTGATCAACAGGCCGTAGAGACCCAGCAGGAAGAAGACCCCGAGATGAAACGATTCGGTCCTGCCGTTCGTCTCACCTCGCTGCCGGGCCCGCTCGATCTCGTCCACCACCGCCACGACAATCGGGTGTTCTGCCCACTCTTCGGCGGGCGGGCGGCTGGTCGAGAAGTGCAGTGCCAGAAAATCTTTGAACAGTCTGCTACCAAGACGCCGTTCCAAGTCCGTCACAACCGCGACCGTTTCGTTCAGCACGGCCTCGAGGTTATGGTCGCCCTTCAGCGACTTCCCCAGCTCCGCGACGATCCGCGTCTCTTCGCGCCGTTCGAGCTCGACGAGGACGTGTTCCTTGGTCGGGAAATGGAAGTAGAAGGTGCCGTGGGCGACGCCCGCAGACGAGACGATCTCCCGCACGTCCGCCTCCGCGAGGCCGGCGCGCTTGAACTCGGCGACCGAGGCACCAAATATCCGCTCGCGAGTCTCCCGACGTTTGACCTCCCGTTGGGAAGTCCGTTCCCTTACCGTCATCGATGATCTTTCTGCCACATCGGCTGACTTTCGTCAACGACCAACGAGCAAACACCCAGATCGGCGAAATCAGAAACGAACCGAATGATGGGCCGCTTTCAAGGTTACATGCTGCGATCGAGGCGAACCCGCAGCGGCGGATCAACGACGCAGTTGCTGAAAAGAGTCATTGACTAATGTCAGGGACAGGACTACAAATCTCAGCATGGAGACGACGTAGCCGTGGCACGGCTGCTGTATCGGATCGGCCATTTCGCGTTTCGCCGCCGATTAACAATGCTCGGATTGTGGGTACTGCTACTGATCGCCGCCGGCTCGCTGACTCTCGCGGCCAAGCCGTTCCACACCGACTACTCGGTGCCGGGGACCGGAAGCGCGCGCGCACAACAGATTCTCGACGAGAAGTTCCCGGAATTGATCGGCAGCGAAAGTACAGCCACGGCGAAAATCGTCGTCCATGCACCGCCGGGAACGACGCTCGACGACCCGGTGAACTCGGCTCGGATAGACGCACTCATGGCGGAGCTGCGCCGCGTCGATCGCCTCGCCGCACCCGAGCGACTACTGAACCCGGTCGCGATACCACTCCTCGCACACCAGGTCAGCGCGGACCGCACCATCGCGTATCTCCCGCTCACGTGGGCCACGACCTTCGACGACATTCACAAGCACGAGATTGCGGTTTTCCAGGACGTGCTCGAGCGCAGCACCGCCAACGGCCTGCCCGCCGAAGCGACGGGCACGCTCTACAGCGGGCAACGCGTCGACGGCGCCGCGGCCGAGGCCATCGGCTTCGGCGTCGCATTGATCGTGATGATCATTGCCTTCGCCTCGGTTGTCGCAGCGGTCCTGCCGATCGTGACCGCGCTGTCCGGCATCGCTGTCACCGTCTTCCTGCTCACTGGCGCAACCGCGCTGATCAGGATGGATGCCGCATCGCTTCTGCTCGCGACCATGATCGGCATCGCCGTCTCGATCGACTATTCGCTGTTCATCGTGTCGCGCTACCGCGACGAAATGAGCCGGACAGACGACCTGAACATCGCCGCCGCGCGGGCGGGTGGTACCGCGGGAACGTCAGTGGTCTTCGCCGGGTTGACCGTGGTCATCGCGCTCGTCGGATTGCGGATTGTGAACAACCCGATGATGACCATGCTCGGCTTCACTGCTGCGCTGGCGGTTGTCATGGCGGTCCTCGCCGCGACCACATTGCTACCCGCGCTGCTCGGTTTGCTCGGACGTCGCGCATTCGCACTCCGGATCCCGGGTCTGCACGCAAGCGATATGGCACGCGACAAGCCCAACAACGGCAGTCGGTGGGCACGTTGGGTTCTCGCGCATCCGCTCATCTCGCTCGTGGTCCCGGTCGCGGCCCTGGCGATCATCGCCTTGCCCGCGCTCCGTCTCGAGATCGGACTGGACGTGGCGACCGCCGAGCAGCGCACCGCAATCGCCTGGCTCGACGAGGGCTTCGGCCCCGGGTTACGCGGGCCGCTCGTCGTTGCCGTGGACGCGGGCAGTGCCGCGCAACCCACCGCCGTCTATCAGGACCTGGCAAACGACATCGCGGCACTCCCCGACGTCGGAATGGTCGCACCACCGCAGGTCAACGCGGACAGAACCGGTGCGCTGATCTACGTCATCCCGGGGAGCGGCCCAGGTGAGATGCCTACCCGCGATCTCGTGCACGCCATCAGGGAACTCGATCCGGGTACCGGCATGACATTCGGCGTGGCAGGCGAGACGGCGATACTCGTGGACCTCGGCGATGTGATCCGCAGCGCCCTCCTGCCTTATCTCGCACTCGTCGTCGGAATGAGCTTCCTCGTGCTGATGCTGGTGTTCCGCTCCTTGCTGGTGCCGCTGATCGCAACTGTCGGATTCATGCTGTCGATCGCGGCGACATTCGGCATCACGGTCGCCGTCTTCCAGCAAGGATGGTTCGAACTGATCGATCATCCGAAACCTCTGGCCAGTATCGTGCCGATCTACCTCATCGCGATCGTGTTCGGCCTCACCCAGGACTATCAGATCTTCCTCGGCACGCGAATGCGCGAGCACTATGTGCGCGGCCCGCAGACGCACGAAAGTGCCAGAACAGCAATCATTGTGGGCTTCCAACACGGTGCGCGGGTGGTCTGCTCGGCCGCTCTGGTAATGATCTCGGTCTTCGCCGCGTTCATGCTGCTGCCCGACCCGATCACCAAAACGATGGGCTTCGCGCTGTCCGCGGCGATCGTGTTCGACGCGTTCGTCGTCCGGCTCACCATCGTGCCGGCAGTAATGGGCCTGGTGGGCAAGCATGCGTGGTACCTGCCGCACTGGCTCGATCGTATTCTGCCCAACGTCGATATCGAGGGCACCAGCCTGGACGACCTCAGCGATGACCACACGAGATCCTCCGAGCCCGTAGCGGCCTACTCGAATACGTGACGCGGCGATGCGTTCGGCACACGCATCACCGTCGCTGACATGGCCGCGCGCCACGACCGGCGACCCTCGGCAGCACCCCGCGCCATCTCGCAAGAATGGCTCAGCGACCGTGTTCAGGATCCCGAGATGGCCGGCACTTGACTAGTGAAGATCGGTGCCCGAGTGGCGTCCACCGCCGGTGGTCGCGAATACCGTTGTCACGCGGACCGTCCCACGCCGACCGACGACGCATTCGCAAGCCTCACCGATCGGGTCCCACTAAGTCTCCGGCGACGGGCCTCGCCAAGCCATGCGCGCGTTGAGCCATATCGACGATGAACGGCTTCGGGGGCTGCCAGACGTCGCGGTCCTCGAATGGCCATGCGTAGGTGAGGGCTTCGTCGCGGATGCAGTCCAGCAGGCCTGGCGCTGCCAGCTCATGAGATGACCACTCATAGAGCTGCTGCACTCTCGGGATGATCACCCCGTAGTCCAGGAGCCGGCCGAATCCGAGCTCGGCATCGAGGTAGAACCGCACCCCCTCGCGGAGTGGGTACTCGTCGGGAAGCACGCGCGAGAGCTGCAGGAAGATCCCAGTCATTCCCAGTCTCGGGTCACCCAGGAACGGAGCGAGAGGACGTAGCCAGGCCAGCCAAGCGAGATTCGGGGAGCCGCGACGAGCGCGTGACTGTAGAGCACACGACACAACACGACGTTCATGAAGAAGCGCTCGGCCTCATTCTCGGCCCCCGCCAGGTCGCGGTGCTCGAGGTAGGCAGCGACCACGCTCCCGTTGTGCGCCCGATACCAGGCGCGAGCGGTCGGGTAGGAACGGCAGATGCCGTGGGGCCTGGCCGTACGGGCCGTAATCCGCCGCGCTGCATCAGCGCGATCCGGCCCGCCGGATCGTCGCGCACGAAAGCGATCTGCTGCTCAGCCCAGGCCGCGGCACTAGCCCCAGCACTCACCACGACATGATCGCACGCGCGACCACGAGACTGGCTCATCGTCTCGAGACTCACCGGGGGTTGATTCGATGCGTCCAGTCGGCTTGGTCTTCGTCTGTTCTGGTGTCACCGAATCGAACGGATAAAGGAGTGGTCATGGTGAGTGTCGACAAGTCTCAGGAGTCAGAGGTGCGGGCTGAGCAACCATCGTGCTGCAGTGTGCAGAAGCAGTCGACGTGTTGTGACAGCACCGAGAAGTCGACGTGCTGTGGTGCGGAGGCCACGGCGGGTGGGGGGTGCGGCTGCCAGTCTTGATCTTCCCCTGAATGCGC
>NZ_LRRB01000106.1 GCF_001646865.1 Aldersonia kunmingensis | reverse complement strand
GCGATATCGGTGTCGGGCATCTCCTGCGGCGTACCCATCGCGGCTAACGCGGGTAGGTCGACGCCGATGGTGTTGCTCGCCGGGCAATAGGAGACCGGTTCGGTCCACGGCGCATCGGCACACAGGGCGTTCGCGCCCGAATAGTCCACCGCCGGGCTTTCGCGCAGCCCGAACATGCTGTCGAGCGCCTTGCGGAACTCATCGAGCGTCGCTGCGGTGACAGGTAGTTCGCCGGTCTGGTCCGGCGAACTGAATTGCTGCGGAAGTTCGCCGCGCCTTCCATTGATCTCGACCGGGTCGATGCGCGTACATGCCGCCGGGCCGTCGATGAAACCGACCTGAACCGCGGTCACGCGCTCGAATGCGGAACCATGAATCGACTCCGGGTCATTCGGGTCGCTGTCGCGGATGGAAACGGTCGCGGCGAGTACCGAATTGAGTCCGTCCGACGTGTTGAGCGTGAAGTGCGTGGATTGGCCTTCCGCGACATGACGAATGAAGGCGCCGCCGAAGCAGTCGGCCTGCTGTTCGGCCACGATGCCGGGGGCCTCGTCGGTTGCGATGCCACTCTGGTGCTGCACTGCGTGGCCGTATTCGTGCGCGAGGATCATGACCACCGACATCTCGCCGAATGTCTCGATCATCGCGGGCAGCAGCGTGGTGCGATCCCAGCCGATCGTGTTGTCGAGCGGGCAGTAGCCGGCGTTGGCGAGCGCGAAAGTTTCCGTGTCGCAGAAGGTGATCCCGGTGTCGGCTTCCGAGTCCCACGAGACGACCCGGTCCACCGGCGTGAACGTGCCGCCGAACAGTTGCGGATACTCAGAAGCCCAGTACGCCTCGATGTCCCCGATCGCAGTGACCGCGAGCCGGTCGACAAGTCCTTCATCGGTGTTGTCGGCGACCACAGGAGGCGGCGCGACGTCCGCGCGCAGCCCGCTCGGTCCGTTCGTGGCGGGCAGGCCGGCGACGGTGAACGGGTCGGCATAGACGGATACCGCGCGGCCGGTGACGGTTTGGCTGCAAGCAGAGACGAGCAGCGCGAGCCCGAGCACGGCGGCGCCCGTGCCGAGTCCGATCCCGGCCGCCTTCATCGACACTCCATGCATCGGCCCCACTCGTTCGTGGCGCGACCGTCTCGTGTCACGTCCCCCGGCCGGGGAACACGTCGTGGCGCGCAGCCGTCACCGCTCGTAGGCGATCCAGATGGCGCCGTTCGGTGGCAGCGCGACCGTCGCGGACGCCGGGCGTCCGTGCCATGGCCGCGCGTTTGCCGTCACCGCACCGAGATTGCCTATGCCCGAACCGTGGTAGTCGGCCGCATCGGTGTTCAGGATCTCGACCCACTTGCCTTGTTCGGGTAGCCCGACACGATAGTCGTGGTGTGCCATCCCTGAGAAGTTGAACACGCAAGCAACTACAGATCCATCGCTGCCGTAGCGCAGGAAGCTCAGCACGTTGTTAGCCGTGTCGTTGGCATCGATCCACGAATAGCCGCCAGGTGAGGTGTCCTGCGTCCACATCGCCGGATGCGCTCGATATACAGCGTTGAGATCGCCGACGAGCCGGACGATTCCGCGCCGGAGATTGCCGGTGTAGGAGTCGTCGAGTTCGTGCCAGTCCAGCCCGCGCTCCTCCGACCACTCCCGGCCCTGTCCGAATTCCTGTCCCATGAACAGCAATTGCTTGCCTGGGTGCGCCCACATGTAGGCCAGCAGCGTGCGGAGCCCGGCGGCCTTGGCGAAATCGTCGCCCGGCATACGGGTCCACAGCGTTCCCTTGCCGTGCACGACCTCGTCGTGGCTGATCGGCAGCAGGTAGTTCTCGCTCCAGGCGTACATCAACGAGAACGTGATCTCGTGGTGGTGATACGACCGGTAGAGCGGATCGTGGCCGATGTAGCCGAGCGTGTCGTGCATCCAGCCCATGTTCCACTTCATGTTGAAACCGAGGCCGCCGACGCTGGTGGAGCGGGTGACGCCGGGCCACGCCGTGGATTCCTCGGCAACAGTGACGACACCGCGATGCAGCTTGTGCACCGTCGCGTTCATTTCCTGCAGGAACGCAACGGCTTCGAGGTTCTCCCGGCCGCCGTACTTGTTGGGCGTCCAACCGCCCGCCGGGCGCGAGTAGTCGAGGTACAGCATCGAGGCGACCGCATCCACCCGCAGGCCGTCGATGTGGAATTCGTCGAGCCAGAACAGCGCATTGGCAACCAGGAAGTTGCGCACCTCGAACCGGCCGAAATCGAAAACGTAGGTTCCCCAGTCGAGTTGCTCGCCGCGCCTGGGGTCGCTGTGCTCGTACAGTGGGGTGCCGTCGAAGCGGGCCAGCGCCCACTCGTCCTTCGGGAAGTGCGCAGGCACCCAGTCGACGATGATGCCGATGCCGTCCCGATGCAGGCGGTCGACGAACCAGCGGAAATCGTCGGGGCTGCCGAACCGCGCGGTCGGCGCGTAATAGGACGTGACCTGGTATCCCCACGATCCGCCGAACGGGTGCTCGGCGACCGGAAGCAGTTCGACGTGGGTGAAGCCGGTCGCCCGGACATGCTCGGAGAGTTGTTCCGCGAGTTCGCGATACCCGAGCCCTGGCCGCCATGAGCCGAGGTGCACCTCGTAGACGCTCATCGGCGCGCGGCCCGGTTCGTAGTCGGCGCGGGCCTCGAGCCACGCCTTGTCGTTCCATTCGTAGTCGCTGACGGTGACCACCGATGCCGTCGCGGGCGGCACCTCGGTGGCGAACGCCATCGGGTCGCTGTGGTCGCGCACCGAGCCGTCTGCGCCGTGGACTCGATACTTGTAGATCGTGCCCGGGCCGAGGTCAGGCACGAACACCTCCCAGACGCCCGACGAGCCGAGCGCGCGCATGGGCGCGAATTGTCCGCTCCAGCCATCGAAGTCGCCGGTGACAGTGACGCCCCTCGCCGACGGCGCCCACACTGCGAACGAGGTGCCGCGTACCTCCCCGTCGGGCGTGGTGTAGCTGCGCGGGTGTGCGCCGAGCACATCCCACAACCGCTCGTGGCGGCCCTCGTTGAACAGGTACAGGTCGGTCTCGCCGAGAGTTGGCAGGAAGCGGTATCCGTCGGCGACCACAACGGTGTTGCCGGGATAGCCGACGACGAAGCGATAGTCGTACAGATCCTCGATGGGGACCTCGACGCTGAACACGCCGAACGCAACGTGCTGCATCGGGTAGTCGACGGCGCCGATGCGGACCGCGGCGGTTTCGGCATGCGGGCGCAGCGCGCGGATGATCGTGCCGTTCGGGCTCGGGTGTGCGCCGAGTACCGAATGCGGATTCCAGTGCGTGCCGTCGCGCAGCCGGTCCAGGTCTGCGCTATTGGGCGGGGCGACGCCGGGCTTCGGTGCGCCGGGTGTGGACTTTTCGGGCGGCGTCGCCGATTCCGGCGGCGACTTCGGTGGCTTCTGGTCCTTCGGCTTGGGACTCATGATCACTCCGACCGGTAGGCGAGTTCGAGCCGTGCTGCCTGCGACACGTGCGGCAATACCAGGATGTGTGCGACCGCCCGCCAGGGTTCGAGCCGGACGTAATTGGCCTGACCCCAGTGGTACGTCTCGCCGCTTACCTCGTCGCGTACGTCGAAGCGGTCGTGCCAGTCGCGGCCGATCGCCGGCATATCGAGCCAGACGGTGCTGTCCTCGGCGCCGAACGGGTTGAGGTTGATCACGACGAGCACCGCGTCGCCGGTGCTCGGGTCGATTTTCGAATAGGCGATTATCGCGTCGTTCTCGACGTGATGGAACGTGGTGACGCGCAACTGCTGCAGCGCCGGATGCGCCCGGCGGATTTCGTTGAGCCGGGTGATCCACGGTTCGAGGGATTCGCCGCGCGCGAGCGCCTCGGCGAAGCCGCGGGGCCGCAGCTGATACTTCTCCGAATCCAGGTACTCCTCGCTGCCCGGCCGGACCGCGAGGTGCTCGAACAACTCGAAGCCCGAATAGACCCCCCAGGTGGGCGACATGGTGGCGGCCAGCGCGGCGCGGATCGCGAACATGCCCGGGCCGCCGTGCTGCAGGCTCTCGTGCAGGATGTCCGGCGTGTTGGTGAAGAGGTTCGGCCTCGACTCATCCGCCTTCGACGAGATCTCGCGGCCGAACTCGGTCAGCTCCCATTTCGCAGTGCGCCAGGTGAAATACGTGTAGCTCTGCGTGAACCCGCGCCGTGCGAGCCCATAGAGGCGGGCCGGCACGGTGAACGCCTCGGCCAGGAACAGCACATCGGGATCGGTCTGGTGCACCTCGCGGATCAGCCATTCCCAGAAGTCCGGCGGCTTGGTGTGCGGGTTGTCGACCCGAAAGATGTGGACCCCCAGCGCAATCCAGTGCCGCACGACGCGCAGTACCTCGGCGTAGATTCCGTTCGGGTCGAGGTCGAAATTGATCGGGTAGATGTCCTGGTACTTCTTCGGCGGATTCTCCGCGTACGCGATCGTGCCGTCGGGGAGCACCGTGAACCACTCCGGGTGGTCACGCGCCCACGGATGATCCGGGGCGCACTGCAGGGCTAGGTCGAGTGCGACCTCGAGTCCGTGCGACTGCGCGGCGGTGACGAAATCCGAGAAATCCCGCTCGCTGCCGAGTTGCGGATGAATGGCGTCGTGACCGCCCTCATCGGACCCGATCGCCCATGGCGAGCCGACATCCTCCGGTCCCGGGGTGAGCGTGTTGTTGGGGCCCTTGCGGTTGATCTTGCCGATCGGATGAATCGGCGGAAGGTAGACGACGTCGAAACCCATCGCCGCGACCCGCGGGAGGTCGGCGGCCGCGGTGGCGAAAGTGCCGTGTACCGGCTTGCCGTGCTCGTCCCACCCGCCGGTCGAGCGCGGGAAGAGTTCGTACCAGGACCCGAACAGGGCCCGCCGACGGGACACCTCGACGGTGTACAGCTTGCTTCGGGTGACGAGCTCGCGCAGCGGGTACATCTCCAGCAGTGCGGTGATCTCGGCGGAGAACGCCGGTGCGACCCGCGCGGACAGCTGGGTATCGCTGCGCAGCGCCTCGGCCGCCGCAAGCAGCCGGCGCTGTTCGTCACGCGTGAGCTTCTTTGCGGCGCGCTCGAAGAGCTGTGCGCCGGACTCGAGATCGTTGGCGAGTTCCTCGGGACTCTGCCCGACCGCGAGCTTGGCCTCCACGTGGTGCCGCCACGTGGCGATCGGGTCGCCCCATCCCTCGATGCGGTAGGTCCAGTTCCCCTCGGTGGTGGGGGTGAACACGCCGTTGTAGACGTTCGGCTCGAATGCCGGCGCCATCCGCGTCCGCAACACCTTGTTCGTGCGGGGATCGCGCACCATCAGCGTCGCGGCGACGGCATCGTGTCCTTCGCGCCAGACGACTGTGCGCACCGGAAAGACCTCGCCGACGACAGCTTTCGCGGCACGGCCGCCGCTGATGTCGGGGGTGGTGTCGTCGATGGCAATGCGGCCCGGCATGCGGTTGACTCCGTTCGGCTCTGGCAGTTCCGGTTGGGGTGCGCGTAGCCGCTCCGGGGGAGCGGCAAACCCGACTGCGGCTGCGTCGCCAACCGTAATCGAGGCGCCCTGCGTTCGCCCGTTCGTTCGACGGTTCCACACCGCGCGGAGCCCTAAACACCGTTTCGCCGCACAACATGTCGAATCGTGTCCAAGTCGGTAATGTTCCCGGAGTGAAGGCGTTGCGTCGATTCAACGTTCGTGCCCATCTGCCGGAGCGACTCGCCGCGCTCGGCACGCTCTCCACCAACCTCCGCTGGTCGTGGCATCCAGCCACGCAGGACCTGTTCGCATCGATGGACGAGCGGCTCTGGGAGCAAGTCGGCCAAGATCCGGTTCGGTTGCTCGGTGAGCTCCCGCCGGCGCGGCTCGATGCGCTCGCCGAGGACGCAACCTTCCTCGCCCGGCTCGACGCGCTGGACGCCGACCTGCGCGAGTACCTGGAACGTCCGCACTGGTTCCAGCGCCAGGTCCTCGGCGGCGGCGATCTGCCGAATGGGATCGGTTATTTCTCAATGGAATTCGGTGTCACCGAGGTCCTGCCGAACTACTCCGGCGGATTGGGCATTCTGGCAGGTGACCATCTGAAGGCGGCATCGGATCTTGGTCTGCCGCTGATCGGTGTCGGATTGCTCTACCGCTCGGGATATTTCCTGCAGTCGCTCACCGCCGATGGTTGGCAGACCGAGCGCTATCCGTCGCTGGACCCGCAGGGTCTGCCGCTGAGCCTGTTCACGGACCCGAGCACTGGCGCTCCGGTGCTGATCCACGTCGCGATGCCCGGTGGGCGCGTGCTGCGCGCCAAGGTGTGGATCGCGCAGGTCGGTCGGGTGCCGCTGCTGCTGCTCGACTCCGACATCCCGGAGAACGATCCGGAGATGCGCGGCGTCACCGACCGGCTCTACGGCGGAGATCAGGACCATCGCATCAAGCAGGAGATCCTGGCCGGCATCGGCGGCGTGCGCGCTCTGCGCGCGTACACGCACGCGACCGGGCGGCCAGATCCCGACGTCTTCCACATGAACGAGGGGCACGCCGGCTTCCTCGGCGCGGAGCGGATTCGCGAGTTCATCGCCGATTCCGGGCTCGACTTCGACAGTGCGCTCGCCGCGGTCCGCGCGAGCACGTTGTTCACCACGCATACGCCGGTGCCGGCGGGTATCGACCGTTTCCCGGCCGACCTCGTGCGGCGGTATTTCGGCGGCGACGGCGGCGAGAACGCTTCCTCGATGTTGCCCGGCCTCACGGTCGATCGGATCGTCGCGCTCGGTCGCGAGGCCGATCCCGCCGTGTTCAATATGGCGCATATGGGTCTGCGGCTCGGGCAGCGCTGCAACGGCGTGTCGAAGCTGCACGGCGAGGTGAGCCGCGGAATGTTCTCCTCGCTCTGGTCCGGCTTCGATGCGGAGGAAGTGCCGATCGGTTCGATCACCAATGGGGTGCACGCGCCCACTTGGGCGGCGCGCGAATTGCTCGACAAGGCTCGCGAACTCGTCGGCCCGAAACTGGTGGAGGAGGCCCGCGGCTGGGAGCGGCTGCAGGAGATCGACCCGGGGGATCTCTGGGCGATGCGCAATCTGCTGCGCTCGCGCCTCGTCGATGACGTACGCCGGCGGGTGCGGGCGTCATGGCTGGAGCGCGGTGCGGCGGAGGCCGAATTGGGTTGGGTCGCCAATGTTTTCGATCCCAACGTGCTGACCATCGGGTTCGCGCGCCGTGTGCCCACCTACAAGCGGCTCACCCTGATGCTGCGCGATCCGGACCGGTTGCGTGCGGCGCTGCTCAACCCGGAACGGCCGGTGCAGCTGGTGGTGGCCGGCAAGAGCCACCCAGCGGACGAGGGCGGTAAGGCGCTGATCCAGCAGATCGTGCGCTTCGCCGATCAGGCCGATGTGCGGCACCGGATCGTATTCCTGCCCAACTACGACATGTCGATGGCCCGGTATCTGTACTGGGGTTGCGACGTGTGGCTGAACAATCCGCTGCGCCCGCTCGAGGCATGCGGGACGTCCGGCATGAAGGCTGCACTCAACGGCGGACTCAACCTCTCCATCCGCGACGGCTGGTGGGACGAGATGTACGACGGCGAGAACGGCTGGGCGATTCCCACCGCAGACGGAGTGGCAGACGAACAACGCCGCGACGATCTGGAGGCGGGCGCGCTCTACGAGCTGATCGAGCGCTCCGTGGTGCCGAAGTTCTACGACCGTGGTGCCGACGGCGTGCCGACCCGCTGGGTGGAGATGGTCCGGCACACTCTGCAGAGCCTGGGCCCGAAGGTGCTCGCTTCGCGGATGGTGCACGACTACGCGACCCAGTACTACGCGCCGGCCGCGGCATCGTTCCGCAAGGTCGTCGCCGACGATTTCGCCGGTGCGAAGGCCGTCGCGGCCTACCGGCGCAAACTCGAGACGGCGTGGCCGAACGTCAAGGTCACCCACGTGGACAGCTCGGGCCTGCCGGATACCCCCGAGATCGACAACCAGCTCTCGCTGCGCGCACATGTGCAGCTGGCCGGGCTGCGCCCCGACGAGGTCGAGGTGCAGGCGGTGCTCGGCCGGGTGTCACCCAACGACGACCTTTCCGAGGTGACGACCGTGCCGATGCGGCACGAGGGCGCCGACCCGGGCGGGGACGTGTTCGCGGTGGAGACGCCCGTCCCGCTCTCCGGAGCCGTGGGCTACACCGTGCGGGTGCTGCCACGCAGCGAGTGGCTCGCATCGCCGGCGGAATTGGGGTTGGTCAGCTTGCCATAGCCGCCGGTTTGTGGGACTGGACACACGTCCAGGGTTGCCGTAATTTAACCGGCGATTTGCTGTCCGAACGAAGGAACCTCTCCCATGTCCAGCGAGCTGAATAACTTCATTTCAATCCTCCAGGCGATCTCCAGCATCGGCTACGGACTCGACAACCTGTCGTCCTCTCTCAATTCGTCTGCCATTTTCAACGGCTGATCTCTGATCTCGACCCCTGATCGCTCCGCCGAGTTCGGAGCGAAACCCTGATCCGACGTGTCGCGCAGTCCGTTCGTGGGTGCGCGGCACGTCGGTACACTTCAAACTATGTTTACGACTGTTCACATCGGTGCATAATTGGCGGCGCTCTCCCGCGAACCCGATGGAGCGACAATGCTGGAAGTCCTGGTAACCCTGTTCGGAGCGCTCTCCGACTTGATTCGTGCCCTCCCGTTGTTGTTCAGAATTCCGTTGATCTGAACGCAATCGCAGCTCGTCAGTTTCGAAATGCATGCACTCGCACAGGCTTTGTCCCTATGTGGGTGTCCACTTTCGTTCGCCTGGTGCCGGATAGTGTTGGCGGAGAGCGGAATTCAGTTGCTGTCGAGCCAATTCGCGAATCGTGCGGATCAGTCTGTTTTCGAAGCGGTTTCGCCGCGCAGGCGGCGCAATGCCGCGGTGGCAACATCCGGATCGGTCGTGGTCCAGTACGGCGGGAGCGACGCACGCAGATAGCCGCCATAGCGCGCGGTGGCCAGCCGCGAGTCCAAGACAGCGACCACCCCGCGATCTGAGACCGATCGCAGCAACCGACCCGTTCCCTGCGCGAGCAGAAGGGCGGCGTGGTTAGCGGCCACCGACATGAAGCCATTTCCGCCACGCGATTCCACCGCGCGCTGCCGCGCGATGAGCAGCGGCTCGTCGGGGCGTGGGAACGGAATCCGATCCAGAATCACCAGGCTGAGCGACGGGCCGGGCACATCGACGCCCTGCCACAGCGACAGCGTCCCGAACAGCGAAACTTCCTCGTCGGCAGCGAATTTCGCGACCAGCGCGCCGGTGGCATCGTCGCCCTGGCACAGCACGGGAGTGTCGAGACGGTTGCGCATCACCTCGGTGGCGGCCTTGGCGGCCCGCATCGAGGAGAAAAGCCCGAGTGTCCGGCCGCCGGCCGCGACGACGAGTCGCTCGATCTCGTCGAGGAACTCGGGTGCGAGGCCGTCCCGCCCCGGTGCGGGCAGGTGCTTGGCCAGATAGAGGATCCCGGAGCGGGCGTGATCGAACGGCGAGCCGACGTCGAGTCCGGTCCACGCCAGGCGTTCCTCGTCCGACGGTGGCTCGGCGCCGTTGGCCATCTCGGCCACGCCGCGGGCGTTCGACTGCGACACCGGCAGTCCCCAGTTCGCCGCGAGGCCGTCGAACGATCCGCCGACCTGCAGCGTCGCCGAGGTGAGCACCACCGTCGCGGTGTCGAAAAGCCTGGTGCGCAACAGTCCGCCGACGGAAAGCGGCGCCATGCGAAGGATTCGTCGCGTCGAGCCGCGCTGTTCGGGTCCCTCTGCCAGCCACACCACATCGCGGTGC
>NZ_LRRB01000257.1 GCF_001646865.1 Aldersonia kunmingensis | reverse complement strand
GGGAGAACCGGACCATCGGCGGACGGGCCATATCGAAACCGGCCGCCTGATCCGCGGCAAGCAGCGCACGGGTCTGCTCGGCCCGTTCGGCCTCGGGCAGGTCCGTCAAATCCAGCTCACGCCAAGGCAACTCGACACGGTCGAGCACCAGCTGCACCATGACACCCGAGGAGTCCGCCACGAACGCGGTCCGCAGGTTCGCATACCGGTCGGTCAACGCCTGCGCCGCGTCGCGCAATCGTTCCGGATCGACGTAGCCGCCCAGGTGAAGGCTCGCCTGCGTGGTGTACACATCCACGCCGCCGGCCTCGGCGGTGAGCATGGCATGGAACAGCATGCCCGACTGCAATGGCGACAGCTGCCACACATCGGTCAGGTTGGAGTAGCGCTGCTCCCAGACATCGATGTCGCCCTGGCCGACGGCGACGAGCGGCAGATCGGACGGCGTGAGGCCACCGGCCTCCGGTGCCGCGCTGTGCGTTGCCAATCCGGCCAACGCCTCGCTCCACAGACCCGAGAGTTCCTGCACATCGGCACGGTCGATCACACCGGCCGCGAACGTGAATCCCGCACTGAGGACGTTGTCCCCGATCACGATCGCGTTGATGTCGATCACCGCACGCGCCGGAATGGTGGACTCGATCTCCGACGTCATCCCACCCAGCGCCGCCGTGAGTCCCCAACCGATATCGGCGAGCTCAGTCGGCACCTCGGTGCCGCCGACGCGGCCAAGGTAGTTGAAGCTGATCTGCCCGTGCGGCAACGCCTCGAGCACCTCGGCAGACTCTCCACCGAAGTGGCGCAGCAACCCGTAACCCATGCCGCGATCCGGGATGGCGAGAAGCTGCTCCTTGACGGCCTTTACCGCCTCACCAGCGGCGGGGCCACCATTGAAGGCATCAGCAAGGTCGATCCCGGCCAGATCCGTACGCACCGGGTAGGAACTGGTGAACCAGCCCACCGTGCGGGACAGGTCGGCACCCTGGATCAGGGTTTCCTCGCGACCGTGGCCCTCCATGCGCAGCAGCGCCGAGGATAGGTCGTGCCCCCTGTCGCGCCGCCACTTCACCAGCGCCATCGCCAACGCGGCCAGCAGCGCGTCGTTGACACTCGCCCGATACAGCTCGGGCAGATCGCGCAGCACCGGACCGGTTACCTCGGCCGGAATCTCGACCGTGACCCGCTCCATCGTGGACTCGATATCGATCACCGGATCCAACGCCCGCGAACCCACAAGCGGATCCTCGACGTCGAGCATGCCGCGCCAGAGCTCCAGCTCCGCCAGCCGGCTCGGTGTCACTGCCTCCTCGGCGAGGGCATGGGTCCAGCGACGCATCGAGGTACCCACCGGCGCCAACGCCACCGGCTGACCCGCCGTCAGCTGCGCCCACGCAATTGCCATGTCCGGCACAAGAATTCGCCACGAAACACCATCGACCACGAAGTGGTGACCCACGATGTACAGCAGACCGTGACGGTCCGGACCATCGCCGCTGTTGAAGTCGAACCACAGGAACCGCATCAACTCGCCGGACTGCGGATCCAGCTCACGCAGGGCCGCATCGGCGGCCTTCGACGCCACCGCGTTCAACTCGGCATCGTCGACATCCGCGGGCAACGGGATGTGCCGGATCCAGCCCGCCACGTCCACCGACCCGACCGGACGCGCCTCGAAGACCCACTCGCCGGTCTCGTCACGGTCCAGGGTGGCCCGCAGCATGTCGTGCTTATCCACCACCGCGGCAATGGATTTGGTCAACAAGTCGAGATCCATCGACGCCGGGACCTGCGCGGGTACCGACATGATGAACGTACGGTAATCGCCGCCGCCCTCGAGGAACCAGTGCATCATCGGCGTCACCGGCAGCCGGCCGACGCCCCCTCCGGGCAGCTCCTCCAGGCGCTGCGCAACCGCAGCGGTCCCGTCGTCGAACGCCGCGACCTCGGCCAAAGCCGCCACGGTCCGCTGCTCGAAAACATCACGCGGCGAGAACAGGATGCCCCGCGCACGGGCGCGCGAGACGAACTGGATCGAGACGATGCTGTCGCCACCGAGGGCGAAGAACGAATCATCGACACTGACCGACGCCAGACCGAGAACCTCGGCCATGACCTCGGCAATGCCCTGCTCCAGCGGCGTCGTGGCGGCGCGGAACTCCACCGACTCGAACACCGGCTCCGGCAGCGCCTTGCGATCGAGCTTGCCGATCGGGGTCAGTGGCACTTCCTCGATCACCACGAACGCCGACGGCACCATGTACGAGGGCAGCCCCTCGGCGACAAACGCCGCCAGGGCACCCGTGTCGATCACGGCACCCGGCGCTGGCTGCACATACGTCACCAGCAGAGTCGCACCCGACTCGAGCGTGTGTCCCATCGTCACCGCGAACTGCACCGACTCGTGTGACACCACGGCGCTATCGATCTCGCCGAGCTCGATGCGCAGGCCGCGCACCTTCACCTGGAAATCGCTGCGACCGACATACTCGAGCTCACCCGGACGCGTTCCCGACCACCGGACCACGTCGCCACTGCGATACATCCGCGCGCCCGGCGCGCCATACGGGTCAGCGACAAACCGCTCCGAGGACAGGCCCGGACGTTCGTGATACCCACGAGCAAGCGAACTACTCGACAGATACAGCTCTCCCGCAACACCTTCGGGTACCGGCTGCAAACGGGCATCGAGTACCCGTGCCGTCATGCCATGAATCGGGCCACCGATCGTGACTGGACCTTCCGGAGGAACAATTGCCGTCGTCGAGATGACCGTGCATTCGGTCGGACCATAGAAATTGGCGAACTGCTGCCCCGGACGATCCCACCGGCGCACCAAGGCACCAGGCAACGCCTCACCCGCCGAACCCACTGCTTTCAACTCCGGCACTGCATGCGGATCCACCGTCTCGAGCACCGCCGGTGTGACCACCGCATGAGTCACCGACTCGCGAGCCAACAGATCCGTCAGATCCTGACCACCGACGATATCGGCGGGCGAGATCACCAGCGTCGCGCCCCGCGGGAACGCCGACACCCACTCCAGCATCGACGCATCGAAACTCGGCGACGACACATGCAGATACCGCGAACCCGGTGCATCCCCGCCGTACAACTCGTGCAGCGTTGCCACCAACCCCGCGAGTCCGCCGTGCGTGACCGTCGCGCCCTTCGGGCGACCTGTCGAACCCGACGTGTAAATCATCCACGCCGCATTCGCCATACGCAGCCTGCCGAGCCGGTCCGCATCGCTCACCCGCGCCGCAGACACCGCATCCAGCATCGCGGCGGTCTCATCCGAGTCCAGCGCGAACCACTCCACGTCATTCGGAAGCCCCGACACCAAGCCCGACTCGGTAAGACCCACCACCGCAGCCGAATCGGTCAGCATGAAACTCACGCGATCCGCCGGATAACGCGGATCCACCGGCACAAACACACCACCGGCCTTGGCGACGGCCCAGACGGCCACCATCATCCGCGCCGAGCGCGCCAACGCCAACGCCACCCGCGTCTCCGGACCCACACCACGGCCGATCAACCAGCGCGCCAAACGATTCGACGCCGCATCCAGCTCGGCATACGACATCGACTCACCCTCGAACCGGATCGCCGTCACATCCGGCCACCGCGCGGCAGAGCTCTCGAAAACCTCGGGCAGGAGCATCAACTGCCCGACTGCGGTGCCACTGATTCCGGACAGACGGTCCCGCTCCGCACCATCCAGGATCGGGACGTCACCCACCAGCACACCGGGATCGACAGCAACCGCGCTGAGCACCCGGACCAATCGCTCACCGAAGTCGACCATCGTCGACTCATCGAACAGATCGGTGGCGTAGGCCAACGACCCCACCATGCCCGCGACCGAACCGTCCTCGGCGTAACTGTCGGCGAAAGTGACCTGAACGTCGAACTTCGCCGAGTCCAGACCGGCATCCAACCCGGCAACCGTCAGGCCCGGGAGCTCGAACCGCGTCGAGCCCAGGTTCTGGAACACCAACGCCACCTGGAACAACGGGTTCCGTGCCTGCGAACGGACGGGGTCGAGGATCTCGACCAGCCGCTCGAACGGCACATCCGCATGCCCGAACGCACCGAGGTCCGTTTCCCGCACGCCCGCAAGCAGATCCGCGAACGACTCGCCACCCTTGACGCCCGTACGCAGCACCAGGGTGTTGACGAACATTCCGACCAGATCGTCGAGCTCCCGCTCACCGCGACCCGCGATCGGTGTGCCGATGGCAATGTCATCGGTCCCCGACAACCGGGCGAGCAGCACCGCGAGTGCGGCGTGCACAACCATGAACAACGTCGCATCATGCGACCGGGCCACCTCGACCAGCGCCGCATGTAGCTCGGTCGACACGTCGAACCCTACGTTCGCACCCTGACCGGACGCGATCGCCGGCCGTGGCCGATCCGACGGCAGATCCAACTGATCCGGCACACCCGCCAGCTGACCGCTCCAATAGGCGATCTGCTGCGAGATCAGTGACGCCGGATCGTCCTCGGCACCGAGCACCTGCAACTGCCAGAGTGCGTAGTCGGCGTATTGCACCGGCAACGGCGCCCAACCCGGTACTTCACCCCGCGTGCGGGACTCGTAAGCCACCATCACATCCCGCGCCAACGGACCCACCGAGAACCCGTCCCCGGCGATGTGATGCACCACCACGACCAACACGAACTCGTCGGCGGTATCCGTGAGCCGGAACAACCGTCCCCGCACCGGCGCCCGCTCGGTCAAATCGGCGAAGCCGTGACCCACAAACCCGGCCACCTCGGCGAACACCTCGGCCTGCACCACCGGCACCGGTGACAGATCCAGCACCGCCTCGGAAGCAGGCAGCACCTGCTGGAAGCCGAGCCCGTCGATCTCGGGGTAGATGGTGCGTAGCGACTCGTGCCGCGCCACCACATCGGCCACCGCCAATTGCAGTGCAGCAGTGTCGAGTTGACCCGACAACCGGATCGCCATCGGAATGTTGTAGAGCGACGAGTCCGGATCCAACTGGTTCAGGAACCACATCCGCGACTGCGCCAACGACAGCGGGATGCGCTCCGGCCGCGGGCCTGCGACCAACGCGACACGGCCCTTACCGGTGTGCGATTCCACTGCTGCCGCAAGGCGTTCCACCGTCGGCGCCTCGAAGATCACGCGCACCGGCACCCTGGTGTCCAGCGCCGCACCGAGGCGAGCCACCACCTGTGTCGCCAGCACCGAGTTGCCACCCAGAGCGAAGAAGTCATCATCCAAACCGACCCGCTGCGCACCGAGAACATCGGCGAACACACCGGCCACGGTCTGCTCGATGGGCGTGGTCGGGGCACGGAACACCGCCGCCTCGAACACCGGCGCCGGCAATGCCTTGCGATCCAGCTTGCCCGACACGTTCAACGGGAACGCCTCGAGCACCATCACCGACTCGGGCACCATGTACGTGGGCAGCTGCGACTTGACCGCCGCCCGCAACACATCCACCGCTATATCGGTGCCCGCCACGCTCGGCACGACATAGGCCACCAGCCGGTCGCCCAGGTCGTCGGCCCGCACGAGTACAACGGCCTGACCCACCTGCTCCTGCGCCAGCAGTGCGGTCTCGATCTCCCCGAGCTCGATACGCTGGCCACGGAACTTCACCTGGAAATCGGTGCGCCCCACATACTCCAAGCCACCATCACGGCGCCACCGCACCAAGTCACCCGTGCGGTACATCGGCTCGCCGTCCCCGGCAAAGGGGTTGGCCACGAACCGGCCCGCGGTCAACCCGGCCCGAGCCTGATAACCACGCGCCAACGCGTCACCGGACAGATACAGCTCACCCGCCGCACCCACCGGCACCGGACGCAACCGTCCGTCGAGCACCAACCCCGACATCCCCGGAATCGGTGTACCGATCGTCACCGAACCATCCGCCTCGAGTTCGGCGTAGGAGGAAATGATCGTCGTCTCGGTCGGGCCGTAACCATTGAAGTACCGGCGACCCGGCGCCCACCGCGACACCAACTCCGGCGTCGAGACGTCACCACCGACCGACACCACCCCGAATTCGGGCAGCAACGCCGGATCCATCGTGGCCAGCACCGCCGGAGTGATGATCGAATGCGTGACCCGCTCCGCGGCCAGCAACTCGGTCAACTCGACCCCACCGATCACCGCGGCCGGCACGATCACCAGCGTCGCACCGTTGGAGAACCCCACCGTCCAGTCCAGCACCGACGGATCGAAACTCGGCGAACACACATGCAGGACGCGCGATTCCGCGGTCACCCCGTACAACCCGGTCGCATACTCGGTCAGACCGGGCAAACCGGCGTGGGTCACCGCGACACCCTTCGGGCGACCCGTCGAACCCGAGGTGTAGATCATGTACGCCGTATTCGACACCCGCACCGGCGCAACCCGATCCGCATCGGTCACCGGATCCGCAGAGAAACCGGCCAGCGCCTGGTCCGTGCCGGGCGCATCCAGCACCAGCCATGCCACCGCGCCGGGCAGACCATCGGCATACGCCGCACCCGTAATGCCCAGCACCGCAGCCGAATCAGCGAGCATGTACTCGATGCGATCGGCGGGATGCCCCGGATCCACCGGCACATACGCCGCACCGGTCTTGGCTACCGCCCACACCGCCAGCACCATGTTGTAAGACCGCGGCAACGCCAGGGCCACAATGTCTTCCGTGCCCACACCGCGGCCGATCAGCAGTCGCGCCAACCGGCTCGACGACTCGTCGAGCTCCCGGTAGGTGTACGACTGCCCCTCGTGCCGCACTGCCACCGCATCGGGCGACGATACGACCGACGCCGTCAAGAGTTCCGGCAACAAGCCGGCCGGCATCGCGCCTGCACCCGCCACACGGGTCAGTTCGGCAACCTCACCGGCGTCGAGGATTTCGATATCGCCCACCGCAATCTCGGTGTTGTCGACCACGGTCTGCAACACCCGCAGGAGCCGGCCGGCGAGCGTCTCGATCTCGGCGGTGTCGAAAACGGCCCGGTCGTGCTTGAAGCCGATCACGAGCTGGGCCCCGAGGTTGACCAGGAGCCCGAGCGGGTAGTGCGAGCCATCCAGCATGTCGACGCCGGTGACCTGCATTCCGTCGAGCGCGGAACCGGCCTCGCTCAACGCTTCCCGATCGATCGGGTACGACTCGAACACGAACAGCGTGTTGAATAACGCCGCCAGTCCGGCGGCCTGATGAATGTCGGTCAGGCCGATGTAGTGGTGCTCCAGCAGGTCGGCCTGCTCGGACTGCAACCGCTCCAGCAGCGCGGAAATCGTGGCGTCGGCATCGATGCGAACCCGGACCGGGATGGTGTTGATGAACAGACCGACCATCGACTCGACCCCGGCGACCTCCGCCGGGCGACCCGAAACAGTCGCACCGAACACCACGTCCGACGACCCCGTCATGCGGCCCAGCAGAATTGCCCAAGCCGCCTGCACCATCGTGTTGACGGTGACCCCGAGCCTGGCCGCCGTCGCGGACAACCGCGCCGTCTCGGCCTCGCTCAGTTCGACCCCGACCGTGCCGGTACCGGATTCGCCACCCTCACCCGCGGACTCGAGCAGTGTCGGTCCCTCGAGCCCGTCGAGTGCCTGCGCCCACGTCGCCAGCGAACGGTGGCGGTCCTGCGCGGCCAGCCACACCAGGAAGTTGCGGTACTCCCGCACCCGCGGCAGCACCGACAGATCGCCGCTGACCGCATAGAGCACCAACAGGTCCCGCATCAGCAGCGGCATCGACCAGCCGTCGAGCAGCACGTGGTGGGCCGTCACGCCCAGCTGCCACACGTCGTGGCCGGTGCGGATCAGGGTGAACCGCACAAGCGGCGGGCGGGTCGTATCGAACCCGTCGGACTGATCCGCGGCCAGCACCGCACGCGCCTGCTCGGCCCGCTCACCCTCGGGCAGACCGGTCAAATCCAGCTCACGCCAAGGCAACTCGACGCGCTCGAGCACCAACTGCACCATGGCACCCGAGGAATCATGGGTGAAGGCGGTCCGCAGGTTCGTGTACCGGTCGGTCAGTGCCTGGGCGGCGCCCTGCAACCGCTCCGGGTCGACGTAGCCACCGAGGTGCAAGCTCACCTGCGTCGTGTAGACATCCACACCGCCGGCGTCGGCCGTGAGCATCGCGTGGAACAACATGCCCGACTGCATCGGCGCCAGCTGCCACACGTCGGTCAGGTTCGGGTAGCGCTGCTCCCACACATCGATATCGCCCTGACCCACCGCCACCAGCGGCAGATCCGACGGCGTCAGGCCACCGGCATCCGGCGCCGCGCTGTGGCGCGCCAGGCCGGCCAGCGCCTTGCTCCACAGATCCGCGAGTTCGGCCACGTCCGCGCGGTCGATAACCCCACGCGGGAACGTGAATCCGGCTCCCAGCACACCATTGGCCCCGACGATCGCGTTGATATCGATCACGGCCTGCGCAGCAATGGTCGACTCGAGCTCCGATGTCAGCGCACCCAACGCCGCCGTCAGGCCCCAGCCGATATCGGCGAGCGCGGCCGGCACCTCGGTGCCACCGACTCGGCCCAGGTAGTTGAAGCTGACCTGCCCATGCGGCAGGCCGTCGAGCACCGCGCCCTCTGGATTGAAGTGGCGCAGCAGCCCGTAGCCCATGCCCCGATCGGGGATGGTGAGCAGTTGCTCCTTGACCGCCTTGATGACCTCACCCGCGGCGGGACCACCGGCAAACGCCTCGGCCACATCGATTCCCGCAAGCTCCGCGCGGACCGGGTAGGAGCTGGTGAACCAGCCCACCGTGCGCGACAGGTCTGCACCTGGGATCAGAGTTTCCTCGCGGCCGTGGCCTTCCATGCGGACAAGAGCCGACGAAAGGTCGATACCTCGGTTGCGCCGCCACGCCACCATCGCCATCGCGAGTGCCGCCAGCAGAGCGTCGTTGACGCTCGCGCGGTACAACTCCGGCAGATCGCGCAGCACGGCGTCGGCCACCTCGGCCGGGATTTCGATATCGACCCCGTCCAGGGTCGATCCGACATCGACCGTCGGATCCAGGGCTCGCGAACCCAGCAGCGGATCCTCGACGTCGAGGATTTCGCGCCACAACTCGAGCTCCGCGGATCGGCCCGGCGTCACCGCTTCCTCGGCCAGTGCGTGGGTCCAGCGGCGCATCGAGGTACCGACCGGCGCCAATGCCACCGGTTGACCCGCAGTCAACTGCGACCACGCGATCGCCATGTCCGGCACCAGAATTCGCCACGTCACGCCATCGACGACGAAATGGTGCCCGACGATGTAGAGCACGCCGTGCCGGTCCGCTCCTTCGAAGTCGAACCAGAGGAACCGCACCATGTCACCGGTCAACGGGTCCAGCTCACGCAGAGCCGAATCGGCAGCCTTCGATGCCACCGCATTCAACGCCACGTCATCGATATCGGCGGCCACCGGGTAATGACGGATCCACTCCGCCACGTCGACTGAACCCACCGGGCGCGCCTCGAATACCCACTCGCCGTTCCCGTCGCGGGTCAGGGCGGCCCGCAGCATGTCGTGCTGATCCACCACCGCGGCGATCGTTGCCCGCAGCAGTTCAGCGTCCATGGACGCCGGAACCTGTACCGGCACCGCCTGATTGAACGTGCGATAGTCGCCGCCACCGGCGAGGAAGGACGCCATCACCGGCGTCAACGGCAGGGTGCCGACACCCCCACCGGGCAGCTCGGCGAGCTCCACCACAGTTGTACCGTCGTCGAACACCGCGACGTCGGCCAGTCCGGCCACCGTCCGCTGCTCGAACACGTCACGCGGGGTGAACCTGATCCCCCGCGCCCGCGCCCGGGACACGAACTGGATCGACACGATGCTGTCGCCGCCGAGAGCGAAGAACGAATCATCGACACTGACCGACTCGAGACCGAGGACCTCGGCC
>NZ_LRRB01000171.1 GCF_001646865.1 Aldersonia kunmingensis | reverse complement strand
GCTGACGCAATCTGCGTGACGAGAGCAGGCGGATGGACTCGACGACACAGCGTGCGAGCGCGGGAAGTGCTTGCGTAAGGGGAAGCGGTGCCTTGTCCGCGTATCGATCGCTGATAAACCAGCGTTGCTGGGGAGAATTCTTCGACATCACGCGCCTCCGTTGACCGGCCCCGGTTCAAGTGTGGCGCGCGCGACGTCCCGCGGAACGGGTCCTTAGCCCCTTCTTGCAGGGTCGAACGACTCAGCACCCCATGACGGGAATGCCCTCAGTGCACGAACAGCGTGTCGATCACGACGTACCCGGCGACGACGAAGACGAGGTAAGCGAACCACCGTTGCAGCCGGATCACGTCGGCCCAGATCCCGACGTGGCCCGCGATGAGCGATCCGAGAATCGCGGCACCGGCGAACACTGCGGTGATCCCCCAATCGATGCTTGTTTCGCTCAGATGGGAAACCAAACCCGCAGCCGAGTTCGCGACAATGATGACCAGCGAGGTCCCAACCGCGATCTGCATCTCGACGCCGAGCATCAAGACCAGGGCGGGCACGATGAGGAAGCCGCCTCCGACGCCGAACAGTCCGGTCAGCAGGCCCACCGCGAACCCGGCCGGGATTGCGCGCGGTGCGCAGCGTCGCCAGTTGACGCCGAATTCACCTGTTCTGCAGGAGGTTCCGAGCTCACCGCGCTCCTGCAACATGCGAAGGCCGGCCGTCACCATCACGGCGGCGAAGCCGATCAGGACGACGGATTGCGGGAGGAGTCGGCCGATCGCGGCGCCCACGAAGGTTGCCGGAATGCCCGCAGCAGCAAACACTCCGGCGAGGCGCCATTCGACCTGATGCGCGCGAATCTTCGGCAGCGCGCCCACCGCCGAGGCCAGACCGACCACAATCAGCGAGATCGGTATGGCCTCCTCGACGTCGAGTCCGAGACCGAACACGAGCACCGGGACGGCCAGGATCGATCCACCACCGCCGAGCAACCCCAGCAAAACCCCGATTACCGCGCCGAGGGCGAGCGCAACCACGATCGTCACGAACGACTCACCCTTTGCTGCTTCGGTCTTGCGTCTGTCGTCGGTCAGGCCAGCGCGAGGAAGAGCTTCTCCAACTCTGCCTCGGTCATCGGCTCATCGCCGTTGGCGCCACCCACCATGCATTCGCGCAGGCCCGCGGCAACGATCTTGAACCCGGCTCGGTCCAGCGCGCGCGACACGGCGGCGAGCTGGGTGACCACGTCCTTGCAGTCGCGACCCTGCTCGATCATCGAAATCACTCCGGCCAGCTGGCCGTGCGCACGGCGAAGCCGATTGAGAACCAGAGCGATGCTGTCTTCGTCGCCGACCATGGTGATTCCTTTCGGTTACGGCTTATCGCTGAGCTGACTGCTCGGTGCACGTGCAGCGTTCGGCCGCAGGCACGTTCGCCATCACCTCGTCGACGTGCAGACCGCAGCCGTCCCAGGTCGTCTTGCCGCATTTGCCACACGGAACCGGGTAACACATTTCAGTCGCCTCCTTCGAAGTTCTTTGTCAGTTCGCCAGCGCGTGCTGCGCCCATTCGTTGTAGCCACCGATCAGGTCGCTGACGTTATCGAGTCCATGCGCGCGCAGCAGCGACGCGGCCACGCTGGACCGCCATCCGCCCGCGCAGTGCACCACAATCGGCCGGTCGGCTGGAAGCTCGCCGAGACGCGAACGCAACTGCGCCAACGGGATCGGTACCGCTTGCGCAATCACGCCGGACTCACGCTCGCCGGGATTGCGGACATCGACCAGCGTGACCGCATCCGTGACGAGGAGATCGGCGAGTTCGGTCACTGTGGTCCGCGGGGCTTGTCGCACCAGATCGGCCAGTTCGGGACCGAAGCCGCCAGAACCCGCAGCGAAGTATCCCGCGGCACCGTCGGAACCGATGCGCGCCAGCCGCATTGCCGCTTCCTGGGCCTCGCCGGGATACGTGATGAGGATGATCTTCTCGCCGACATCGGCAACCATTCCGCCGGTCTCGGCGAAGCGACCGTCGAATCCCACATTGATCGACCCACGCAGATACGCGGCGGCGAAGGCGTCGGGCGTGCGGGCATCGAGAACCTTCGTCCCGCGGGCGAGTTCGGCGCGCAGCTCGTCGGCGGTGACCTTCGGAACGAGTCGGTGCTGGTCGAGCAACGGGCGATCGGCCTTGTTCAGTGCGACGTCGGCGGAGAAGTACGCGGGCACCGCCGGCTGTCCGTCCGTGATCAGCGCGACGAAGGCGTCTTCGTCCATCGGCTGCACGGACGGATTGCTACGCCGCTGTTCGCCGATCGTGGACGTCAGCTCTGCGGACAGGTTCTTGCCGCACGACGAGCCGGCACCGTGGGCCGGCAGCACGATCACCGAGTCCGGCAGTTCGAGAAGCGTCTGATGAATGGTGTGGTACATCGCACGCGCAAGATCGGCACTGCTCCCCTCGCCGAGGTTGGCGAGATCGGGTCGGCCGACATCGCCGATGAACAATGAATCGCCGGTCAGCACCGCGGCCGGGGTTGCGTTGGGGTGCTCGCGAACCACCAGGCTGATTGATTCCCAGGTGTGCCCGGGGGTGGACAGCACCTCGAGCTCGACCTCGCCCAGGCTGATGCGCTCACCGTGCGCGAGTCGCCGGATCGGGTATTCGGTCTCGGCAGCCTCGCCGAAACCGATCCACGCGCCCGTCGCGGCTACCAACTCCAGATGCCCAGACACGAAATCGGCGTGGAAATGGGTGTTGATCACGCCTTCGATGCGCACACCGTACTTGTCGGCGTCGGCGAGATACTCGCCGATATCGCGCCGTGGATCCACCACGATCGCCCGCCCCGTGGTCTCGTCGCCCACCAGGTACGACGCGTGAGACAGGCACTCGATGTAGTACTGCTCGAGAATCATCGCGCTCCTCCTCCACTGGCACGTCGCCGTCTCTGTTGATTCCAGGATGGCATATACCCCGAGGGGTATGCAAATACCCATGGGGGTATCTCTGGTCACACCCTCAATGCGGGCCGTACCAGCGAAAATCAATTGCCGCGCTCAGCCCATCGTGGTGAAGTTTGTAGCAGCGACAGTGGCGGAGTCCGCGTCGTACCTGCCGCGAATTTCGAGGACCACCATGAGCGCCATTACCGAACAACGAGTTCACTCCCGCGCCGGGCGCCGGGAGTGGCTCGGGCTCGCTGTGATCGCGCTGGCCTGCGTGCTTTACGTGATGGACCTGACCGTGCTGCACCTCGCGCTCCCCTCGCTGACTGCCGATCTGGCGCCCAGCAGCGCGCAGCTGTTATGGATCATCGACATTTACGGCTTCATGATCGCCGGCTCGCTCATCACCATGGGCAGCCTCGGGGACCGGCTCGGCCGGCGTCGCCTGCTGCTGATCGGAGCGGCCGCGTTCGGAGTCGCATCGGTGTTCGCGGCGTTCTCGACCAGTGCCGAGATGCTGATCGCCAGCCGTGCGATTCTCGGCCTCGCGGGGGCAACTCTTGCACCGGCAACGCTGTCGCTGATCCGAAACATGTTCGACGACCCTCGGCAGCGGACGCGGGCGATCGGAATCTGGGTCACCAGCTTCTCGCTCGGTGGAGCAATTGGGCCGGTCCTCGGTGGCGTTGTGCTCGAGTATTTCTGGTGGGGCGCGGTGTTTCTGCTCAACGTGCCTGTCATGATCGCGTTGCTCGTACTCGGCCCCCGGCTGCTGCCGGAGTATCGGGATCCGAATGCCGGCCGCGTCGACGTCGTCAGCGCCGCGCTCTCGCTCCTCGCGATTCTCGCCGTCGTGTACGGACTCAAACAGTTCGCTCAGTCGGGGGTCTCCGGTGATGCCATCGTCGCCGTCGTGATCGGAGTCGTGCTCGGCTGTGTATTCGTGCGTCGGCAGCGCCGGCTACCGGACCCGCTGATCGACCTTGGGCTGTTCCGGAACCCCGCGTTCACGGCCGCGACCGCGACGTATGGGATCGGCGTCCTGCTCGTGTTCGGCGGGTTTCTGTTCATCCCGCAGTACCTGCAGTTGTCGCTCGGCATGTCACCGCTCGAGGCAGGCTTCTGGGCGCTGCCCTCGTCGCTGGCGTTTGTGGTCGGGTCGAACGTGACGCCACTGCTGGCGCGTCGGATTCCGCCCGCATGGTTGATCGGCGGTGGATTGGTGCTTGCCACCGCCGGTTTCGCGCTGCTGCTCGGGGTTGGTGCCGACTCCGGTATCTGGCAGGTCATCGTCGCCGAAGTCGCCTTCTCGCTCGGCACGTCTCCGCTGTTCACCCTCACCAACGACATCATCATCGGCACGGTGCCACCGGAGCGGGCCGGAGCAGCCGCGGGAATCTCGGAGACCTCCGCCGAGATCGGTGGTGCGCTGGGCATTGCCGCGTTCGGCAGCATCGGAATCGCGGTGTACCGCAATCAGATCGAAGCCGGCGTGCCTGCCGACCTGACGGAACGAGACGCGGATACTGCCCGCGACACGCTCGTTGGGGCCCTGCACGTTGCCACGGATCTGCCACAGGATCTGGGAGAGCGCCTCGTCGATGCCGCACAAGTCGCGTTCACGAACGGTCTGCACATCTGCGCAGTGGTGTGCGTCGCCGTCTCGGCGATTCTCGCGTTGTTCGTATTGCTGGGTGGCAGAACGATTTTCGTGATGCCGAACGACGAGAGCGACGAGGCCGCTGCGGAAGTTGGGCGGTCATAGCGCACCGAAAATGCACTGTCCCCCGGCACCGTTGGTGCCGGGGGACAGTCATCAGACCTCTAGTCTTGGGTGTAACCCTCAGAGAGCGCGAACGTTGGTCGCCTGCGGGCCCTTTGCGCCCTGGCCGACCTCGAACTCAACCTGCTGGTTCTCCTCCAGCGAGCGGAAGCCGCTGCCCTGGATCTCGGAGAAGTGTACGAAGACGTCGCTCGATCCATCAGCGGGAGCGATGAAGCCGAAGCCCTTCTCACCGTTGAACCATTTGACCGTGCCCTGTGCCATTGAATTTCTTTCCTCTTACCGTTGACGACGGCAGATTCTCCTGCCGTCGGGTCAGTTGCCACTCACAGCAGTTGCGAAGAATCGCGCTGGAGAAGAAACGCAGGTCTCGAGCGCGCAGAATTACGAACACAGAAAAACCTTTGACCGTCACCCAGCAAACCACACTCCGGCACGACCGAGGCCAGGACGAGACCAACGTCTCATTTCGATCGGGCACGAGCTGTGTTCCACTTCGGCCGATGTAGCGCCAGGTCAAGGCGCCTATCCGGTCGAGGTCGACAACAGTTCGGCGGCGAATGCCCGGGGCAGCTCGGGCCAACTCTCGTCCCATCGACCATCGAGACGGCGTTGGCACATCCGTGCGATGAGCTCCGGGATGGGCGGTCCCCCATCGAGTACGAACCGGTTCATGCCGCGTTCCGCGCATTGCGACGCCACAACGGCGAGCACGAACTCTGCTTCCTCATCTCGACCCGCCGCGTCCAGGCACGCGGCGAGCAATCGGTTGGCCTGCAGCAGCGCCCGGTACCGCCCAGTGCCACGCAGGGAATCGACCCAATCCGTGGCCCAGGCGAGCGCAAGGTCGATACCCGCCTCGGTGCCGTCCTGCAGCAGTTCCATGATCGCTGTGAACTCGTCGAATTGAATCGTGATGGCGTCCACGCCGTCGGCAGGTTCACGGCGATCGTCATAGTCCACGACCGGCGGCGGCCAGTGCGAATTCGGCAGACTCAGCCGCCCTCGCTCGTTGTCCACCCGCGCCCGCAATCGTGGGAGCGCGAGATCCGCGGCGATCTTGTTCCCCTCGTCGAGCCGTTGCGCGGCTGCATCGCGATCACCCTGCAGCGCAAGGATTCGGGCACCGATCACGTAGGGTCCGACCATGAAGTCGACGGATTCGGAGCCAAGTGCGTAAGTCTCCTCCAGCAGCTCTCGCGCCTCGTCGAGTGCGCCCTGCTCGTAGCGAAGTTCGCCGAGCAATGCGCTCGCCAGTCGCGCGGTGAAGGAATGCGCCCCACCTGATTCCACCGCGATGCGCAGCGCGGTCCGGACCTTGTCTTCCGCCCCGGCGATATCGAGTTCCTCGATGTCCCCGATGCCCGTCATGCAATAGCTCCACACGAGGCCGTAGTGGCCGGTGCGCTCGTGATACGGCAAAGCCCAATCCTGCATCCGGCGAGCATCATCGAAGGCAAAGCGGTACACCGCCGCATAACAGGCGAGGTCAGCTGCCGCCGAAACGACCCATGGCCGTAGTGAATCGGGCCGCGCCAGGCACTCCGCGATGAGTCCCTCGATACCGAAAACCTGATCCTGATAGCACCTCGCCGCGGCCTCGATGACATGTGCCTCGATCTCGAGATCCGCGCGTTCGGATGCGCTCAACTCACCGCGATTCAACAGCACGTGCGCACGATCCAATGCGGCCCGGGCTGGCGCCCTTCGCAGCAGTTCGTTATTGCCCCATGCCAGCAGCATCTGCAGTCGCACGCTCGCCTGCACAAGGTGCGGCGGCAGCTTGTCGATGATGCCGAGCAATGTCGAGGTTCGCGCCCGTTCGAGCAATGCCATTCCGTCGCGCTCGACCAGCTCCACCGCCAACTTCTGATCGCGCACAGCAAGTGCGTGGTCCACCGCCCGATTCAGCGTTCCATGATCGGCGAACCACATTGCTGCGACGCGGTGCAATTCCTCCAACCGGCCCGGGTTGTCACGCTCGAGTCGATGTTGCAGGAACTGTGAGAACAAATGGTGGTAGCGGAACCAGCGGCCGGTCTCGTCGACGCGACGCAGGAAAAGCCCGCGCTCCTCCAGCTTTTCGAGCATGGCCTGGCCCGAACTGCCCGGCACCAGCGCGGACGCGAGCGCGCCCGACACCCGTTCAGTCACCGATGTGCCGAGCAGAAACTCCAGCACCTCCGGTTCGAGCCCATCGAGAACATCCTCGGCAAGGAATTCGCCGATGCCCTGGTGTCGGTCGAGCTGTTCGATGAGTTCGCCTGCATTGCCGCGCCCCCGCAGCGAGAGGGACGCCAGCTGCAAGCCCGCCACCCAGCCGTCGGTCGACCCGGTGAGCGCCGCGATGTCGCCTTCGTCGAGCGCCAGCCCGCCGAGTTCCACCAGCAGCATCCGAGACTCCGGAACTTCGAAACGTATTGCTTCGGCACCAATTTCGACCAACTCGTCGCTCATCCGCATGCGGCTCAGCGGCAGACCGTGCAGCGTCCGCGTGGTGACGATGATCTGCAGATGATGGCAGCCGTTCTCGAACAGGAACCCAAGCGCTGCAACGGTTTCGGCGTCGTCGACGCGATGCCAGTCGTCGATGACAACGGCAACGCGTTCGTCCTGCTCGTGCAGGGAGTCGATGAGTGTTGTCAGCACGAATCGCTCGGCGTCCAACCCCTTTTCCTCGAGCGCATCGCGCAGGCCCGCCCCCGCGGTCGCACCCGCCCGGCGAATCGCCTCGACGAGATGGGCCAGGAACCAGACCGCATTGTTGTCATCACCGTCGACGGTGAGCCACGCGACCGGGATGCCCTCTCCGATCAACACATCCCGCCATTGCGAAGCCAGAATGCTCTTGCCGTAACCGGACGGCGCGTGGATCACGATCAAGCGTCGCTGGCCACCGGCGCGCAGTGTCTCGAGCAGTCGGGGCCGTCCGACCAACGACTTAGCCGACTCCGGCGGGCGAAATTTCGTGGCAGGCGTCGGCGGTGGCGTCGTCGACAGTGATCGCCCGGTTCGGCCAGTCCGCGGACCGCCCGTCCCGGAAGACCTCGGCGCCACGTCGAGATCGCTTGGCAGCGGCACGATGTCGGCCGGCTCGTCGCACGAAACCTGGACCTCGCGGAGTTCCTCGCCGAAATCCGCAGCGCTACCCGGCCTTTGAGATGGTGCACCCGCCATGGCGTGCTCGATCGCAGAGACCACCTCATCGGGAATGTCCCCACCCCGCAGATCTGGCACCGGCTGTGAGGTGATCCGCAGGAACTGCGCGACCACCTTCTCGCCCTCTTGACGCTCGAAGGCCGCGTGTCCGGTGAGCGCGCAGAACAGCGTGGCGCCGAGGCCGTAGATATCGGCCGTGGGACCTACCGCGGCACCCTTGAGTACCTCCGGCGCCGCGTAGGCAGGCGATCCGGTAATTGCTCCGGTCGAGGTCTCGAAACCGCCTGTCACCCGTGCGATACCGAAATCGGTGAGCTGTGGTTCGGCATATTCGGTGAGCAACACATTGCCGGGTTTCACGTCGCGATGCAGGATCCCGTTGCGATGGGCCGTTTCCAGCGCACCGGACAGCTTGATCCCGAGCCGTAGTGCGGCCTGCCACGACAGCGGACCGCCGTCGCGAATCCGGGTTTCGAGCGAGCCCCTCGCGTGGAACGGCATCACGATGAAGGGCCGGCCCTGCGCAGTCGTGCCGACCTCGAGGACGTTGGCGATATTCGGATGCCCCGACAGCCGGCCCATCGCACGCTGTTCGCGCAGGAAGCGCTCCAGGTTCTCCTCGTCGAGATCGGCGGTGAGCAGTTTGACCGCGACAAACCGATCCAGCGACACCTGGCGGCAGCGATACACAACGCCGAACCCGCCCCGGCCGATCTCCTTGGGGTCGCCGAAACCCGCATCGCGCAATTCGGGCGCGAAATCCTGCGGCGGGACCTCGCGCTGCGTGGCGAACGGATCGGAATCAGCCAATATGACCGCCCACGTGTGTTTACCGGTCGGATCTGGGCCTTTCGAGCATATGCCCGCCCGGCACCGCCTGGGCTCGACCGATGGGCCGTCGTTGACGCGAAAGTTCGCGTTACCGCGCGCATCGTTCTCGTTTGCGGGGAACTATTTCTCTATGGGTATGACACCCACACTGAAGAAGGGCTCGGGGACCGCCGGCTCAGGATGATCGCCGTCGGCGGCGGCGTGATCGGCGCCGGACTGTTCGTCGGCTCGGGTGTGGTCATCGACGCAACCGGGCCAGCCACATTCGTCCCTACGTGATGTGCGGTTTCTTGATCATCATGGTCATGCGCATGCTCGCCGAAATGGCGGTGGCGAATCCGTCGACCGGATCGTTCGCGGACTACGCGCGAAACGCACTCGGCGGCTGGGCTGGGTTCTCGATGGGCTGGCTGTACTGGTACTTCTGGGTGATTATCGTCGGCTTCGAGGCGATCGCCGGAGCGAAGATCGCAGCCGCGGAGTCGCACGACCCCAAACGCGCGGTCGCCAGGCCGCGAACTCGGTCATCCTGCGCATCGCCATTTTCTACGTGGGATCCGTTTTCCTGCTCGTGACGATCGTGCCGTGGAACGACGATTCGGTCGCCTCGTCACCGTTCGTGGCCGCCGCCAACGAGATGGGACTGCCATACGCCGATGACGTGATGAACGTCGTCGTACTGAGCGCGGTGCTCAGCTGCCTCAATTCGGGCATGTACACCGCGTCGCGGATGCTGTTCGTGCTGGCCGCGCGCCGCGAAGCGGTTAAGCATTTGGTCGCCGTCACGCGCCGCGGTGTCCCAGCGGTCGCGATCCTCGTCTCCTCGGTCGTCGGATTCCTGTGTGTCGTCACAGCCGCGGCCTCGCCCGAGACGATCTTCGCGTTTCTGCTCAACTCCAGCGGGGCGATCATCCTGTTCGTTTACTGCCTCATCGGAATTTCGCAGGTGGTGCTGCGCTATCGCCTCGGGTCGGCGCACCTGCGCGTGAAGATGTGGTTGTTCCCGGGACTGTCGATCTTCACCGTGGTTGGCATCATGGCGATCCTCGCGCAGATGGGCATCCGATCGGATTCGCGTTCGCAGCTGTTCCTGAGCTTGCTCTCGTGGGCGGTGGTCGTCGCGCTGTACTTCGCGAACCGATGGTTCCTGGCCCGACGGGGCGCTGCGGCGGCGGAGGTCCCGCCGACGAAACCGCACCGAGTTCTTTTGCTCGCCAACGAAACCGCCGATTCCGACGAGC
>NZ_LRRB01000329.1 GCF_001646865.1 Aldersonia kunmingensis | reverse complement strand
GCCCATCTCCGCGTAGGCGCGCGCCCGTTGCTCTCCGTCGAGTTTGCGCACCTGCGCCTTGAGTTGGCCGCCCCACACCGACTTCGGATAGTTGAAGCCCTGATATGCCCATCCGTCGCCGCCCTTCCGACGCTTGAAGACGCTCGGGCCGTGCGCCTTGGCCACGTAGGTACGGAACAGGTGCAGGATCTGCGTATCGAGGTGGTGGCGATCCCGGTCATCGATCAGCCGTTGCAGGACCCGCGAGGCGACGATGCCGCTGCCGCGGATCATCACGGTGGTCGGACGCCGCTGCAGCGCCTGATAGAGATGCTCGTGCGGCTCGTAGGCGTTGACCACACGGGACGGATCGCGGTAGGCCTCGCGATACGCCTGCAGGTCCGGTAGCAATTTCAACCCTGGATAGCCGATCGCGACATGAACGAAGTTGCTACGGAAAGCGATCCGCTTGGTTGGCGCGGCACCCTCGGGTGGCGTCAGGATCGTGAAGTAGCCACCGCCCACCCGCCGTCGGATCATCCGGACGTGCCCGATCCGCAGCGCCGCGGCATACCCGACGCGATGGAACTCGCGCTCCATCGATTCGAACGCCTGCCCGGCCCGCGGAGTGTAGTAGTTCGCGAAAATCGGCTCGACGAGTACCTGCCAGAGCGGTCCAATTGTTTTGTCGGACAGCGCTTCGCGCACCGCGTAGGAAGGAAAGCCCCAGATGTTGTCCGGCGTCGAAGCAGAGTCCGAGCGCAGGCGCTCGGAACGGGGTATCTGCGATGCCGTGGTCAGGTACTCGTAACTCGACCACGGAACTCGTTGGGGACCGAGAACCGCAATCGAGGATGTTGGCACCCCGTATATCCGCAGGGTGTCAAAGGTGACGAACGATCCGATTCCGCTGCCGACGGTGACGAAAGGCACGTCGATCACCGGGATACCGGTGTGCGCGACCATCTCGTCGGTCCACACGTCGGTATCGATCAGCTCCGGCACCAGGTCGCCGCGCATTGCCGAAATGGTACCGGCGCAGGCCGGATGCCATGGAGAAAACCGGTTAAGTCCCCGCTACATTTCACTGCACATGAGGATTGCCGCGGCGCTAGTCTACGACGAGCCGGGCGATCGCCCGGAGCGGGATGTGCACCCAGGTGGGCCGGTGGCGCGCCTCGTAGGCCACCTCGTACACCGCCTTATCCAGCTCGTAGGCGCGCAACAGCGCGGACTGCTCTCGCGGATCGCGGCCCGTCACGGCTGTATAGCCGTCACAGAATGCCGATCCGTTGCGCGAAACCCATTCCTGCGCACGGTATTTGCGCTGCGCATCGCCCGGCAGCCCGTCACCGAGCGGTTGATGACCCGCATAGTCGAACGAGCGCAGCATCCCCGCCACGTCCCGCAGCGGACTGTCGGGCAGGCGACGAGCGGCCACGGGCTTGAGCGGCTCGCCCTCGAAGTCGATCAGCAGCCAGTGGTCGGGCGCGCGGAGCACCTGTCCGAGGTGCAGGTCGCCGTGGATGCGCTGCACCATCGTCGGTCCACTCTTCGCTGCCTCCTCGTAGACCGCCAGCACCGCGTCACGGTGCTCGGCGAGCTCGGGCACCACCGACGAGGCCACCTCGAGGTTACGGTGCAGCGTGTCGATCACGGTCGACGCGAGGGGTTGCTCGGCACTGCCCAACGCAGTGGCCAGGTCCGCGTGGACGTGCGCGACCGCCGCGCCGAGCCGCTCCGACTCGCCCGCGAAGTCGGTGCCCACCTCCGATGCGTGCAGGTCCGCCTCCGACAACAGGTCGCGCACACTGGTCAGCGCGAGCCGCCACCCGTCCGACGAATTGGCGATGAACTCCTGCGCCATCGCCAGCGTGGTCGCGGTTCCCGCGACGTCGGCCTCCATCCAGCCGCGCAGCGGGGCGACATGGGCGCAGCCGACCTCGCTGAGCGCGCGGTGCAGTTCCACGTCGGGATTGATGCCGGGTGATACCTGCCGGAAGAACTTCAGCAGCAGGTTGTCCCCGAAAACCACTGTGGTGTTGGACTGTTCGGCGGACAGCACCCGGCCATGTGCATCCGAATCGATCTCCACCGAATCGGGCATTCCGAAGCGCAACGAACCTATCTCGTCCGCAGCGGACAGCGCGCTCAGATACCGCGCGAGTATCTGGCTGTCGCGCAGCGCGTCGTAGGCCACCACCCCATCCGGGACACCCAGCGCGTGTTCGGCGAACTCCTCGGCCGGCACGGGCCGGAAACCGAGCGGCAGCTGAAACCGCAGCTCGTCGGCGCCTCGGAACGACACGTCGATGATGAGGTGGTCTGCGGCCAAGCCGCTTTCACGAACGAGCGGCACGCGGTTCACGATCGCGACCGCCGCGATCGGATGGTTCTTCGCCGAGAACCACCGTTGTCCGGGTAACCAGGCTGCGATCGCTTGGGCGAGCACGCCGTCGTCGGGCAATGCGAATGCGGCGGTCATGGCTGCACCGCCGCCTCGGCCTCACTGCTCGCGGGTTGCCCGGAAGCGACTCCGTCATCGGACGGATCCGGTTGCAGCGCAAACCAATAGAACCCGTGACCGGGCAACGTGATCATGTACTCCGAGCCGGTGATCTTGGGGAAAGGGATCGAACCGGTCAGCTCGACCGGAATCCGGCCGTGGAACATCTCCAGGTTCAGGATCACCGCCTGCGGGAAGCGGGACAGGTTGTTGACGCACAGGATGACCTCACTGACACGGCGCTCCTGGCTGGGCCGCTCCAACTGGCGCAGGTAGGTCAGCACCGACGGGTTGTCATTGCCCAACTCGGTGAATGTCCCGAGTCCGAATGCCGGATGCTGCTTGCGCACCTGGATCATTCGGCGCGTCCAGTGCAACAGCGTGTTGGTCGAATTCATCTGCGCCTCAACGTTGACCGCCTGATAACCGTAGGTCGGGTCCATGATCACCGGCAGATACATCCGGGCCGGATCCGAGCGGGAAAACCCGGCGTTGCGGTCCGGCGTCCACTGCATCGGGGTGCGCACGGAGTCCCTATCGCCCAGCCAGATGTTGTCGCCCATACCGATTTCGTCGCCGTAATAGAGGACTGGGGACCCCGGCAGGCTCAGCAGCAGCGCGGTGAAGAGCTCGAGCTGATTGCGGTCGTTCTCGAGCAATGGCGCAAGCCGGCGGCGAATGCCGATGTTCGCCTTCATCCGCGGGTCCTTCGCGTACTCGGCGTACATGTAGTCGCGCTCGTCGTCGGTCACCATCTCGAGGGTCAGCTCGTCGTGGTTGCGCAGGAAGATTCCCCACTGCGCGGACGACGGAATGGCCGGCGTCTGCGCCAGGATCTCCGAGATCGGCACCCGGTTCTGCCGCCGCACCGCCATGAAAATGCGTGGCATCAAAGGGAAATGGAATGCCATGTGGCACTCGTCGCCCTGCTCGGACTCGCCGAAGTACTCGACCACATCGGCCGGCCACTGATTCGCCTCTGCCAGCAGAACGCGGCCAGGGAACTCATCGTCGACCACCTTGCGGCAGCGCTTGAGGAAGGCGTGTGTCTCGGCCAGGTTCTCGCAGTTCGTGCCCTCACGTTCGAACAGGTATGGCACGGCGTCGAGGCGGAACCCGTCGATGCCCAGATCGAGCCAGAAGCGCAGCACGTCGATCATCGCTTCCTGCACTTCGGGATTGTCGTAGTTGAGATCCGGCTGGTGCGAGAAGAACCGGTGCCAGTAGTACTGGCCGCGTACCGCGTCCCAAGTCCAGTTGGATACCTCGGTGTCGACGAAAATGACGCGCGCGTCCGGGTAACCCTCGTCCGAATCGGCCCACACGTAGTAGTCGCCGTAGGGGCCGTTCGGATCCGCGCGGGACTCGAGAAACCACGCGTGGGTGTCGGAGGTGTGGTTCATGACCAGATCGGTGATGATCCGGATTCCCCGCCGGTGCGCCTCGTCGAGCAGCACCACGAAATCCTCGATCGTGCCGAAATCGGGCAGGATCGCGCGGAAGTCGCGAATGTCGTATCCACCGTCGCGCAGCGGCGAATCGTAGAACGGTGGCAGCCACAGGCAGTCCACGCCAAGCCATGACAAATAGTCGAGGCGCTCGGTCAAACCCCGCAGATCACCGCTGCCGTTATTGTCACCGTCGCTGAACGCACGGACCAGAACCTCGTAGAAGACTGACTTCTTGAACCACTGGGAATCGACCTGCAGCGGCTGCGCATGGTGGAAATCGGCGGCGTCGACCTCGATGATGTGGCCGTCCGCCGAGTGCGGCAGCAACGGGGTCGGAACCTCACGAAGCCCTGCGCCGGGCGCGCCTGGCGCAGTCGACCGCTTGTCGGTTCGTTCGTCTTCCAGGGGCATTGGCACCTCGGATCGCTCGACGACTTCACCGCACCGGGGCGCGAAGCCCCCGTCCGGTGCCTCCTTCCCGACAGTAGCGCTATGTCGGTGCGATCTCGTGGCTACCCAAATCGGCCGCCCGGGAAGACGAAGAACCGGCCCGGGGCATCCCCGGGCCGGTTCGTCGTCGAATGTGCTTTTGCCCTAGTGCATCAGGCCGGCAGGAACCGCAGCCTCCTCGGCCGACTCCACCGCAAGCGCGGTTGCGGGCTTGCGCGGCAGCAGCGCCGCCGGGATCAGCGTCAGGACGATCAGCACCGTGGCGACGATGAACGAGTGGCCGAAGGCGTCGGCAGCCTGCGCCAGTCCGGTTTCCATCTCACTCGGCGTCAGCGAATCGGCCATTGCCGGATTGGTCTGCGCCGCGATGGCCGGGCCCGCGAGCTCCTGGTTGAGCAGCAGGTTGGTCAGCACCACCGAGATCGTCGCCGTGCCGATCGAGCCGGCGGCCTGGTTCACGATGTTCATCAGCGTCGAACCGCGTGCCACCTCGGCGTGGGTCAGCGTCCCCAGTGCCGCGGTCATGATCGGCATCATCGTGCAGCCCATGCCCATGCCCATCACGAACAGCGCGCCGAGCAGGATCGGATACGGCGTATCCGCGCCGACCTGGGTGAAGACCGCCATCGACACCGAGATCGTCGAGATGCCGGTGAGCACGATCTTGCCGGGGCCAAGCTTGTCGACGAGCCGACCTGCGATCGGCATGCTCAGCATTGCGCCGAAGCCCTGCGGGGCGAGCAGCAGTCCTGCGGCCAGCGTGGACTCACCGCGCACCTGCAGGAAATAGCTCGGGAACAACAACCCGGCGCCGAAGAACGCGATTGCGAACATCGTCTGGGTGATGACCGCGACCGACAGATTGCGGTTGCGGAACAGGTGCAGATCGATCAGCGGGTGATCGGTGCGCAGCGCATGCGGGACGAACACGACGATCAGCACCAGGCCGGCGATCATCGGGATAAGCACCCGCGCCGAGGCCATCGTGCCCATCTCCGGGATCGACGAGACGCCGAACAGGAACGCGGCGAGGCCGGGCGACAGCAGCAGCATCCCGAGGAAGTCGAAACGCTCCTTCGTGGTGCCCTCGTCCTTCGGCAGGACGATGTACGCCGCGATCAGCGCGACGATGCCGATCGGCAGGTTGATCAGGAAGATCCAGTGCCAGCTCGCCGCCTCGATCAGCCATCCACCGAGGATCGGTCCGCAGATCGGGCCGAGCAGCATCGGGATGCCGAGGACGGCCATGACGCGACCGATCCGTTGCGGTCCCGCGGCGTGGGTCATGATCGTCATGCCCAGCGGCATCAGCATGCCGCCGCCGAGGCCCTGCAGCACGCGGAAGATGATCAGCGAGGGCGCGTCCCAGGCGAAGCTGCACAGCACCGAACCGGCGACGAACAGCGCCATCGCCACGAGGTAGAGGCGCTTCGTACCGAACCGATTGGCCGCCCAGCCGGTCAATGGGATGACGGTCGCCAACGCGAGGGTGTAGGCCGTCATGCTCCACGCGGCGATCGCGTACGTGACGTCGAACTCGGTCTGGAAGGTCGGGATTGCGACGCTGACCACCGTCATGTCGAGGATCGACATGATCGCACCGAGCACAACGACCCCGGCGATCTTCAGTACCGTCGGGTCGAGCTTGTCGGAATTCTGGTCCCCCGCTACGGGAGGGATCGGGGCCGAGGCTGCATCCTCGGCCGCACTTGGCGGCAGCGTACTCATGAGTAGACGATGGCAGCCGAGCTACCGAGCGACCAACTTCTTTTCCCGTCGGTGGGCGGGATCACACTTATGCGTAGCGGCTACATCCGCAGTCACACCAGCGGTCGGCCGGCCTTCATCCGCCGGCGCATGTCCCACATATAGGCGTTGCTGGGGAAATTGCGGATCGGCGCGGGCAGCATCAAGCTCAGCCGGGCCAACGCCGTGACCAACCGGTTGAACCGGCGCTCTTGTGTCGGCGTCCAGCGATAGTGCATCTGCGCCCGGAACTCGGGCGGCAGGAAACCAATGGTGATGAACTTTTGATACGGCCCGAGCAGGAGGCTGATCGGCCGCGGGAGGAATGCGACCCTGGCGATCTTGTCGAGGTACGTGCGGACGGTGTCGTCTATTTCGATCTGCGCGACGCCCTCCTTCCAGTACCGCTCGAATTCGTCGCGGTCGGCGGGCCACATATGTGCCGGCACCTGCAACGTGGTGGCGAGCCGCTCGCATTCTCGATAGATCTCGTCTCGGCTTGCCTCCGATGCGTCGGGGAACATGTAGCGGATCTGATCCTCGGTCCCCTTGTACAGGCAGGCGGCTACCCACAGCTGTAGGTGCGGGTCGAAAGCGTTGTACCGCACCGGGTTTCCCGGCGCCGACTTCACCTGCCGGTGCTGCCCGTTCACCGCCTCGCGGTAGGCCGCACGCTCGGCCTCGGTGCCTTCCAGCGCAACCGCGAGGTAAGTAACGGTGGTGCGCAACCGCTTGACGGGGTGGCGAAACACGTTCCCGCTCTCCACCGGGCTATCCACGACTCCGTGCCCCACCGGGAGCCGGGACAGTTGCATGATCACATTCGCGCCGCCCAACATCAGGCCGAAGCCGGACCCGAAATCACGGATATGGATTTCGCGGGTACCCGTCATTCGTTGCCCCCTAGTCACCCGGTATTCGGACGAGAAGTGCTGCGGCGCAAGCATCTGCAAGCACTCCCCAAGTCTTCTCAGCGATCAAGCGTCGCGGCCACTCCGAAGCCGGATCGTCATTCAATGCACCTCAATCGTGACCGATTTGTGCAAAACCTGGTTGTCACTAGCTATTGCGGGGTAAGCCTGTTATATGCATACCGTGGCTGGCCCCTCGGGCCCTCGGTACAAGTTCTCCCTCTGGGGGACCGATTGGGTTGAGTGGCTACTGATCGGCCTGATCAGCGGAGTCTCCGCGGGCGGAGTGGCGTTACTGGGGGCATCCGTCGTCGTGGCAATTCTCACCGGCGTAGTGGTTGTCGGCGTTGCTGCGATCGTGGTGGCGCTGCTCTGAGCCGGACGAGCCCGTTCCGGCGCGTCAGCGCCGGAACAATTGTGCCGAGTCGGCGCGTCAGCGCCGGAACAGCTTGTTCCCGAGCCAGACGATCGGGTCGTAGCGATGTCCTGCGACCCGCTCCTTCATAGGAATCAGCGCGTTGTCGGTGATCTTGATGTGTTCCGGGCAGACGTCCGAGCAGCATTTCGTGATGTTGCATAGCCCGAGGCCATGCTCGTCCTGCGCGAGGTCACGACGGTCCGCCACATCGAGCGGATGCATTTCGAGCTCGGCAATGCGCATCAGATAACGCGGGCCGGCGAACGCTTCCTTGTTTTCCTCGTGGTCACGCACCACGTGACAGGTGTTCTGGCAGAGGAAGCATTCGATGCACTTGCGGAACTCCTGCGAGCGCTCGACATCGATCTGCTGCATCCGGTACTCGCCCGGCTTCAGCTCGGGAGGTGGTGTGAACGAAGGGACTTCGCGTGCCTTTGTGTAGTTGAAGGACACATCGGTGACGAGATCCTTGATCACCGGGAAGGTCCGCATCGGGGTCACCGTGATGACTTCGGCCTCGGTAAACGTGGACATCCGGGTCATACACAGCAGCCGCGGCTTGCCATTGACCTCAGCCGAGCAGGAACCGCACTTGCCCGCCTTGCAGTTCCAACGCACCGCGAGATCGGGCGTCTGCGTGGCCTGCAAGCGGTGGATGATGTCGAGCACCACCTCGCCCTCGTTGACCTCGACGGTGAAATCCTGCAGATCTCCGTCGGTGTCGTCGCCCCGCCAGACGCGGAACTTCGCGTCATAGCTCATGGCTGCCCCTTCCCATTGCGGGAGTTCTCCGGATGGCTCACCAGTTCACCACCGGTGTAGTACTTCTCGACCTCGGTCAGATCGAACAGCGCGAGAAGGTCGTCGCGCATCGGAATCTGGTCTTCGGGTGTGACAGAGACCCGAGGCAGCGGGTCGCTGCCGGCGCTTCGATCGATTGCGCACACCAGCAGCTTGTTCCGCCACTCCGCTTCCATCGCGGGGTAGTCGTCGCGGGTGTGCCCGCCGCGGCTTTCGGTGCGCAGCAACGCCGCCTTGGCGACGCACTCACTGACAAGCAGCATGTTGTACAGATCGAGCGCGAGGTGCCAGCCCGGGTTGAACTGCCGGTGCCCCTCGACCGTGACCTTCGTCATCCGTGCGGCCAGACCGTCGAGCTTCTCGATCGCCTGCTTGATCTCCTCGTCGGTGCGGATGATGCCGACCAGGTCGTTCATCGACTGCTGTAGCTCGGTATGCAGGGTGTACGGGTTCTCCGCGCCGTCGTCCACCGGATCGAACGGAGACAGCGCGGCACGCGCGGCGGAATCGATGTCGTCCTGTGAGATCGCGGGGCGCGCCGCCAGGGATCCGACGTACTCGGCGGCGCCGAGGCCCGCGCGGCGGCCGAACACGAGGAGGTCCGACAGCGAGTTGCCACCGAGCCGGTTCGAGCCGTGCATGCCGCCCGAGCATTCACCCGCAGCGAACAGGCCGGGCACTGTGGCCGCACCGGTGTCGGGATCCACCTCGATACCGCCCATCACGTAATGACAGGTGGGTCCGACTTCCATTGCCTCCTTGGTGATGTCGACGTCCGCGAGTTCCTTGAACTGGTGGTGCATCGACGGCAGCCGGCGCATGATCTCGTCGGACGGCAGCCGCGAAGCGATGTCGAGGAATACACCGCCGTGCGGAGTTCCTCTGCCCGCCTTGACTTCCGAGTTGATCGCGCGGGCCACCTCATCGCGCGGTAACAGGTCCGGCGTGCGGCGAGCACTGTCGTTGTCCTTGAGCCACTGGTCCGCCTCATCCTCGGACTCGGCGTACTGGCCCTTGAACACCGGCGGGATGTAGGTGAACATGAACCGGTCGCCCTCGGAGTTCTTCAGCACGCCGCCGTCGCCGCGGACGCCCTCGGTGACCAGGATGCCCTTCACACTGGGCGGCCAGACCATGCCGGTGGGATGGAACTGGACGAACTCCATGTTGATCAACGTCGCACCCGCGCGCAGCGCAAGAGCGTGGCCATCGCCGGTGTACTCCCACGAATTGGACGTGACCTTGAACGACTTGCCGATGCCGCCCGTGGCCAGCACGATCGCAGGGGCATCGAACAGGATGAACCGGCCAGATTCGCGCCAGTACCCGAACGCGCCGGAGATCCGGTCCCCCTCCTTGAGCAGTTCGGTGATCGTGCATTCGGCGAAGACCTTGATACGGGCCTCGTAGTCACCGGTCTCCGCGAAGTCCTCCTGCTGCAGCGAGACGATCTTCTGCTGCATGGTGCGGATCAGCTCGAGACCGGTGCGGTCACCGACGTGCGCGAGCCGCGGATAGGTGTGGCCGCCGAAGTTTCGCTGGCTGATCCGGCCGTCCTTGGTCCGGTCGAACAGGGCGCCGTAGGTTTCGAGCTCCCACACCCGGTCCGGTGCCTCGCGCGCATGCAGCTCGGCCATCCGCCAGTTGTTCAGGAACTTGCCGCCACGCATCGTGTCCTTGAAATGCGTCTGCCAATTGTCCTTCG
>NZ_LRRB01000072.1 GCF_001646865.1 Aldersonia kunmingensis | reverse complement strand
TCGAGCGCTGCCCCGAGCTGGTCGAAATTCGCCAGGATGCGGTCGAGTTCCACCGGGGTGCGGGTGCGTGCGAGCGGGATGTGGTCGCCGTCCGCCAGCGTCGGGCCACCGGAGTAGGCCGGGGTGAGCTCGACGTGCCGGTTGGTGATCAGCTGCGGAGACACGGTCGCGGCGATGGCCTCTGCCGGGACCTTCACGTTCTTGTCGATGGACATCGCGACCTCGACGTAGCTGCCCTTGGCCTCGATCTTGTCGACGCGTCCCACCGGCAGCCCGAGCACCGAGACGTCATTGCCCTCGTAGACGCCGGCGACGTTCTCGAAGTCTGCGGTGAACCGGATCCGCTCCGCGAGGTACTCATTCGGCAGCGACGCGATGCTGTCGGGCACGAGAGAACACCCGGACATCGCGGCCACCGTCGCGCAGAGCGCGAAGACCTTCCCCCACAGCCGAATCGATCGACCTCGTTGCGATTTCATTTGCACCCCTGCACCACTTGCGCGAAGCACAGCCAGTTGTCCGGGAACAGCCACGGGGCGTACACCTCGCCGTAGGGACCATTGCCGAGCACGTTGTTGAACTGCCGCATGGTGACCGGCATCATCTGGTAAAGCCGGTCGAGATTTTCCCGGTTCTTCTCCAGGCCTTGCGACATCACATCCAGGTTGTCGATCAGCGAACCGAGCTGGTTGTTGTTCTCGGCGCCGAGGTCCTGCAGCATCTTCGACAGCGCCGCCACGTTGTCGAGCAACTGCCGAACCAGATCCTGTCGGAGCTGCACCGCCTTGCCGACCGCCTCACCGCGCGAGAGCAGGACCAGCACGCTGTTGCGGTTGTCCGACACCAGTTCCGAGACCGTGTCGAGGTTCTTCAGCAGCCCGTCGACCTGCTGGGTGCGCTGAGTGATCACCCCGGCCAGCGAGCCGATGCTGTTGACCGCGTCGATGGTGAGGGCCGCCGATCCGCCCATCTGTTCGTTGAGTACGTCGAGAGCGGCGCGCAGTTTCTGCGGGTCGATCCGTTCCAGATGCTCGAACTGAGTCTTGTAGGAGGGGTCGTTTACGACCTTCGCGAGGTTGTACGGCACGTCGGTGTTGCCGAGCGGAATCCGGTTGCCGGGCAGTCCCTTTCCATCGCCCGGTGCGAGATCGATGTGAATGCGACCCAGGATCGTGGACATCTCGATCGCCGCGCGCGCGTCGGGACCGAGCCGAATATCGTCCCGGATCCGGAGCGTCGCCACCACGTGGTCGCCGTCGATGCGGGCCGATTGCACGCGGCCGACCTCGACGCCGCCGACGTCAACCGTGTCACCGGGCCGCATGCCCGCGCCCTGCGCGAACTCCACCTCGACCGATTTGTCGCCCACCCGGATGTAGGACAGCGCGCTCGCGCCGACCAGCAGGACGATCACGGACAGACTCACGGCGATACCGAGCCAGAAATGCCGGTGGGTCTCGAAATCCGGTCGCGGCAGTGCATCTAGACGCTCGTGGATTCCGGCCAGCGTCGGCCCGGTGCGGTCCTTCTTCAACATCACCGGCACACCTCCGAATGCTGGGTACCGCCGACCTGGGAGACAATTCCGCGCGGCAGCAGAACGCCCCACAACGACACGTCGAGGGTGCACAGGTACGCATTGCCGTAGGCACCGAAGCTGGTGAAACGAGCGAGCCCCGTGAGGACTTCCGGCAACTCGATCGCGGCCCTGTCGAGCGCGGCGCCGTTGGCGATGAGCAGTCCGATACCGGTGGTGGCGGTGTCGGACGCACGGGCAATACCCGGCTTCACATCACCGATCATCTGCACGAGCGAGTCGGTCGAGCCGGCCACGGTGTCCACCGAAATTTTCAGCAGCTCACCCTGGCTGTACAACCCGTCGACCAGCGAACGAGTCTGCGCGATGAGCGTCTGCAGCTCGGTACTGCGATTCGCCAGACCTGCGAGCACCACACCGAGGTTGTCGATGACACTGCCGAGAATGGCATCGCGCTCTTCGAACGTCGACGCGAGCCCGGCGGCCTCGGTTATCAAGGCGCTCAACGAGACGCCGTCGCCCTGCAGTGCCTGCACAAGGGTGTCCGCGAGGGAGTTCACCTGGTCCGGTTGCAGCATCGAGAACAGCGGCTGGAAACCGCCGAGCAGCGACGAGATATCGAACGACCCCTCAGTGCGTTCGAGTGGGATTTCGCCACCGTCGGGCAACGGCTCCGCCTCGCCCGGTCCCAGCACGAGGGCGACATACCGCTGCCCGATCAGGTTCTGGTACCGCACCAACGCCTTGGTGTTGCCGTATAGGTGTTGATCGGATTGCACCTTGAACGTCACGCGTGGATGGTTGGCGTCATCGAGATCGATGGACTCGATGCGGCCGACCCGCACGCCGGCCATGCGCACATCGTCCCCGGAGCGCAGCCCGAGCACATCGGTGAAAGTGGCTGTGTACTCGTTCGTTTCGCCGTCGATCGAGCGGAGCAGGGTTGACCACATGATGTAAGTCAGCGAAAGCGCGACGATCGCGAACAGACTGAACATGACGAGCGCCTTGCGTGTTCGCAGCATGTCAGGCACTCCCTTCGACGACGGTGAGCGAGCCGCCGGCAAGGGCGGGCTCGAGCAGCAGCAACTGCGACACGGTGGGACGCGCGCCCACGATCGCGCCGACGGCGGCGGGACCGCGCAGGGCCGCGGCGGGCCGCACGATTCCGGGTAGCTCAAACTTCGGCAGGCCGGGCAGCGCCGGTAGGGCCGGAAGCGGGGGCAGTCCGGGAAGCAGTGGCGCGGCCGGCGGAGCGATCGGCGCGATGACCGGCGCAGGACCCGCAGCGGCGAGCCGCTGCGGCAGCATCTGCGGCGGATACTGTTGCGGCGGAGCGACTGTCGGCACGGTTGGGCCGCCGCAGCGCGGACCGTACAGGTCCCCGTAGTGCGGGCAATCCGCAGCGGTGTACTGCTTGAAGGGTGTGAACGAGACGTCCATGACCCACACCATCTGCTTGCTCGGCCCCCAACTGAATGTCGCGCCCAGCTTGTTCAGGGCAGAGTTGAGGTTGGCCGCCGTGTACGGCAGGGCATCGGGATCGGCGGCGAGCGAACCGAATACCTGATCGAGACCGACGACGAGTTCCTTGCCGGAATCGGGATTGCGGGCGAACAGCGTGTTCACCGTGTCGACCGTGCCGCCCGCACTTGCGAGCATCTCGACGAGGCGATCGCGCCGCGACACGATGGTTTCGGAGCTCTGCACCGACGAGGCGAGCACGTCGACCAACTCCGGTGCCGATTCGTTCAGTCCCGCCGTCGCCGCGCCGAAGTCGCCGAGCAGCTCACCGAGGTCCGGGATGGATGCGTCGACCGAGGTCAACCAGACATCGAGCCGCTCGATCGTCGAACCGGGCACGCGCGCAGCGGGATCAAGTGCATCGGCGAGGGTGGCCAACACGCGGCCCAGTCGTTCGGGCTGGACGCGGTTGAGCACGTTCCGCAGCGTGGTGAGAGTCGACTGCAGCAGCACAGTCGCCTCGCTGTGATCCTCGGTGATCGTCGACCCATCGGTCAGCGCAGGGCCTCCTGCAGGGTTGTCGACCAACTCGACCGCGGTAACACCGAAGATGTTGGCTGGGACGACCCGCGCAGTGACGCTGTTCGGAATCGATTCGGCGAAATGCGGGTCGACCTCGATGTCCACGTGTTGCAACTCGCCCTTGTCGACGATGTCGACCTTGGACACAGATCCGACGATGAGCCCGCGGTACCTCACGTCCGCGTTCGCGGGGAGGCCGTCTCCTGTCGAAGTGAGTAGCGCGGTGACTTCTGTTTGCTCCTCGAATGCGCCCGTATAGCGCAGCCCCAACAGGAAGAGCAGCGAAAGCAGCACGAGGGCGCTGCCAATGCCGGCGACGGTCAGCTGCAGTCCGGACGGTCCCCGTCCGCTCGGGTCCTGAATCATTCCCCGCCCCTAGCCCGAAATCGTGATGCCGGGATCGATGCCCCAGATCGCCAGAGTGAGAAACAGATTCGCGAAAACCACGACGACGATCGTCATTTTCAGTGCGCGCCCGGCGGCGACACCCACGCCCTCCGGCCCGCCGCTCGCGACGTAGCCGTAGTAGCACTGCACGAAGGTGGCGAGCATCGTGAACACAATGACCTTGATCAGCGAGAACCAGATGTCTGTGCCGATCAGGAATTGATAGAAGTAGTGCGCGTAGGTGCCCGCCGACGTGCCGCCCATGAACAGCACGGTGAGTTGCGTTGTACCGTAAGCGATCGCGAGTCCGAGAACGTACAGCGGCACGATGGCCACCATCGCCGCGATCATCCTGGTGGTGACCAGGTACGGCAGCGGCCGGATCGCGATCGACTCGAGCGCGTCGATCTCCTCGGAGATCCGCATCGAACCGAGTTGGGCGGTGAAGCGGCAACCGGCCTGGATCGCGAAGGCGAGTGTCGCGAGGATCGGCCCGATCTCGCGCGTTGTGGCGAACGCGGACAAAGCACCGGTGAGCGGGCTCATCGACAACAGGCTCAGCGCGCTGTAGGACTCCATGCCAACGGTCATGCCACCGAACGCGCACAGCACTGCGATGACGCCGATGGTCCCGCCGCCCACGACAAGGGAGCCGTTGCCCCACGTCACATCGGCGATGAGCCGAGCGACCTCACGCCGATAGTTCTTGACGGTGAAGGGAATCGCCGCGAGCGCCTGGCCGAGGACGATGATCTGATGACCCATGCGCTGCAGGGTGCGATTCGGCGCGAGCACCACCTCGCGGGCGGCGACCAGTGGCGCAAGGACCGGGGAAACATAGGTGCTGGCCAACTCAAACCGCCTGGCTTGGGAAGAGGGTGTTGTAGATCTGCGTGATGATGATGTTGACGGCGAACAGCATGAGTGCGGACGCAACGACCGCGGAGTTCACCGAATTCGCCACGCCGGCCGGGCCACCACGTGTGTGCAGGCCCGTATCGCACGCGATCACTGCTGTGATGACACCGAAGATCATCGCCTTGACCTCGGCAATGATCAGGTCGTTCGCGACCGCGAATGAGGCGAAGGTGTCAATGAACGAACCGGGCGTGCCCGCCTGGACGTACACGTTGAACATGTAGCCGACGAGGAATCCGACGAACACGACGAAGCCGCACAGCAGCGCGCTGACGATGACCGCGGCAAGGATGCGCGGGGCGACGAGGCGGCGCATCGGATCCACGCCCATCACCCGCATCGCGTCGATTTCCTCGCGGATAGTGCGCGAGCCGAGGTCCGCGCAGATCGCCGAGCCCACCGCGCCCGCGATCATCAGCGACGTGACCAGCGGCGCGCCCTGACGGATGATGCCGAGCCCGATCACGGCGCCGATGAATGTCGTCGCACCGACCTGGTTCACGAGCGAACCGACCTGGATCGATACGACAACGCCGACCGGGATGGCGACGAGCAGTGTCGGCGCGGCGGCGACGCTGACCATGAACGCGCACTGCCGGATGAACTCCCCGAACGGGAAGCGACGCGCGAGCATGGAGCGGAACAGCTCGGCGATGGCTGTCGCGCCCATCGCGGCCTGTCGGCCGAGCGTCTCCACCGACCGACGAGGGTGACCGCGCCAATAGCCCTTGACCCACTCCACGGACTCGTCGAGATCGGTCCTGTCCGAAGCGGTTTCGGTCGACACCACGTTCGCCCCACCCCTTTCCGCGCCGGCCGGTGATCCCCCTCATAGGACACGGTGCGGTGTGGAGTGTGTCACAGAACGGTATCGGCACACAAGAGCTAAGTTAACTGGCATTCTCGATCCGGGAATGCTGAATGGACGTCGGGGGCGATACCACGACCCGCTTGGCGGCCACCTACTCACTGGGGCTGGAGCAGTACAAATAGGTCAAGCGACCAGTTGTTAACTTGTGAAATCCGAACTGACGCCCTCGCGCGTCCAGGTCGTTAAATATCCCGCGATTCTTCCTACTGAACCGGTTCGGCCCCGTCCGCGGGCGCCGCCGCGGCCGCGGCGGCGGCGTCTCGGCGCGCGACCCCGTGCTGGATTGCGCCGTAGAGCACGCGTCCGCCGAGTCCGATGATGAGTAGATTGCAGACGATCTGACCAGTCACGACACCGCGCGACAGGTCGGTTGTCGGGGTGATATCACCGAACCCGACGGTGCCGAACACCGTGACCGTGAAGTAGAGCGCCGACATGCGCGTCAACTCCTCGGAGAACAAGCCTGGGTCTTCTGAGGACATCACGAAATAGAGCGCCGAGAAGCCGAGCAGGTACACCGGCAGCGCCGCCGAAAGCCCTTCCGCCGCCTGCAGCACCGGACGGTCCGACGCCATGATTCTGTTGATCTGCCACCACACGACGAGGCCGAACACCACCAGCACGCCGATCAGCATGAACAGATTGAGCCGATCGTCGAACTCCGACAACGGCACGACCGCATACATCACCAGTAGCAGCCCGGCCGTGATCAGCGGCCGGAAAAAAGCCCGCCGTATGAGCGCACGCCGCTGCCGTGGTGTCAGATTCGGGTCGGGCCGAAAAATCAAGCCACCACCATCAGCGGTCACGCTGCGAGCCTAAGGCCCGCAGCGTGCCTCGTCAGCGCTTCCGCAAGCGCATGTAGTCACCGACAACGGCCGCGCCGAGTCCGTCCAGATCGGGCGAGACCACTCGGCCGCTCGCGCGGCGTGCCATCCGGTCCACGAACCGCGCGAGCCCCGGATCGGTACCGAGCTTGAAGAAGGTCACTTGCGCGCCGAGCTTCGTGAGGTTGTCGAGTTCTCGGACGGTCAGTGCGATCGTCCGCATGCTGGGCGGATAGTCGAACTGGGCGTATCCGTCCGGCTCGATGTGTGCGGTCGGCTCGCCGTCGGTCACGACCAGCACGACGGGCTGCGCATTCGGGTTGCGGCGAAGGTGCCGTCCCGCGAGCATCAGCGCGTGGTGCAGGTTGGTGCCTTGCTCGTAGGCGCCGTCGAGCCCGGCCAACTCGGACGTGGTGAGCGTCCGCGCGTGGCGGCCGAACCCGATCAGCTGCAGGTGATCGCCGCGGAACCGCGTCGTGACAAGGTGATTGAGGGCGAGCGCGGTGCGCTTCATCGGCACCCAGCGGCCCTCCATCACCATCGAGAACGACGTGTCGACGAGTAACGCAACTGCGGCCTGGGATCGCTGCTCGGTCTCGGTAACCTCGACATCGACCACCTCGAGCCGCACCGGCACGTGCCCCGGATTACGCAGCACCGCATTGGTGATGGTGCGTGTGACGTCCCACGGTTCGGTGTCACCGAATTCCCAGGGGCGGCTCGCGCCGGTTGGCTCACCGAGCACGCCGGACCGGCGGTTCTCCCGCTGCCCCGCTCGGCCGGACAATTGGTCCGAGACGTCGCGCAGCGCCGCCTCGCCGAGCCGGCGCATTGCCTTCGGCGACAACCGCCACTGCCCGTCCGCACCCTTGTCCAGGAAACCCTCGCGCTGCAACGCCTTTTCCAGCTCGGCGAGAGTCTTCAAGTCGGCAACTGCTTCGTCGCCGAGATGGCGCGCCAGCGCGTCGAGGTCCACGTCGTCGAGCTGCGCGCCCGCGTACTGCTGGCCGAGCTGATCCCCGAGTTCCTCGAGCTCCGCGATCTCCTGCAGTGCGGCGGTGCCTTCGCCGAGCCCCATCGGATTGTCGCCGCGGAACCGCTGCGAGGACTCCCAGTCCTCACCGGGCCGCGCCGAGCGCAGGTTCGAATCGAGCCGATCGAGCTGCTGCATGAGCGACGGGCTGCCGAACGCCTGCTGCGCGAGCGCGTCCAGTTCCGCGCGCTGGTCCGGGGTCAGCGAATTTCGCAGCCGTTGCGCCGCAGCGGCTCTCGCGGCGAGCGAGTCGATAAGCTCCTCGACATTCTGCGGGTTTTCCGGGAAGAATTCGCCGTGCTTGTCCATGAACTCGCGGAACTGCTCGTCGGTGTCCTCACCGCGGGCATGCGAGTCGAGCAGATCATTGAGGTCGTTGAGCATCTCGTTGATGCGTTCGCGGTCTTCGTCGGTGGCGTTCTCGAGCGCCTGCTTCATGCCGGAGAATCGCTGGTCCAGCATCTCCCGACCGAGCAGATCGCGGATCTTCTCGTAGTTCTCCCGCGCGGCGTCGCTGCGCCAGTCGTAGTCCGAAAGCTCCTGCACCGCTTGGGCCGTCGACGGCGGCAGCTCAGCCATTTGCATCTCGGCGAAGCGCGCGTCGTCATCGAGCGCGCGTGCGAGTTCCTTGCGCTCCTCGAGTACCGCCGCATCGAGCAGCTTCCTTACCTCGGCGAGCGTGCCATCGAGGTTGTTGCGCTGCAAAAACTCCCGGCGGCGCTGGTTCGCCTGCTGAGCCAGCTTGTCGAGACCCCGCATCCGGTCGGTGCCACGGCGCAGCAACTCCTGCAACGCCCGCCGCGGCGATGCCCCACCCATCACGTCCTCACCGATCGCGTCGAGCGCCTCGCGCAGATCGACCGGCGGCGCGAGCGGGTCGCTGCCGTCGTAGGGGACGTAGCGCGCCGCGGGTCCGTGTGGCCAGCGCACCGACTCGGCGCTCATCAGCCGTACACCAACTGCCCGTCGTCACCGGCGACCTTGGAGATCCGGCGCGCGAGATACAGACCCTCCAAGGCCATTTCGGCCGCGGCGGCGCGCTCGCCGTCGGAGTTCGCGCCGAGCCGCTTCGCTACCTCGTCGAGCACGGCCAGCTCGGGAAGCTCGGCCAGCAGCGCCTTGGCGGTGATTCGCTCACCGGTGATCACCGGATCACCCTGATCCACCGCCGCGACGAGCGGGGCAAAGTCGATGCCGCCCAGCCGTTCCCGAGCCGTATCGGCCGTGGCGCGGCGAAGGAGGTGCTCGAGCACCTCGATCTCGCGCCCTTCTTCACCGGACTCGAACTCGATCTTGCCGCGCAGTACCTCGATCACGGTGCCCAAATCGACCGGCCGGGCAACGGGTTCGGCCTCGGACAGAATCGCGCCGCGATGCACCGCCGACGCCGCGACCGTCTCCGAAGCGGCGATCGCGAACCGGGCGGAGACACCGGAACGCTGGTCCACAGAGGTCGATTCGCGCAGCAGCTGAGTGAACCGCGCCAGCACCTCGAGCAGATAGTCCGGCACCGTCGCGTCGAGATGCGATTCCTGCCGGATGACGGCGATCTCATGGTCGAGGATCAGCGGATAGTGCGTGCGAATCTCGGCGCCGAATCGGTCCTTGAGCGGGGTGATGATCCGTCCGCGGTTCGTGTAGTCCTCCGGGTTCGCGCTCGCGACCAGCAACACATCGAGGTCGAGGCGCAGCGTATAACCACGCACCTGGATGTCGCGCTCCTCCATCACGTTGAGCAACGACACCTGGATGCGCTCCGCGAGGTCGGGCAACTCGTTGATCGCGACAATGCCGCGGTGCATTCGCGGCACGAGACCGAAGTGAATCGTCTCCGGATCACCGAGGCTGCGGCCCTCGGCCACCTTCACCGGATCGACGTCACCGATCAGGTCCGCGACGCTGGTGTCGGGAGTGGCCAACTTCTCCGCATAGCGCTCGCTGCGGTGCCGCCAGGCCACCGGCAGGTCGTCACCGAGTTCGGCAGCGCGGCGGACCGAGGCCGGCGAGATCGGCTCGTACGGGTGCTCGCCCAGCTCGGAGCCCTCGATCACCGGCGTCCACTCGTCGAGAAGGACGCTCAGCGTGCGCAGCAGACGAGTCTTGCCCTGACCGCGCTCACCGAGCAGCACCACATCGTGCCCGGCGATGAGCGCACGCTCGAGCTGCGGGATAACGGTGTCCTCGAAGCCGACGATGCCCTGCCACGGGTCACGCCCATCGCGCAGCGCGGCGAGCAGGTTTTCCCGAATCTCCTGTTTGACGGAGAGCTGACGATGCCCACTCGCGCGGAGTTCACCGACGGTGGCGGGCCGATCCTGAGTTGCGGTCACCATTACAAACTACGAGCGATCCGTCCGAGCGGCCACTGCCAGCCCCACCCTGATCGAAACGACGCCGGCGGACACAGCGCTCCAGGATCGCCGACTCGTCGTCGGCGACCTCGAATGCGCGGCCTCAGCCCGCGAGTAGCCCCTGCACGACGGCGACGATCGCCGCCGCGAACTCGGGCAACTTGCCGAGCAGCTCAT
>NZ_LRRB01000077.1 GCF_001646865.1 Aldersonia kunmingensis | reverse complement strand
ATGCGCCGACGCACGGGCGGTGTGTTTGGCTCCATCGCGAGGCGACGCAGGTCTACGGGGTGGATGTCGAGAGTGGCATGCTCTGGCATCGGGCCGGCGAGGATTCCGCGTGCTCGCGGTCACTGGCGAGGCGGCAATGCCGGCCGCCGAGCGGAAATCATTGATTGAGGTCGGCAGCCCTTTTGCCGACGATTGGGTGATGCACGGGTCTGATGCAGGGACCGTGCTCGCCGAAGTCGGGGACGGCATCGCTGAGGACTTGTCCGACGTGGTGTTGACAGCGGGTGCCGCGGCCGATGTTCCGGATTTGCCGGACGAGGTTCGCGTGCACGTGGGAACGAAGGAGTGGTGGACATGACGCGCGAGGTTGCCGGCGAGGCTGTCGAGCCGGGCTCGCAACGGCGGCGACGGTCCGAGCGCCCGAGTAGGCGCCCACGGTCTGCGCGTACCCCACTGCTTCCACAACTGCTTGCCGCCGCGGTCGAGGCCAACCCGGATGGGGTGGCGCTGGTCGGGGACCGTGCGCTGACGTATGGCGAATTGGACGCGATGTCCTCGCGCATCGCAAGGCTGCTGATTGGCCGCGGCTACGGCCCCGAGTCGTTCGTGGCGATCGGCATGCGCCGGTCGATTGAATACGTGGTGTCGCTCTGGGCCGTCGCCAAGACCGGCGCAGCTTTCCTGCCCATCGACCCGGCCTATCCGCGCGACCGCATCGAGTACCTGCTCAGTGATTCCGGCGCGAAGCTCGGCCTGACAACGGTGGAGCATGCGGCCACCCTGGGAGACGTCCTGGATTGGATTGTGCTCGACGATCCGGCCACGGTCGCCGCATATGAGGCTGAGTCCGGCGATCCCGTTAGCTACGCCGAACGGGTATCGGTCCTGCGGGCCGAAAACCCGGCGTACGTCATTTACACGTCCGGCTCCACTGGCCGGCCGAAAGGTGTTCTGGTCCCGCATGGCGGCCTGGCGTCGTTGTGTGCTGAGCAACGAGAACGATACGGCGTCACACCGCAATCCCGGGTGTTGCAATTCGGATCGCCAAGCTTCGACATATCGGTCGGCGAACTTCTCACCATGGTGGGCGCGGGCGCGACGATGGTGATCACGCCGCCGGATCTGTACGGCGGCCCCGACTTTGCAGATTTCCTGCGGCGGGAGCGGGTGACGCACACGCTCATCACCCCTTCCGCACTCGCGACCCTGGACCCGACCGACCTCGACGACCTGTCCGTGGTGGTGGTCGGCGGCGAGGTGTGTCCGCCAGAGCTTGCGGATCGATGGGGGTCGCGGGTTCGTTTCCACAACGGATACGGTCCGACCGAGACCACGATTCTGACCCACATCAGCGATCCGCTGGTACCTGGGGAGCGTGTGACGATCGGTGCGCCTCTCCCGAACACCGCATCGTGGGTGCTCGACGCTGGACTGCGGCGTGTGCCGGTCGATGTCGTGGGTGAGTTGTATCTGTCTGGACCCGAATTGGCGCGTGGCTATCACGAACGCCGTAGCCTCACCGCCGATCGGTTCGTGGCAAACCCGTACGCGGCGGGTGAGCGGATGTACCGCACCGGGGATCTTGTCCGCTGGACGGAGTCCGGCGAGATCGACTACGTTGGTCGCTCCGATTTCCAGGTGAAGATCCGGGGATTCCGGATCGAGCTCGGCGAAATCGACTCGGTACTGAATGCATTTGAGACCGTCGACTTCGCGGTGACGATCGGCCACACATCCGACGCCGGTTCGGCGTCGTTGGTCGCGTACGTGCTGCCCGTGGACGGTGCCGAACTCGACACAGATGCGTTGGCAGAGCACGCTGCCGAGCACCTACCTGCGCACATGCTGCCCGCGCTGTACATGGTGCTGGACGAGATCCCGCTCACCGTGAACGGCAAGCTTGATCGCCGGGCACTTCCCACGCCGGTGTTCGAGGCGGCGGAGTACCGTGCGCCGAATACCCCGATCGAGCAGGCTGTCGCGGAGGTGTTCGCGGAGGTCCTCGGCATCGAGCGGATCGGCCTGGATGATCATTTCTTCGCGCTCGGCGGCAACTCCATCCTCGCCACCCGAGTCGCAGCCCGGCTCGGCGCCGTTCTGGATCGATCGGTGCCTGTGCGGTTGTTGTTCGAGGCGCCTTCGGTCGAACGGTTCGCTGTCGCAGTGGAATCGGACGCCGGCGCCGGGCGGGTCGCACTGGTTGCCGGTCCGCGGCCGGAACTGGTGCCGTTGTCGTTTGCGCAGCAGCGCATGTGGTTCCTCAACCAGTTGGATCCGGATTCCGCCGCTTACAACGTGCGCCTTGCCATCCGGCTGACGGGTGATCTCGATATCCCCGCGCTCGAGATGGCGGTGCGCGACCTCGTTGCCCGGCACGAGTCGCTGCGCACGATCTATCCCGAGGTCGAAGGCTTCGGACCGGTGCAGAAGGTGCTGCCGGTGGCCGAGGCGGGGGTCGAGCTCGTCGTCGAGTCGGTGACGACCGAGCGCACCTTCGAGCGCGTCCATGCCGTGTTGATGGGTGGGTTCGATGCTCAGACGCGGGTTCCCGTGCGGGCTCACCTCCTCGATGTGTCGGATGCCCCTGGCGAGCACGTCCTCGTCGTGGCCGTGCATCACGTGTCCGCCGATGGTGCGTCGGTGGCCCCGTTGGCGCGAGATGTGATGGTGGCCTACGAGTCCCGTACGCGCGGCGAGGCGCCGGGCTGGGCTCCGATGCCGGTGCAGTACGCCGATTTCGCGCTGTGGCAGCGGGAAGTTCTCGGGTCCGAGGAGGACCCGGAGTCGTTGATTTCGCGTCAGATCGCTTACTGGGCACAGCAATTGGCGGGCGCGCCGGATCAGTTGGATGTGCCATCGGATCGGCCGCGGCCGGCGGTGGCCTCGGGCCGTGGTGGTGTGGTTCCGATCGAGGTGTCCGCGAATGTGCACGCGGCACTCGTGGACCTCGGCCGTGCCTACGACACAACGCTTTTCATCGTCGTGCATGCCGCACTCGCCGTCCTGCTGGCGCGTCTTTCGGGAACCGACGATATTTCGGTCGGCACGCCGATCGCAGGTCGTGGTGAGCGTGAACTCGATGACCTGATCGGCATGTTCGTCAACACCCTGGTACTGCGCACCGTGGTGGATTCGAGTGAATCGTTCGTCGATCTGCTCGCGCGCACGCGTGAGACCGATCTCGGAGCATTCGGAAACGCCGATCTGCCATTCGAGCGTCTCGTCGAGGTACTCGACCCGGCGCGTTCGCAGGCGCGCAACCCGCTGTTCCAGGTGGGGCTGTCGTTCCAGAACCTGGCCGAGAGCAGGTTCGAGTTGCCCGGCCTGACCGTCGAGCCGGCCGGAACCGACGCGGGACTCTCGCAGTTCGACCTGAACTTCATTATCGGTGACAGTTACGACGAGCACGGCACCCCGATGGGTCTCGGTGGCGAGGTGACCTTCGCGACCGACCTGTTCGACGAAGCCACCGTCGCGGTGTTCGCGCAGCGCTTCGGTCGCCTGCTCGAATCGGTCGTGACGGATGCGTCGATGGCAATCGGCGATATCGAGTTGCTCGATCCCGCCGAGCGCACTGCGGTGCTCACCGAACGCAATGCAACCGATACCGGTGCGTTCGACGGCTTGTTGCTCGATCGGTTCGAGCGTGCTGCCGCGACGTCACCGGATGCGGTGGCCGTGGTGTACGAGGGTGCGCAGCTGACCTACGGCGAGTTCGCGGATCGCGTTAATCAGCTTGCACGCCATCTGATTTCGATGGGTGTCGGCCCCGAGTCGCGGGTTGTGCTCGCGATGCGGCGCAGCCTGGATCTCGTGGTCGGCATGTACGCGGTCGTCACCGCTGGCGGCGCCTACGTGCCGGTCGATCCGGATCATCCGGCCGAGCGCATCGGCTGGGTGTTGGAGTCTTCGGATCCGGTGGCGGTGCTGTCCACTACCCGGGATGGTTTCGACGCGGGGGACAAGTCTGTCGTTCTCCTCGACACCCTTGACCTTTCGCAGCACTTGGCCGCCCCGCTCACCGACGCGGATCGCGTCGCTCCCGTTCGCCGGGACAACTCGGCGTACGTCATCTACACCTCGGGTTCGACCGGCCGGCCGAAGGGCGTTGCGGTCCCGCACGCGGCGATCGTGAACCAGGTCGGCTGGATGATCGGCGAGTACGACATCACCGCCGGAGACATCTACCTGCAGAAGACGGCGACGACGTTCGACGTCTCCCTGTGGGGTTACTTCCTGCCCCTCGCTGTGGGGGCGCGCCTGATTGTCGCCACCCCCGATGGCCACCGCGATCCCGCCTATCAGTGCCGGGTTATCGCCGAACATGGTGTGACCCTTACCGACACCGTCCCGTCGATGCTGTCGGTGTTCGCGCGCGAAGCCCGCGCCGAGCAGTTGGTGACCCTGCGGGACATCTTCCTGATCGGTGAGGCGCTCCCGATCGAGACGGTGCGCGCCTTCGCCAAGGTGTCGTCGGCGCGGGTGCAGAACCTGTACGGCCCGACGGAGGCTGCGGTGTCGATCACCGCTGTCGAGGTCCCGGCAGATGCCACCAGTGTGACCATTGGTGTGCTGGAAGCGAATTCGCGCGCCTACGTGCTCGATTCGCGCCTGCGACTCGTGCCGGACGGCGTGTCGGGTGAGCTCTACCTTGCGGGTGTGCAGTTGGCGCGCGGGTATCACGGCCGCCCGGATCTGTCCTCGGACCGGTTCGTCGCCGACCCGTTCGATCCCGCTGGCGGTCGCATGTACCGCACCGGTGACCTCGTTCGCTGGACGCTGAACAGTGAACTGGACTACTTGGGCCGCACCGACTTCCAGGTGAAGTTCCGCGGTCAGCGCATCGAGCTCGGCGAGATCGAAACAGCGTTGCTGGCGCAGGAACAGATCGGTCAGGCGGTTGCGATCGTGCGCGCCGATGATCTGGGTGACCGACTTGTGGCCTACGTGGTCCCGCGCGTGGCGGGGACAGAGATCGTTGTCGACGAGTTACGGGCGGCGGTCAAGTCGCTGCTGCCCTCGTACATGGTTCCCGAGTCGGTGATCGTGCTGGACGCGTTCCCGTTGAACGTGTCGGGCAAGTTGGATCGTAAGGCGTTGCCGGAGCCGGTGTTTGCGGTGGCGGTGTTCCGTGCCCCGACGACTCCGGTGGAGCAGGCCGTGGCCGGCGTGTTTGCCGAGGTGCTCGGGATCGGGGCGACTGGGGATGGGTCGCAGCAGGTCGGCCTCGATGATGACTTCTTCGCGCTGGGCGGCAACAGTCTGCTCGCGACGCGGGTGACGTCGCGCCTTGGTGCGGTGCTGGACGCCACGGTGCCGGTGCGGATGCTGTTCGAGGCGCCGACGGTGGAACGCCTTGCGGTAGCGGTGGAATCGCACACCGGAACAGGCCGCGTCGCGTTGGTCGCGGGTCCGCGCCCGGAGCGGGTGCCGTTGTCGTTGGCGCAGCAGCGGATGTGGTTCCTGAACCGGTTCGATCCGGATTCGGTCGTGAACAACCTTCCGATGGCGATCCGGTTGTCGGGCGCGTTGAATGTCGATGCGTTGCAGGCCGCGATTGGCGATCTGTTGGTGCGGCACGAGTCGTTGCGCACGATCTACCCCGAGATCGACGGTGTCGGGTTCCAGCAGGTGCTGCCCGCCGCCGAGGTGGCTTTGGATCTGGCGCCCGTGTCGGTGGACCACGCCGAGGTTTACGGCGAGGTGGCCGGCTTCGTGGGTCGCGGGTTCGACGTGACCGTCGAGGTGCCGGTGCGGGCCCGGCTGCTGAGGGTTGCCGATGTCGACGACATCACCGATGGCACAGCTGCGCCCGACGAGTTCGTTTTGATCGTGGTGGTGCATCACATCGCGGGTGACGGCTTCTCGATGGGGCCGCTCGCGCGGGACGTGATGGTGGCCTACGAATCCCGCACCCGCGGTGAGGCGCCGGGGTGGGCGCCGCTGCCGGTGCAGTTCGCGGACTTTGCGTTGTGGCAGCGCGAGGTACTCGGCTCCGATGACGATCCGGAATCGCTGCTCTCGCGCCAGATCGCCTACTGGAGCGATCAGCTCGCGGGCGTGCCGGATCAGCTCGACCTGCCTGCGGACCGCCCGCGTCCGGCGGTGGCATCGGGCCGCGGTGCCGCGGTCGCGTTCGATATCCCGGCCGACCTGCACACCGCGCTGGTCGGGGTGGCGCGGGCGCACGACTCGACGTTGTTCATGGTGGTGCACGCGGCGCTCGCGGTGCTGTTGGCGCGCCTGTCCGGCACCGGCGATATTGCGGTCGGTACGCCGATCGCGGGTCGTGGCGAGCGTGAGCTCGATGATCTGATCGGCATGTTCGTCAACACCCTGGTGCTGCGGACCGGTGTCGATGGTGGCGAGTCGTTCACCGATCTGCTCGCGCAGACGCGGGAGACGGATCTGGCCGCGTTCGGGCATGCGGATGTGCCGTTCGAGCGGCTGGTGGAGATTCTCGATCCGGTTCGCTCGCAGGCACGCAACCCGTTGTTTCAGGTGTTGTTGTCGTTCGAGAATTTCGGGCAGGCCGAGTTCGAGTTGCCGGGCCTGTCGGTGTCGGGGCTCGACGCCGGGGATGTCGTGGCGAAGTTCGATCTGTCGGTGACGATGGGTGAAAACCCTGCCACGGGTGGTCTTTTCGGGTCTTTGGCGTATGCGACGGACCTGTTCGACGAGTCGACGATGCAGGTGTTCGGGCAGCGCCTGGTGCGGGTGCTCGAGGCTGTTGCCGCGGATCCGGCTGTGTCGGTGGGCGATGTCGAGATCTTCGAGACCGGCGAGTTGGCGGCCTTGCTCGCCGGGTCGGCGGGCACCGGTCACGATGTGGCCGAGGCGTTGCTGCTCGACGGGTTCGAGCGTGCTGCGGTAGCGACTCCGGATGCGACGGCGGTGGTGTTCGAAGGTGAGTCCCTGACCTATGCCGAGTTCTCGGCGCGGGTGAATCGTCTGGCACGGCATTTGGTTTCGCTGGGTGTGGGTCCGGAGTCGCGGGTCGCGGTGGCGATGCGGCGTGGCACCGACCTGCTGACCGGGATCTATGCGGTCCTGGCTGCCGGTGGTGCGTATGTGCCGGTGGATCCGGATCATCCGGCCGACCGCACGGCGTATGTGCTGGAGTCCGCGGATCCGGTGGTGGTGCTGACCACGACCGATGCTGGCGTGGACGTGGGGGACAGGTCTGTCCTCCTGCTGGACACCCTGGATGTGTCGGGCTACTCGGCGGATCTGGTGACGGATGCGGACCGTGTCGCGCCGCTGCGGACGGCGAACACCGCGTATGTGATCTACACGTCGGGGTCGACGGGTCGCCCGAAGGGTGTGGCGGTCAGCCATTCGGCAATCGTGAACCAGTTGGCGTGGTTCCCCGAGCAGTTCGACCTGTCCGCGGCCGATGTCGTGCTGTGGAAGACCCCGACAACGTTCGATGCGTCGGTGTGGGAGTTGTTCGCCGCGTTGCGGATCGGGGCCGGGTTGGTCGTCGCCGCCGCGGACGGGCATCGCGACCCCGCCTACCTCGCCGCGCTGATCGAGGAACAGTCGGTCACGACGGTGCAGTTCGTTCCGTCGATGTTGTCGGTGTTCGTTACCGAGGTCTCGGCCGGTCGGTGCGCGTCGCTGCGTCGGGTGTTCACCGGTGGTGAGGCGCTCAGTGGCGAGGTCGCGCAGCGGATGCGTGCCGCGGTGCCGGGTGTGGTGGTGCACAACCTGTATGGCCCGACCGAGGCCACTGTTCAGGTGACCGCCCGCACGGCATCCGAGACGGATGTGTCCGAGGTGCCGATCGGTTCGCCGGCGTGGAACACCCAGGTCTATGTCCTGGATGCGCGGTTGCGGCCGGTTCCGTCCGGGGTGATGGGTGAGCTGTATCTCGCGGGTGCGCAGTTGGCGCGTGGCTATGTCAGCGCGGCGGGTCTGAGCGCGGAGCGCTTCGTCTCCAATCCGTTCGGCGCGGGGGATCGTCTGTACCGCACCGGTGACCTGGTGCGGTGGGGCAAGTCCGGGGAACTCGAGTACGTCGGTCGTACCGACTTCCAGGTGAAGTTGCGTGGTCAGCGCATCGAGCTCGGTGAGATCGAGGCAGCGCTGCTCGCGGTCGAGGGCGTTAGGCAGTCCGTCGTGATGGTGCACGACGATGGCATCACCGATCGTTTGGTGGGTTACGTCATTGGCGATGCCGCACTGGACGCGGATGCCGTGCGGGGTGCGGTCGCGGAGCGGGTGCCGTCCTACATGGTGCCCGAACGGGTCATGGTGCTCGAGGCGTTCCCGCTGAATTCGTCGGGCAAGTTGGACCGTAGGGCTCTGCCGGCGCCGGTGTTCGAGGCTGCGGTGTTCCGTGCGCCCACGACTCCGGTCGAGCAGGCCGTGGCGGCCGTGTTCGCCGAGGTGCTGCGGGTCGAGCGGGTCGGCCTGGACGATGATTTCTTCGCTCTGGGCGGCAACTCGCTGCTGGCGATGCAGGTGGCCTCCCGCCTGGGCGCGGCCCTGGATGCGACCATCCCGGTGCGGGTGTTGTTCGAGGCGCCGGTGGTGGAACGCCTTGCGGTGGCGGTGGAGTCGCAGGCAGGCACCGGTCGCGTCGCACTCGAGGCCCGGCCGCGGCCCGAGCAGATCCCGCTGTCGTTCGCGCAGTCCCGGATGTGGTTCCTCAACCAGTTGGATCCGGAGTCGTCGGTCAACAACATTCCGATGGCGATCCGGTTGTCGGGCGAACTCGATACCGCTGCACTGCAATTGGCGGTAGCCGATGTGGTTGCGCGGCACGAGTCGCTGCGCACCATCTACCCGGAGATCGATGGATTCGGGTTCCAGCAGGTGGTGTCCGCTGCCGACGCAGTTCTGGATCTGTCACCCGTGCCGGTCGTGCAGGCCGGCGTGTTCGCCGAGGTGGCCGGTTTCGTGGGCCGCGGGTTCGACGTGACCGAGCGGGTGCCGGTTCGCGCCCGTTTGCTGCGGATCACCGATGTCGAAGACGTCGCCGATGGAACAGCTGCGCCCGACGAGTTCGTGTTGGTCGTGGTCGTGCATCACATCGCCGGTGATGGCTTCTCGATGGGTCCGCTCGCGCGGGACGTGATGGTGGCCTACGAGTCCCGCACCCGCGGCGAGGTGCCGGGCTGGGCGCCGCTGCCGGTGCAGTACGCCGATTACACGTTGTGGCAGCGTGAGGTGCTCGGCTCGGAGGACGATCCCGAGTCGCTGATCGCCGGTCAGGTCGATTACTGGACGAAGCAACTTGCCGGTGTGCCTGAGGAATTGGGCCTTCCGTTCGATCGCCCGCGTCCGGCGGTGGCGTCCTTCGCCGGTGCCGCCGTCGGCTTCGAGATCGATGCCGACCTGCACGCCGGGTTGATTGCGCTGGCTCGCGCACATGATGCGACGCCGTTCATGGTCGTACACGCCGCGTTGGCGGTCCTGCTCGCACGGTTGTCCGGTGGCGAGGACGTGGCGATCGGTACCCCGATCACGGGTCGTGGTGAGCGCGAGCTCGACGATCTGATCGGCATGTTCGTCAACACGCTGGTGCTGAGGACCGGCATCGAGGGCGGCGCCTCGGTCGCCGACCTGCTCGGGCGAGTGCGGGAAACCGATCTGGCGGCGTTCGGACATGCGGATGTGCCATTCGAGCGGCTGGTCGAGGTCCTCGATCCAGTCCGGTCGCAGGCACGTAACCCGTTGTTCCAGGTGATGCTGGCGTTCCAGAACTTCGCCCAGACCGAGTTCGCATTGCCCGGCCTCACTGTCGCCGGGCTCGATGCCGGGGAAGCGTCACTGGCGAAGTTCGATCTGTCGGTGACCGTCGCGGAACGCGATGCTGCGTCGGCCGCGCCGGGTGGGCTGGTCGGCAGTGTCGTGTACGCGGTGGACCTGTTCGACGAGGCCACGGTCACCGGTTTCACGCGGCGTTTGGTGCGCATGCTGGAGGCGATGGTCGCGGATGCGGCTGTGCCGGTAGGAGATATCTCGATCCTCGAGGCCGGCGAACAGGCGGCATTGCTGGCCGGGTCGGCGGGCACCGCTCGTGTGGTGGATGAGGTGTTGCTGCTCGACGGGTTCGAGCGGGCTGTTGCGGCGACGCCGGATGCGACCGCGGTCGTGTTCGAGGGCGAGTCGTTCACCTACGCCGAGTTCTCGGCGCGCGTGAATCGCCTTGCACGGCATCTGGTTTCGCTGGGCGTTGGTCCGGAGTCCCGGGTCGCTGTGGCGATGCGCCGCGGCACCGATTTGCTGACCGCGATCTACGCGGTGGTCACCGCGGGTGGTGCGTATGTTCCGGTGGATCCGGATCATCCGGCCGAGCGGATCGGGTATGTGCTCGACTCCG
>NZ_LRRB01000229.1 GCF_001646865.1 Aldersonia kunmingensis | reverse complement strand
CCACGAGGACCGTAGTCGGCAACTCGACGGCCGGGCACTCGGCGGCACGCACGGCGCCCGCGGCGTCGGGAATGGCCGGGTGGCCGCGGTCGGCGACGATCAGGCTGACGAACCGGCCGAAGGTACGCGCGGCGAGCAGCCATGCCACCTCCGCGCCATCGCCGTTGCCGACGAGGTTCACCCACGAAAGCCCCAGCGTATCGAGCACTTCGATGACCCCGGCCTCGGTGAGCGCGCCGTCGGCCGCGCCGATGACCACGGTCCGCAGGCCCGATTCGTGCAGCCGCGCGCACACGTCGTCATACACGGTCACCGGATCGTCCGACGCCCGCAGTAGCGCCACTACGTGCGCCGATTCCGGGCCGTCGACCCGAACGTCCACTGTTCCGTCGGCAGTGTCCACCTGCTTGGCGTCCATGGCCGAAAACGCTACGCCACTGTTCGCCTGTCGGCTCGGGGCCCCGGACCATCGGCGCGATGAGAACCATCACCGCGCGATGTCGGTGCGGAGACCGTCACGTTCGAGACGAATCTCGTTCGTCTGCATGCAGTTTGTAACCGCAAGCACATTTCGCACTCAGACGTGAATTATCGGCAGGCCCTGCGGGGCGCCGTTCTCGATGAGCGAGACGATCGCGTCGACGTCGGCGTGCTCCTCCAGCAGGTCGGCAAGCAGGTCGAGCTGGGCCGCCCGCACCGCGGCGAACGACGTATCGGGGGAGACGACGAAACCGGTGCGTCCGCTGCGCTGCGCCACCTCGGTGAGGAAGGAGCGTCGGAACTCGTCCGATTCGAGTACGCCATGCCAATGCGTGCCGGACACCGAACCGCGCACACTCCCCTCGGCAGACCCGTCGTCGGCGTGCAGCAGCGGAGCGTCGCCGGTGCGGGTCACGCGGCCGTGGTGAATCTCGTAGCCCTGCACGGGAATCGGCCCCGCCGACCCTGATGCCCGACTCAACACCTTGGGGTCTTCGAAACGGATCTCGAGATCCAGCAGGCCGAGTCCCGTAACGAATCCCCGGCGGGACTCGACGTCGTCCTCGATGCCCTGACCGAGCATCTGATACCCGCCGCAGATGCCGAAGATCGGCCCGCCGCGCGCGGCGTGGTCGAGGAGCGCGTCGGCAATCCCGGTGCGCCGCAACCATTCCAGATCGGTGACAGTCGACTTGCTGCCCGGCAGCACAACGAGGTCTGCACCGGCGAGGCGGGACGGCTCGGTCACCCACCGCACCGACACTCCCGGCTCGCAACCGAGTGCCTCCACGTCTGTGGAATTGGAGATGCGCGGCAACCGGATCGCGGCGACTGTCAGCCACTCGCCACCGACGGGCGGGCCGGGCCGCCCCACCGGTGCGTCGGCGACGGTGCCGAGCGAGTCCTCCGCATCGATCCACAGGTCCTCGGCGTAGGGCAGCACACCGAGCACCGGGCGATTCGTCAGGTCACGCAGCTGCTTCAGTCCAGGCTCGAGCAGGGTGACGTCGCCGCGGAACTTGTTGATCAGGAAACCCGCGATCAGTGCCTGATCGTCGGGCTCGAGGATCGCGAGTGTGCCGAACAAATGGGCAAGCACTCCCCCGCGGTCGATATCGCCGACCACCAGCACTGGCAGATCGGCGGCACGAGCGAGGCCCATGTTGGCCAGATCGGTTTCGCGCAGATTGATCTCCGCGGGCGATCCGGCGCCCTCGCAAATCACCACGTCGAATTCGTCACGCAGCGCCGCGAGTTCGTCGGCAACAACTGCACGCAGGGCGGTTCGATGCCGGAAGTAGTCGGCGGCCCCTACGGTGTCGACAGCCTTACCGCGGACGACAAGTTGGGATCGCCGGTCGCTGCCCGGCTTCAGCAGCACCGGGTTGAACCGCACGCTCGGCTCCAGCCCGCACGCCTGCGCCTGCAGTGCCTGGGCCCGGCCGATCTCGCCGCCGTCGAGGGTGACGACGGAGTTGTTCGACATGTTCTGCGCCTTGAACGGCGCTACAGACACCCCGCGCCGGGCGAGCAGGCGGCACAGGCCGGCGACGACCACACTCTTGCCCGCGTCGGACGTGCAACCGGCGACGAGCAGCGCGCCCTTCACAGCGTCGCCGCGGCGATCACGGAAGCGTCAGGATTTCCGTGCCGCTCTCGGTGACCACGAGGGTGTGCTCGAACTGCGCGGTCCACTTTCGGTCCTTCGTGACCACGGTCCAGCCGTCGTCCCACATGTCGTAGTCGGCGGTGCCGAGGTTGATCATCGGCTCGATCGTGAAGGTCATGCCCGGCTCGATGATGTCCGTGACCTCGGGCTGGTCGTAGTGCAGGATGACCAGCCCGCTGTGGAAGGTCGGGCCGACGCCGTGACCAGTGAAGTCACGCACCACGCCATAGCCGAACCGCTTCGCGTAGGACTCGATGATGCGGCCGATGACGTTGAACTCCCGGCCCGGCCTGACGGCCTTGATCGCCCGCATCGTGGCCTCCTCGGTCCGTTCCACGAGCAGGCGCACCTCCTCGTCCACATCACCGGCGAGGAAGGTCGCGTTGGTGTCACCGTGCACGCCGTGGATGAAGGCAGTGACATCGATGTTCACGATGTCGCCGTCCTCGATCACGGTCGAATCCGGGATGCCGTGGCAGATCACCTCGTTGACCGAGGTGCAGCAGGACTTCGGAAACCCCTTGTAGCCCAACGTCGACGGGTACGCGCCGTGGTCGCACATGTATTCGTGTGCGATCCGGTCGAGTTCGTCGGTGGTCACACCCGGAGCGACGGCCTTACCGGCCTCCTGCAGCGCCTGCGCGGCGATCCGTCCGGCGACGCGCATCTTCTCGATCGTCTCCGCCGACTGCACCCAGGGCTCGTTGCCCTCCTTGGCAGTCTTCTTCCACACGTACTCGGGCCGCTCGATGGCGCGAGGGACCTCGCGGGTCGGCGAAAGTTCCCCGGGGCGGAGCGCGGTGCGTGTGGGCATGGATTCGAGGGTAATACGAGCAGGCAGTTTGGCGAATACCGCCTGATCGTCAGCGCAGCACCTCGAGCGGCTCGACCCCGGCCAGTTCGCAACTCGTCAAGTAGAGCTGCTCCTGCCGGTCACGGCTTTTGGACAGCGGATTGACCGGCGCGAACCGCCCGACGCTGACATAGTCCCCCGACGTCGTCCGGTAGGCGTCACCGAAGGCCAACTCGTCGATCAGTTCGGCGGGCCGCTCCGGCGGGATGAGGATTGCCAGGAGCGCACGGCGCAGAGGTCCGGGGAACTGCCGGTAAAAATCGGAACCGACCCCACCGGGGTGCATCGTGTGGGTGGTAAGTCCGGTCGGCAGTCGACGCGCCAGCGCATTGCTGAACATCAGGTTGCCGAGCTTGGACTGCGCGTAGGCAGCCATCGTGTTGTAGACACCGCGGCCGCGGAACGTGCCGGGGGCGATCCGGCCCATGTTGTGCGCAATCGACGAGACGTGCACTATCCGGGCATCGCCGGACTCCGCGGCGGCCACCTGCAACTGCGGCAACAGGAGGTGGGTCAGCAGAAACGGGCCCAGATAGTTTGCACCGAACTGCAATTCGAACCCGTCTTCGGTGAAGGACTGCCGCGCGACCGCTGCGCCCGCGTTGTTGACGAGCACATCGACCGTCGGATGCCGCTCCGCGAGTTCGTCGGCGAACTTGCGAATGTGCGCCAACGACGACAAATCGAGCGACAACAGATCGACCTCGGCATCCGGGTTCGCCCGTCGGAGTTCCTGCTGCGCAGCAGCACCCTTCTCCAGGTTCCGGCACGCCATCACGACGGTCCGTCCTTCGGCCGCGAGTCGTTGCGCCGTGGCGAAACCGATTCCGGTGTTGGCGCCGGTGATCACTGCGGTTTGCATCGTCAATCACCCTCCCACGCCGGAGCGTACGCAATGCCGCCCGTCCGCGGTGATCACGGCCGGTGTGTCGAGATACCTCGCACCCGCTTGCCGTACTTCGCCTCGAATCGCTCGACGCGGCCGGCGGAATCGAGTCGCCGATCCGTACCGGTCCAGAATGGGTGCGATTCACTCGTCACCTCGACGACGACCAGCGGATAGGTGTGCCCGTCGCTCCACTCGATGACGCGCTCGGTGGTGATGGTCGATCGGGTGAGGAACCCTTTACCCGTGCTGGCGTCCTGAAAGACGACCGGACGGTACTCGGGGTGGATGTTCGGCTTCATTCTCGCTCTTCTCCTCGGTAATCGGTTTCGGCATAGGGCGATTCGCTGGTCCCGCAGGGGTCGGTGTGCGCCCGCCCGAACGGGTCCGGCCATGCTTGCCATTGCTCGGAAGCGCCGAGTTCGTCGTCCGTCAGCAGCGCCCAGCGCAGCGCGCGGTCGATCTCGGCGGGATCGGCCGCATGCGCGAGAACGACGAGCGATGTGTGGCGGTCACCGAATCGTTCGTCCCAGGTGAGTGCGGCCATGGCCCGCCGCGTCGGAGCAGCGTTGTCGAGTTCATCCGCGGTCATGGCTGCGAGCCACCGTCCCGCCGACGTGACCCGCAAGCCGCCACCCGCCGACTCGAGCCACAGCACCTGGTCGTTCTGGGTGGCAAGCCAGATGCGTCCGCGCGCAGTCAGCACACCGTCGAGCAGCACTTCCACTGCGTCGTGCAGCCGTTCCGGATGGAACGGCCGGTCAGCGGTGAACTCGAACAGCGCGACTCCGCAGTCCTCGTGCAGCGGCGGCTCACCCCGCAGCAGTGGCTCGAAAACGTCACCGATGGCACCTCGCCGCGATATCGGGGAGATGACAGAAAGCAGTCGGTCGACGAAGAAGCCGGCCGACACACCCCATTGAATCGGCGCGCCGGGAGCGAGCCGCGCCAACGTGGCATGCAGTCGGGCCTGGGCCCAGCCGTCATCGCTCCTGCCCGAGACAACCAGGGCATCGGCGAATGCCACTTGCCCAACCGCCACCTGCGCCACCGTGCGACCATCGGTAAGCCGAGCGTCGCCGGTCGCATCGTCGAGCCAGGTCTCGGAATCGATGCAGGTCACTACGCCCTCGATGCGCACGTCTCGAGCCGCCGGGCCATCGATGTAGCCGACCATTCCGCTGACCACGATGTGCTCGATCGCCCAGGCCAATGCCTCCGGCTCCAGTTGCGGATCGAGCTGGACGACGATCCGCGACACATTGCTCCGGCGATGCAATTGACGCAGCAGCGGCAGGAGGTCCTTCCGAAGCGCGCACGACACGCACCCGTGGTCGAGCTTCAGGACGCCAATGTGCTGGATGCGGCGACCCTCGTAGATGGTCGTGACCGTGCGAGGCACGAGACCCGCCTCAACCGCGTCGAGGCTGTGGTGGACGACGATCGTTTCCTCATCGAGCAGCGATTGCGCCACCGATTCGATCGACCCTCGCCACCCGGCGACCAACACCAACGGAGTTCGCTCGTCCACAGCCACCATCCCACCCTTTCTGAACATGGTTTTCATTAAGGACAGCCGAAGCGTACGCTCCGATTGACCATATTGAAAATCGTTTCCAAAAAGGAGGCCCATGTCAGCGCACTGCCAAGTCACCGGGCGGCGGCCCGGATTCGGAAAATCGATTTCCCATTCGCACCGGCGCACCAGCCGACGCTGGGATCCGAATATCCAGCGCAAGACCTACTACGTGCCGAGCATCGGCCGGCGCGTGACATTGACGGTGTCCGCCAAGGGAATCAAGACGATCGACCGAAAGGGCATCGACGCGGTCGTGGCCGAACTCCGCGCCCGAGGCGAGCTTCGGTGACGACCGTTCCCCAGTGAGCACGAGCAACTGGCCCCTCCCGCTCGGCGTGTCGGGGGCCAGTTGCTCGTGATCACCGCGCGACGGCAACACTGCAAGATCCGAAACCAGGACGGCGCGGCGACGGTTTGCGTAGCGTTAGCTCGACTTCGAGTGCCGGGCCGGGAGACTGCCATGACCGCACGTCCAGTTCTGATCACCCTTTGCGCAGTACTCGCCGCGGGACTCGTGGCGTGCTCGAGCGACGAATCATCGAGCGACACATCCACGACGGCAGCCGAGGCATCGGACAAGGTCCCTGACGCGTCCGGCGTCGACAATCCCAACCTCGTGCCCGGCGTGCCCACAGACGAGGACCGGGTCAACGAGGCGATCAACAAGGTCGATGGGCTCGCGCAGGAAGCGATGGACCGCACCAAAATTCCCGGTATGGCGGTGGCGGTCATCCACAACGGCGAGATCGTGTTCGCGAAGGGCTACGGCGTCCGCGAGATCGGCAAGCCGGACGCGATCGACCCGGACACCGCGTTCCAGCTCGCCTCGGTGTCCAAGCCGATCGGCGCCACTGTGATCGCCAAGGAGGTGGGCGACAAGACGGTGACCTGGGATACGCCGGTGGTCGCACACCTGCCGTGGTACGCGCTCTCCGATCCGTATGTCACCGCGAACGTCAGCATCGGCGACATGTATTCGCACCGATCCGGCCTGCCGGATCATGCCGCCGATCGGCTCGAGGACATCGGCTACGACCAACGGCAGGTCCTCGAGCGGATGCGCTTCCTCCCGCTCGACCCGTTCCGCCTCCAGGCCCGCTACACCAACTTCGGGCTGACGGCGGCCGCCGAGTCGGTCGCCGCTGCCGCGGGAACCGATTGGGCGAGTCTGTCGGACGAGAATATCTACAAGCCGCTCGGAATGACCCAGACCAGTTCCCGATTCGCCGATTTCGAAGCCAATCCCAATCATGCTGTCGGGCACACGCTCATCGACGGTGAGTACGAGGCAAAGTACGTCCGCGAGCCGGACGCCCAATCCCCGGCGGGCGGGGTGAGCGCCTCTGTGAACGACGTCGCGAAGTGGCTGGCGATGGTGATGCGCGGCGGCACCACTGCGGACGGCACGCGCGTCGTGGACGAGAACGCGCTGGCGGAAGCGCTCGCTCCGGCGATGCGCGCGAGTTCCGGCAACCCCACCGCCCCGGAGGTCGCAGCCCGGCAGAACTTCTTCGGATACGGCTGGGAGAGCGGCGTCGACGGCTCCGGCCGCGTTCGGCTCAGCCATTCGGGCGCCTTCTACGAGGGCGCGGGAACCACCATCATGACTATCCCGAACCTCGATCTCGGGATCGTGGTGTTGACCAACGCCACCGGCAATGGCACCGCCGAGGGGGTGCGCAACGATTTCGCCGACGACGCGATCTTCGGTGAGCCGCAAGCAGATTGGGCAGCCGGGTTCGAGAAGCTGTTCGCGGCGACCGTGTCCGCGCCGCAAGGCGAGCTGGCCGGCGAGGAGAAGCCGGCGAATCCCGCTCCCCCGGCACCGGATTCGGCATACACCGGGACCTACTCCAACGACTACCTCGGGCCGGTCACGGTCACGGAGACCGGCGGGCAGCTGATGCTCGCCGTCGGCCCGAAGAACATGCAGTTCCCGCTGACACATTGGGACGGTTCGACGTTCACCATGGTTCCGACCGGAGAGAACGCCCCGGTGGGGAGCATCTCCAAGGTGACCTTCGACGTGAACGGTCCCACTGCCCAGGCGGTGACCATCGAATTCTTCGACGAGGAAGGCCTCGGCACGCTGCGCCGGGTGCCCTAAAGCTCAGCCCTTCCCCTGGCGCAACAGGAACCGCTGCACCTTGCCGCTCGGCGTCTTGGGCAGCGCCTCGACGAAATGCACCTGTCGCGGGTAGGCGTGCGCGGCGAACTTTTCCTTGACCAGCTTCTGCAGCTCGGCGGTCAGCGCGTCGTCACCCGAAACCCCTTCGCGCAGGACGACGAACGCCTCGAGCACCTCGCCGCGCAGCCGGTCGGGCATACCGACGACGGCGGCCTCGGCCACCGCGTCGTGCATCACCAGCACGCTTTCCACGTCGAACGGGCCGATGCGGTAACCGGCCATGATGATGACGTCGTCATCGCGCGCGGAGAAGAAGTAGAAGCCGTCCTCGCTGACCGAGCCGGCGTCACCGGTGAGGTACCAGCGGCCGTCCTCGGTATAGCGGGAGGCGGTCTTCTCCGGGGCATCGACGTAGCCGGAGAACCACAGCAGCGGGCTGGCCGTCGTGTCGATCGCGACGCGGCCAAGCTCGCCCGGCTTCGCGAGTTCGTCGTTGTCGTCCGAGAGGACCGCACAGCTCCAGCCGGGCAGTGACTTGCCCATCGAGCCCGGCGGTACCGTCACCCGCAGATCGTCGTGCCAGGCGTTCACGATGAACATGCCGTGCTCGGTCTGCCCGTAGTGATCGCGCACCGCGACACCGAGATTGGCCTCCGACCAGCTCACCACATCGGGTGTCAGCGGTTCGCCGGCCGAGGAGGCACGGCGCAGGCGCAGGTCCGCGGGCGGTGGCGTCGAGTCCGCGGCGAGGCTGCGGTAGACGGTCGGCGCCGCCGCAAAATTGGTGACACCGAACTTCTGCATCACCTTCCACGTCAGCGGGGCGGAGAAGCCGGCATGCAGCAGGATCGTGCGTGCTCCGGCGGCGAGCGGCGCAATGATCGCGTAGTAGAGCCCGTACGCCCAGCCCGGGTCGGCGGCGTTCCAGAACACGTCATCGGCCCGGACATCGAGGCCGAACTCGAGATACGCGTGGAACGAAGCGATCGCCTTCGCCGGAATCGGAACGCCCTTCGGAGTTCCGGTGGTGCCGCTGGTGAACAGCTGAACGATTGGTGCGTCCGCGCTCACCCTGACCGCTGTCGCAGACTCCGCCGACGGGTCCGCCGCGGCGAGGAGATCCGCGAACTGCGCATGCCCGCCGCCACCCACACCGATCACGTGCCAGGGCGAGAGCTGCGGAGCCTCTTGTGCGGCAGTGAGTTTCGATAGCTGGTCGGCGTCGGCGATGACGACCTTGGTCTGGCTCGCCGAGAGCCGGAAGGAGATCGCGGGCGGCGCGAACGCGGTGAACAGCGGGACGTGCACCGCACCCCGGCGCCAGATACCGAGCAGGGCAACAACCAGTTCGGCCGACTTGCCCATGAGTGTGGCGACCCGATCCCCCGGCTCAACGCCGAGGTCGGCGAGCGCAGCCGCGAACCGCGCGGACTCCTCGCGCAGGCGGCCGTAGGTCAGATCGGTCGCCGACAGATCCGACTCGACGATCGTGACGGCAACGGCGTCGTCGGGATGCCCGTCGCACAGCAACTCGGCGACACACACATCGGGCGTGGCATAACGGGCGAGCAATTCGCGGACGCGGCTCTGCGGATCGGTCGGCATCTCACACTCCTGTAGGTGTTCCTGCCGAAATACGATCCTCGTCACACTCCCCCTCGCGCTACCCCCGAACGGGGGTGGCCGCTCACCGCCCGAAGATCGCGTTCAATGCCGGCGCGACATCCCGGTAGTCGCTGACCGTCCGGATCCGACCCCGGCCTGCGCGCGCGAGGTCGCGGCCCAGGTCCGTGTCGTGCTCACCCGAGACGTCGAGCAGCACATCGAGGCGCGGAAGATTCGCGGCGAGCAACCGCGGATCGGGACCCGCGTTGTGCACACAATCGGACAGCAGCAGCACCCTGGACTGTGCCGAGGCCGCGCCGGAAAGCTGCCTGCGCGCGAGTTCGAGACCGAATCCCACGTTGGTCAGGCCCTGCGCGGGAATGCGCAGCAGCAAATCGAGCACGGTCATTGGCGGGACCGTCTCGTCGAGCCCCACAAGGACGGCGGCATCGGACCAGAAGGCGACGGTCCCGAGGCGTTCGCGGGCGAGTTCGGCGGACAGCGCACCGACCGTTGCTGCGGCAGTGCGCACCCGCGCACCCTTCATTGATCCCGAGACGTCCACCACCAGGACTACCGACCGGCGGCGATGCAGCCGGTCGCGAACCACGATGTCCTCGTCTTCGGGCATCGGGTTCTCGGCGAGGACTTCGATGGTGCGGTCGAGGTCGACATCATCTGCACCGCCGCGCCAGCGCAGGCTCGCCAGTTCGCCGACGCCGCGCCGCGGCCGCACATCGCGACGGGGACGGGACACCGCGAGCCGTCGGGCGATGCGCTGGGCGAGCTGGCGGGTGTCCGGGTCGGTCACCGACTCGTTGTCGGTCCCGAGCGGCACCTTTTCGCCACGCTCGTCGGTCTCCGCCGCGTTGGTTCCCGGCGGTGCCTGTCCCGGCGTTCCGCCCTTGCTCCGCTTGCCGGTGAGCACCATCCCCGCTCCGCTACCGGACCGGGCGAACGCGATCGGTTCTTCCTTGAGCGGCATGGGCTTGCGCTTCAGGGGGGCCATGCCGGCTGTTCTGCCGCGACCGCGCCGGCGCACCGGCGAGTCGGCCGCGACGGGCCTTCAACCTGGTTCGGCGGCAGCGGGATTCAGGATGAAGTGGTCCTGCCAGATCTCGCGCAGCACCGATTCCGGTGTCGCGTCGATGGATTCGTCGAGATGGATCC
>NZ_LRRB01000009.1 GCF_001646865.1 Aldersonia kunmingensis | reverse complement strand
CCACTCGACCCCGCCGCAGCACAGCTGGATCCTGGTGCGGCGAGGGAGAAAGCCGCGGGTTAGCGGAGTATCAGTCAACGAGGGGCCGATTGGCGTATGCCGGTCGGCCCTTCTGTTGTGGGTTCGACGCGATTGTGCAGCTATTGAGTAGCGTGCCCGTCAACAGGCCGCGAACCCAGTTCAGCTGCGACGGAGGATGGCAGGTCGGCCAAGTCGACTCCACCGTTTGCGTGAGTCCTGCGCCACACGTGGTCGATCAGCCGCTTCCCAAGCGAACCGTCCGTACGAACCTGCGGTCCCCAAATCTTGACTTCAACGATCACGCCACCGATCGATCGCGCAGTGACGTGTGTAGGCCGAAAAGTGCTGGCCCACGGTTCACCGTTTACGCCGCATCGCATGTCGGGTAATTCTCCGGCTACGAGGTCGAAGCGCATTGATCCATCCTGAGTAGCTAAGTGTTGCAAGGTATTTCCCTGATTATCCGGGTGGGAGGCTCGCGGCGCGCGTTTCGGTTGCTGCGCCTGCGCCCGCTCTATTCGCCGGTAATCGGACCCAGCGTTGGCGGCCCGCGTCTGAATGCGCAGGTCGATAGTCATCGGACTGTGGTCGCTATGGGCGAGCCATTCGGAGTGTGCGCCGACATCGACTCGGTCGATCGCATCCGGACGTGACACGAATGTGTAGTCAATGTGGTACGGCTTGTCGCTGTTCCTCGTCCACCACAGAGTCGCGTCAGCCTCGTTCCCGCGCTCACTTCCACGCTGCAAGTGGTAGGCGCTGGCGAAGCCTCGGGACTCCAACTCGTCCATGAAGTCACCGAATTTGGCCCGCTTGGTCGGCTTGTCCCAGTTCACCGAGTTGTTGAAGTCACCGCTGATCAAGACTAGGTCCGCATCGCCCGACAGGAACTCTTCGTAATGCGCGATAGATGCGCGGCAGGATCCGAAGTCCAGCGCGGACTGGTACCCGCTGCCGCGGTGGTTCATATCCCACACTGCAAGCATCCGAATGTGCGCCGGCCCGGTGACATGGACCGGCATGACCCACTGGTATCCGGGGTCATAACTGCCATCGATTCTCAATTGCCAGTCCCCGAACGCAGCGACGGATAGGCCCTTGTTCGGGTTGCCGCCGATCCACGCCACAGAGGTCGCGCCGATCGCTTCCAGAGCCGACTTGGTTTGGGCGCTGGAGGACGACTCGGGCAACACCGCGATCGTCGGTTCGAGGGCGGCCAATAGGTGGGTCTTGCGGTGCAGCGCCATTGCGACGTTCCATTCGACCAGTCGCACCGAGGTCGTTGAGCCAAACACGTGGTTGAGGATGCCATCCCCCTCCGACAAGTTGGCGGAAGGTTCTCGACTGTGCGCACGTCCAGGGCCATTCAGCAGTTCGGGCCAAATGATTCCGATGGATCGGCCAGAAGCCGCGCTCCGAGCCACGTCGTCAGCGTTCCCCCACCGGCGAGCGGCAAACGAGCGCTGTGCAACCCATCAACACACGCCGGGCGCGCGTCGGGATAGGCGAGTTCGCTCGACATCGCCCGCGGCGCAACGAGCACATCGTCGATCGCCGATCCCGCACCGAGTTCCACTGCATGCCGCAGCAGCGGGCGACCGGCGACGTCGGCAACGAGGGTGCCCGTGAACGCTCCCCCGGTTTCGCCGTCTCGTCCCATTTGCGTTCGCTCGCGCAGTCGTAGGTGTGATCCGTCGCCGAGCACGACCTCGGTGCGGGCGGAATGCTCGGACCCGCCGGCGACGATCAGCGGCTCGGGGTCGAATTCAAGGCAGCCGCCCTCGCCTACCTCGAACACCCAGCGCGATGTCGAGTGCACCTCACTGCGGCCCGGCAGTGCCAGAGTGGCCGCGACCGAACGGACCTGTAACTGTGCGCCGGCGCGAACCTCGATCAGGATCTCGAGGTGATCGCCGCCGAGCGGCGTTGCGGCCGTGCCGATCAGGTGCAGCCGGCCCGGCCCGGTCTCGCGCGCGTCGAGGCCGCCACGGGCGATCACCCGCGGTCGACGCCCCGCCTCCGCGACGATGCGGAGCTCAGTTCGCAACTGGCGCTTTCAACTGCTCGCGCACCCATTCGAGCACCGGGCCTGCGGTCGGATCGGCAGTGAGCGAGATGAGCGCGGTCGGGCGTCCGTCGCGGACTTTCTCTGCGTCGCGTTCCATCACACCGAGGTCGGCGCCGACGAGCGGTGCGAGGTCGGTCTTGTTGACCACCAAGAGATCCGAGAACGTCACACCCGGTCCACCCTTGCGTGGCACCTTATCGCCGCCCGCGACATCGACGACGAAGATCTGGACATCGATAAGCCCCGACGAAAAGGTGGCCGTGAGATTGTCGCCGCCGGACTCGACGAGGATCAGATCCAGCGGTGGGTTCTGCTCGATCAGGTCATCGATCGCGTCGAGGTTCGCCGTGATGTCGTCCCGGATCGCGGTGTGCGGGCAGCCACCGGTCTGCACGGCAGCGATCCGCTCGTCCGGCAGCACCGCATGGCGGCGCAGGAAATCTGCGTCCTCGGTGGTGTAGATGTCGTTGGTCAGGACCGCCAGTGACAGCTCGTCTCGCAACTGCCGACACAGTGCCGCCACGAGCGCGGTCTTGCCAGAGCCGACGGGCCCACCCACACCGATACGCAACGGCTCCCCGTCCCGCCGGACCCGGCGGGGACGGTCGTGGACGTGGCTGTGTGGTTCGCCGTCGATCAGATGCGGTGGCATGGCTAATCCCTTCTCACGAAACGAACAGCGGGCGATCCCGCTCGATATGCCGCTGAGCGAGGACGTCGAGCAGCGGGTCGGACAGGTCGGCCAGGCCCGTCGCGGCTAGGGCCGCGATCTCGTCGCACAGCGGCGCGAGCCGCACTGTGGCGGCGGTGACGTCGGCCGGGTCGAGAGCGAGCAGGCGCTGGGCGGCGGTCGCCGACCCGGTCATGGTCGCGTAGACGAGCACCGCGGCGGTCTCCTCCGGGGTGGCGTCACAGCAGCCGCCCACAGCGCCGGTAACAACCGGCAGGTGCGGCCGCCGACCGAACGGCGACCAATCCTGTTGTGGCCAGACATGTTTCGCCAGCCTTAGCAGGCCGCGACCCTGTGCGCGCGAGGCCTCCCGCGCTGCGGGTGACGGCGTCCGCGCGTCCGTCTCGTCGTCTGCAGCGACCTGATCGAGGGCGCCCGCGCATACCGCTGCGGCAATCGAGGCACCAACGAGTCCGGTGGTGCGGATGCGGCGCCGCAGGAACGCCTCGACGCCAGCCAGGTCGCGCACCAGGCCCGAGGCGATGGCCTCCTCCACGCCGCCGGAGTGGACGTGCCCGCCGGCGGGGAGCCTCGAGTCGGCGAGCACGAACAGCGTGGACAGCTTCACGGCACGGCCTCAGAACAGGAAATAGCGTTGGGCCATGGGCAGTTCCGTCGCAGGCTGCTCCTGCCACACCTCGCCATCGATGCGGACGGTGAACGTGTCCGGCTCGACCTCGATACGCGGCTGGGCATCGTTGAGCGGCATGTCCGCCTTGCCGCGCGCCCTGACGTTGCGCACTGGCACGAGTTTTCGCTCCACGTTCACTCGGTCGGCGAGACCATCCTCGATTGCCTGCTCGGACACGAAATGGACCGAGGTTGCCGCGGCAACCGGCGGTGCTGCCCCGAACATCGGCCGTGGCAGCACCGGCTGTGGCGTCGGAATGGAGGCGTTCGCGTCGCCCATGGCGGCCCACGCGATCGCACCGCCCTTGATCACCGCATGCGGGCGAACTCCGAAAAACGCAGGCTCCCACAGCACTAGGTCGGCGAGCTTGCCCACCTCCACCGAACCCACCTCACCCTCGAGACCGTGGGCGACGGCGGGGCAGATCGTGTACTTGGCGATGTAGCGGCGCACGCGGTTGTTATCGGCCGGACCATCGCCCTGAAGTGCGCCGCGGCGGCGCTTCATCACGTGTGCGGTCTGCCAGGTCCGCATGACCACCTCGCCGATCCGGCCCATTGCCTGTGAGTCGCTGCCGATCATGGAGATCGCACCGAGGTCGTGCAACAGATCCTCCGCGGCGATGGTGGACGGACGAATCCGGCTCTCCGCGAACGCCAGATCCTCCGGGATGGACGAACTGAGGTGGTGGCAGACCATGAGCATGTCGAGATGCTCGGCGAGGGTGTTGACGGTGTGCGGCCTCGTCGGATTGGTCGAGGACGGCAGGACATTCGCGTATGCCGCAACAGTGATGATGTCGGGCGCGTGACCGCCGCCAGCACCCTCGGTGTGATAGGCGTGGATGCCCCTGCCCGCAATGGCGGCGAGCGTGTCTTCGACGAAGCCCCCCTCGTTGAGCGTGTCCGAGTGCAGCGCCACCTGAACGCCCGTGGCATCCGCGACGGTGAGGCACGCGTCGATCGCGGCCGGGGTCGATCCCCAGTCCTCGTGCAGCTTGAATCCGGACGCACCGCCGCGTAGTTGCTCCCACATACTTTCGGCGCTAACGGTGTTGCCCTTGCCGAGTAGCACGATGTTGCAGGGCCAGTGATCGGTGGCTTCGAACATTCGCGCGAGATGCCATGCGCCGGGCGTCACCGTGGTGGCTTTGCTGCCCTCGGCGGGACCGGTCCCGCCGCCGATCAACGTGGTGATCCCGGCACCGAGCGCCTCTTCCATCAGCTGTGGGCAGATGAAGTGGACGTGGCAGTCGATCGCGCCCGCGGTGAGGATGCGCCCGTTGCCGGAGATGATCTCGGTGCCCGGTCCGACGACGAGGCCGGGATGGACGCCGGTCATGGTGTCGGGGTTTCCGGCCTTGCCAAGCGCGACGATCCGGCCGTCGCGAATCCCCACATCCGCCTTGATGATTCCCCAGTGGTCGATCACCACGACGCCGGTGATGACGGTGTCGGGCGTGCCCTCGGCCCGGGTGGCGCGCGCCTGCCCCATTGATTCGCGCAGCACTTTCCCACCGCCGAACACTGCCTCATCACCGGCGAAACCCGGTCCGCCGCAGCGGTCCTCCGTGATCTCGATGAACAGGTCGGTGTCCGCGAGGCGGACCCGATCGCCGGTGGTCGGCCCGTAAAGCTCGGCGTAGCGAGCGCGGCTTAGCCAGGTCACGACGCACCTACTTCCCCATCGAGGCGGCCGGGCGGCTGCAGGCTCAGGCCGTGCACCTCCCGGGTCCCGCCGAGCGGCACCAGCGAAACCCGATGCCCAAGACCCGGTTCAAATCGAACCGCGGTGCCGGCCGGGATGTCGAGTCGCATGCCGTGCGCGGCGACACGGTCGAACCGCAGTGCGGCGTTCGCCTGCGGGAAGTGGACGTGGCTGCCGACCTGCACAGGACGGTCCCCGGTGTTGACGACCTCGAGGGTAATCCGGGGCGCACCCGGATTGATCTCGATATCGCCCTCTGCACAACGATATTCGCCGGGAATCATCGCGCTCAGCCGATCGGGTTGTGCACGGTCACGAGCTTCGTGCCGTCCGGGAATGTCGCCTCGACCTGCACGTCGTGCAGCATTTCCGGGACGCCCTCCATCACATCCGCGCGATGGAGCACTTCACGACCCGACGCCATGAGTTCGGCGACGGTTCGGCCGTCACGCGCCCCCTCGAGGACGTGATCGGTGATGAGCGCAACGGCCTCGGGATGGTTGAGGACCAGTCCGCGCGCCTGCCGCCGGCGGGCGAGTTCTGCTGCGTAGCTGAGCAGCAGCCGCTCCTGTTCGTGCGGCGTCAGTCGCATCCGTCCTCCTCGCTGCGCGACCGCGGACACCGGGTCCGCGGTCGGGCAATTCTGACACGCGAGGAGTGTGCCGTCAGCGCCAAATATTTCGCCGCAGCGGCTCAGGTCTCGGAGTTGGTCACCTCTGCATGGCCACACCCCAGGGTGGCTCGAGCCGACCCCCCGGGTTAGCGGGGAGATACCCAGGAGTGCTATCGGCGCAGGTGGGGAGAACAGATAGTCGTAGTCATCCCCTACGACGATCTCCCTCTACGAAGGATCTACGAGATGCAGCCCAGTTACGTTCACCACGTCAGGCAGCAAGTGTCCGTCTACGGAGATACCCGCTCCTACACCTACCTCCGTGAGGCAGGGCGCGAACTCGCGGAGGAGATCGTCACCTACCGCGAACTCGATCGCGACGCCAGAGCCATCGCCGCGTGGCTGGCCGACCGCCCGGAATCGGCGGAGCCAGTTGTCCTGCTCTACCTCGACGGGATGGCCTTTCTGCGGGCCTTCCTCGGCTGCCTATACGCCGGTGTCGTCGCCGTTCCCGCGCCGTTGCCCCACGATGAACGCAGCACCCAGCGAGTGGCGGGCATAATCGCCGATTCCGGCTCCCGCCTGGTGCTGACGACCAACGATTTCCAGCCGATGGTCGCCGCCGCGACCACCGCAACCGTTGCGGCAACCGACGAAGACTTGGGCGACCCCGATGCGTGGCGGATGCCCGATATCGACACCGGGACCATCGCGTTCCTGCAGTACACCTCGGGTTCGACGGGCACACCGAAGGGTGTCGTCGTCACGCACGGCAACCTCCTGCACAACGAAGCCGCGATCAGCGCTGTCGGATTCGACGACAAGACGACCGGCGTCACCTGGATCCCGCAATTCCACGACATGGGCCTGATCGGCTCACTGCTCCTCACGATCTACGCCGGCGCGAACCTGGTGTTCATGTCACCCACGACCTTCCTCAAGCGCCCGGTGCGGTGGCTCCATGCGATCGACAAATACCGCGCGACCTGCACCTGCGCACCGAACTTCGCCTACGAACTGATCGCGAAGCGAATCACCGACGAACAACTGGCCGATCTCGACCTCTCCACCCTCGAAATAGCCATGTGCGGCGCCGAACCGGTCCGCGAGCGCACCATCACCGCGGTGCGCGAACGGTTCGCATCCGCAGGGTGGCGTCCCACGGCCCTCCTGCCCGCCTACGGCCTGGCCGAGGTAACACTGCTCGCCACCGCGGGACCGGTCGACGCCGCACCCGTCATCACCGACCACGGCCCCGACCGCACGCTCGTCGGTTGCGGGCAAGCCGGTCGCGGACTCGACGTCCGCATCGTCGACCCGCATACCGAACAGCAGGTACCGGAGGACACCGTCGGCGAGATCTGGATTCGCGGCGACAGCGTCGCGGCCGGCTACTGGAACCGGCCGGCGGAGACCAGACAGACCTTCGATGCCCACCTCGGCGACGAAGGACCGTTCCTCCGCACCGGCGATCTCGGGTTGCTGCGGGGCGGCGAACTGTTCGTCACCGGCAGGCGTAAGGATCTGCTGATCATCAACGCCCGCAACATCTACCCCCAAGACATCGAGGAACTGGTGGAGGACCTCCACCCCGCTCTCACCACCGGTGTAGCGGTATCGGTCGATGCCGGTGGACGCGAACGCCTGATCCTGGTCCAGGGCGTCAAAACTGCGTTGCTGCGCGGCACCACGCCGGCCGAACTGACCTCGACCATCAAGCTCGCGGTCGCCCGCGGCTTCGACGTCCCCGCACCGAACGTTGTCCTGGTCGAAAGCCGAGCAGTGCACCGCACCACCAGCGGCAAGGTCCAGCGCAACTCGATGCGTACGGCGTTCCTGGAGCACAGCATCGGAGCCGTTCTCCACGAAGACCTCGAGCCGGCCCTGAGCCGAACCCTCACCGTCTGACCGACCGCCCGCACCGAGAGGAGTCGACCCCATGTTCGCCACCATCGTCACCCCATCGACGACGATCCAGGATTGGCTCGTCACACGCATCGCGGACTACACCGAACGCACACCGCACCAACTCGACCCGACCGTCCCACTCGCCGAGCTCGGCATCGACTCCGTCTCCGCGGTGACCCTGTGCGGCGAGATCGAGGACAGGTGGATGATCGATATCGACCCGACACTGGTCTTCGAATATCCCACCATCGCCGCCATCTCGGCCTTCATCGCCGCCGAAACCGCCCAGCCGGCATGACCCCTATCGCCGTAGTCGGCATCGATTGCCGATTCCCACAAGCCAATGACCCCGCGGCACTGTGGCAACTGCTGATCGACGGTCGTGACGTCATCACCGAAGTCCCGGCGAATCGCTGGAACGTAGACGATTTCCACGACCCGGCCGGCGCGCCGGGCACGATCAACACCCGCAGTGGCGGCTTCCTCGATGACGCGGACGCCTTCGATCACGACTTCTTCGGCATCACTCCGTCCGAAGCCGAAGCGATGGACCCGCAACAACGACTCCTCCTCCAGGCCACCTGGCGGGCCTTCGAGGACGCCACACTCGACCCACGCACCCAGGCAGGTTCACGAACCGGGGCATACATCGGCGTGATGGCCAATGAATGGGCCAACTTGCAGATGAGCGACTACGCCGCCATCACACCGCAACACGGATCCGGCAACGGCTACTTCATGACCGCCAACCGGCTGTCCTACCAGTTCGACTTCAAGGGCCCCAGCATGGCGGTCGATACCGCCTGCTCCTCCTCGCTGGTCGCGGTCCACCTCGCCTGCAGCGCCTTGGCCGCAGGCGACTGCGACCAGGCGGTCGCCGGCGGAGTGAACCTCGTCCTCACCCCCGCCGTCGGCGTCTTCTACACCCAGGCCGGTCTGTCCGCCCCCGATGCCCGGTGTAAACCGTTCAGCGGCAACGCCGACGGGATCGTGCGCGGCGAAGGCGTCGCCGTGCTCGTGCTGCGCCGCCTCGCCGATGCACAGGCAGAGGGCCTGCCGATCTATGCGTTGATCACCGGCAGCGCAGTCAACTCCGATGGCAGGTCCAACGGAATCACCGCACCGAACCGGTGGGCACAACAGGACGTCATCGGCGAGGCGTACCGGCGCGCCGGTGTCCGGCCCGAAGAGGTGGACTTCATCGAGACACACGGCACCGGAACCGTGCTCGGCGACATGATCGAAGTCAAGGCGCTCGGCAAGCTCCACGCGAACAACCGGACGCAGCCCTGCGGAATCGGTTCCATCAAAGGCAATCTCGGCCACACCGAGGGAGCCGCGGGCGTCGCTGGACTCATCAAAGCGGCGCTGAGCCTGCACCACGGCATCGTGCCGTCCTCGAGGTACGCCGACCAGGAGAATCCCCGCCTGCAGCTGGCGCAGCACGGTCTGCGCCTGCTCGCCGAACCCATGCCCCTGGATGGGCCCGCGCACTGCGGTGTCAGCAGCTTCGGCATCGGCGGCACAAACGTGCACATGGTGCTTGCGAGTGCCCCGGCAACCTCGCGTGCCGCGGCAACGGGCGGCGGCATACTCACCCTGTCCTCGGACAACGAAGAAGGATTGCGGCGCAACGCAACCCGACTGGTCGAGGCGCTCGAGTCGGCCGGTGGCGACCAGTTCGCCCAGCTCTGCTGGACGAGCAACCAGGTGAAATCGTCAGGCCGTAGTCGACTCGCCGTCGTCGCCCGCGATCGCGAGGAAGCGATCAACCGGCTACGGGCAGGCGCGCAATCCGGTATCGCACAACCGATCAGCGCCGGCTGGCTTTTCACCGGCCAGGGCGCACAGTTCCCCGGTATGGGACGGGCCCTCCACGCCGCGAGCCCTGGGTTCCGACGCGCCGTCGACCTGGTTGATGACGCAATGACCGCCCACCTCGGCCGTTCTGTCCGCGACCTTCTGCTGGACGAGCACGCCGACATCGACCGCACCGAACTTGCTCAACCCGCGATCTTCGCGATGGAATACGCGCTGGCGAAGACCCTGGCAGACACCGGCGTCCGCCCCGCGTGGCTGATCGGGCACAGCATCGGCGAGTTCGCGGCCGCCGCAGTCTCGGGAGTGATCGACCTCGACACCGCATGCACACTGGTCGTCGCGCGCGGCCGACTGATGCAACGCCTGCCCGAAGGCGGCTCGATGCTCGCCGTGCGAGCCGCCACTACGCAGATCGCCGGACTGCTGACCGACGAACCCGCGGTCGCTATCGCGGCCGTCAACAGCCCAGCAGACCTGGTGCTATCCGGCGACACCGCGGCGATTGCGCGCATCCATGCCGCACTGCGAAACCGATCGGTGGTCGCCAAAGAGCTCACCGTCTCGCACGCGTTCCACAGCCCGTTGATGGAACCGATGCTGGCAGAGTTCGCGGCCCTCGCTCACACCTGCACGTACCGTGCCCCTGGCCTGCCGATCTACTCGACCGTCCGTGGCCGCCTGCTCGGTCCAGACGAGACGATGGACGCCGACTACTGGACCGAACACGTCCGTGCCACTGTGCTTTTCGGCGATGCCCTCGACGCCGCACGCAGCACCGACCCGACCCACGTTGTCGAGATCGGCCCCCGCCGCGTGCTCTCCGCACAGGTCGGCCGACTGAACGCCGCACTCGGTGAGCACACGCTGGTGCCGAGCCCGGGTCCGGGTGCGACCGGCGACGAACTCGCCACCACTGTCGCG
>NZ_LRRB01000163.1 GCF_001646865.1 Aldersonia kunmingensis | reverse complement strand
GCCCGAGTCGTCGGCAACCTGAAGCAACACTTGCAGATTCGGCAACGCGTCCCGTATCTCGGCCAGCAGCGGCGCGAATCGCGCGTGGTAGATCACCGCCCGGGCATCGGCATTGACGAACAGGTAGCGCAGCTCATCCGCGACATATCGGTAGTTCACGTTGACCGACACGCACCGCGACTTGAACGCACCGAGCATGCCTTCGACGTACTCGGTGCCGTTGTAGAGATAGAGCGCGACGTGGTCCTGGCCGGATTCGTGGTTGGCCAGCTCGTGCCGTTCCTTGCGCGCGCCGAGACCCGCTCGGTGCAGGTAGGTCGCGAGCCGGCGGCTGCGGTCGGTGAGCTCGGCGTAGGTGAGCCGCCGGTTGCGCCACACCAGCGCCTCCCGATCGGCCAAGACCTCACTGATCGCCTCGTGGGTGAGGGCGATGTTGAACTCGGTCGTGCTCACTGCGCTCCTTCAGCGGTCATGTCATCGGGCCGGCCGACCTCCGTCGAGGGCGATCGGGCGCAGACTCGCAAGATCTGCGGACATGAGCCTAGACAAGTGTCCAGGCGATGTGTATCCACCCTAGAACACGTTCTAGGGTGGGTCCATGGGCAATTCGGACGGCGTCTTCACCTCTGCGCACTCCCTCACACTGGATCGAGGTTGACGACCACCATGGCGCCACGACGACGCGACCACATGATCAAGGCCTATTTTCGGCGCACGAACGAGGGGTTCGAACCACTCGAGTTGGCGCATAGCGACTGGAACTGGGCGCACCTACACGGCGTCTCGGTCAGTGGACTGCTCGCCTGCGGCGCGGAGGACGCGCTGCGGGGGCTGGATCGCGAGCACTTCGTACCCGCCCGTTTCCATGTCGACCTGTCCCGACCCACCCGAGCCGCCTTCACGACGGTGGCGTCCGAAGTGGTTCGCAGCAGCAGCAGGCTGACCCAGATCGACGTGCGTCTTCATCAGTCCGGGAATGTCGCTGCTCGTGGCAGCGCGCTGTTCCTCCGGCCTTCGGAGAACCCCGACGGCGACATCTGGACTCCGTCCGATAGAGGCGCTCCTCCGCCGCTGTCCATCGCTCCCGCATCGGAGGAGCCCCGACCGCCCTACATCGGCAGCGACCAACCGTGGTCCGCCCGGTTCGGCGATCACCAGAACGCGGGTCGGCATCAGACCTGGCACACTGCCGTCCCGATCATCATCGATGAGCCGATGAGCACGTTCCAGGGTGTTGCTGCTCTCGCGGACACCGCGAGCATGGTCGCCAACTGGGGTAGCGCCGGGATCGGATACATCAACACCGACGTCAGCCTCACCCTTGCCCGACGCCCGGTCGGAATGGAAATCGGGCTGCGGACCCTCGATCACGTCCAGCACCAGGGGGTGGCCGTCGCCGCAGTCGAGGTCTACGACCGATGCGGCCCGCTCGGAAACGCGTCGATCACAGCTCTGGCCAACACCCGACGCGCCCTCGACTACTCCGCGCACGAGCGAGCAGAAGCGCAGACGCTCACCGCAGAGCACACCACCGGAGAAGCGAGCGGCCGTCGCGCACCGGGCGCGATGCCGCAGCCGTAAAAGTGAACGACTGCACCGACTCACTCCGCACAGACGAGTCCGGTCGGGTAGATCCGGAACCCGGTCTTCACCAATGGGTGCTTGGTCCGTCAAGTGACCCGAAGGTGTTGCAGGGGAGCGGAATTCGCCTGTTGTCGCGCCTCGCCGGTGCCAATGGCTCGTGAAATACGTGGTGCCGCAATGGCACTGCCGGGTTCACAAACAATAGTGGCGGCGGGACGAACGTCCTGTCGTTGCGGGGGATGTCGCTGTGGGACTCACTGCGGGCGCACGCGCGAGCCTTTGCCTCCATCGATCTCGACTTCTCGACCGACACGGACTGGTGGGGCGCCGTACGAACGTGGCGCCATGCGCTTCGGTCGGCGCTGACTGAACATCCGGACCTGTGCAACCTGATGACGACGGCCGACCGCGGCGTGGTGATTGGCTACGTCACACGCCTCATCGACGTGCTGACGCAGCACGGCCTCGCGCGACGTGCCGTCGATGAGCCACACAATCGTGGTGTCGAATACCTCCGGGTTCGTCCCACTCACCGGGCGCAGCCATGTCTGCCAGCGTCATGCTGAGCGTGACGTGGACGAGGATGCCGCACACACGCATCGCGTCTGGAGGCAGCTGCACATGGCTAGTCGGGAACACGACCGACTGGTCGCCGCGCTCTGCGCACGGGGCGGCTCACCTGCCGCCTTCGGTACTTGGTTACACCGTACGGCGCGCGATGGGCCAGAAAGCCCATGCGCTGGGCGGCCGTGGCCTCGTACATCCAGGCGAACCGTGGACATGGACATCATGTTGTCCGGTGAAGTCGTGCTCGGCCTCGACAACGGCGCCGAACGCACGTTGCGCGCGGGTGATGTCAACATTCAGAACGGCACACTGCACCGTCGGCACAACCGCCGAACGGAGCCCGCGAGGACGGCCGTCATGATCGCCGGTGCGCGGCGCGCACGATAACCAATCGCACGCCGTATCAAAATCCGCGTTTGCCGAGCTGCACCGCACTGACGACGTCGTCTTGACCGACGAGGTCGACGTGAACGGCGTTGCGACCGAACGCAAACAACAGAAGCTCCAGCGGCTCTCCGGTCACGGTGACGGGCGCGCCGTGCCCCACCGCCGTCACCGGCTGACCGTCGGGCGTGCGCAACGTCACCCGAGCGGGTACCGCAGCCATTGACTTCGACATCTGCGCTCTACTGATCAGAGCGACGCGCCGTTTGAGGGCCGTGGCCGTCTTGGTATCGAGTTCCCTTGGCGTCCAGCCAGTCTGGGCACGGCGGACGTCTCCATGGTGGGCGAACATCTCATGGATGCTCGCCACTGGGTCGAGAAGCTTGAAGACGGAAATACCGGCGGCCCCGCCGCGAATACTGCGACGAGGTCCTCCACGTCGTCGAGGTCGTCAGCCGTTCCTGCACGCGCGGTGTAGGGGGCCAGCGGTCCAAACTGCCGAGCATCGCATCGGCGCGGCGTTCGCGCACCAAAAGGTGCGAGGTCAGGTCACGTGTCGTCCAGCCCTCGCAGAACGTTGGAGCATCAGGTCCCACCTCGCGGAAGAGTTCGACCATCGCGTCGCGTTCGCGTTGCACTATCGCCATTCGCTGACGATTTGCCGCCGCGCCCGACGTGCAATCAGGATCAGCCGGCCTGGAGAATTGGCTCAACTGCCGACGGACAGTTGTTGCGCAAGCTCTGCCTTGGCATCGAGGAACTCCCGCTCGACCTTGTCGACGAGCGCCGCGACGGTCAGCACCTCCTGCACGCCCGTTGCGCTGTGCCCTGCGCTGTAGCGGGCGCCGGAGTCTGCATCCGACAGTCCGGTGCTGTCGAGGCGGGACAGGTCGAACTGCCCAGCAGGAGTTTCCCACGACGTCTCCCGGGGCGCGCGAATCATGCTCGTCGGCAGACCGGTGAACGCACTGGTCAATTCGATGTCGTCGATGCTCGCCCGCACTACCGCTTCCTTCCAGCCCTGGGGCGCCGCACTTTCCGTCGTTGCGATGAACGGTGTGCCCATGTACACCAAATCGAATCCCGCGACCAGAGCGGCGAGCACGCTCCGGCCGTCGGCGATCCCGCCCGCGAGAACCATTGGGCCGCCCCAGATCTGCCGAACAGCATGGGCGAAGGCGAGCGGGTTGGCCCAGCCGGTCTGACCGCCCGCGCCTGCCGTGAGCAGCACCAGGCCGTCGGCGCCCGCCGCAACGGCTCGTTCGGCGTGCCGCAAGGACCCCACGTCAGAGAGCACTAGCACACCACTGTCGTGCAACGGCCCGACGACCGCGTGCGGCGATCCGACGCTAGTGATGACCGCAGGGACCTGGTGCGTGGTCAGCACGGACAGGTCGTCTGAGAGGCGCGCGTTGGATCGATGGACCACCAGATTCGGGATGACGGGTCCGGGGTTCTCGTCGGATCGACGCAACCAGTCCGCTACCTCGGCGGGACTATCGGCGTTGTGCACCGGGAACGAACCACCGATGCCCGCACGGGTCGCCGCGTCCGCCAGCTCGAGACCTGACACGGCGGTCATCGGAGCGGCCACCACCGGAATCCGAAAGCGAGCGACGAACGAGTCCCAGGTAGCGGTCACGCCGCTGAGCTTACTTTCTATCGGAAAAGTAAGTTCACGAGCCCGAGTCCAGCGATGCCAGTAGCCCGTTCACCGCGTCGGACGCGCGGGCGGTCGCGGTGCGCAACGACACCGCCTTGGGGTCGATCATGTGCTGCATCGCTATTCCCCTGAGCAGTCCGACGATGGCGAAGGCAGTCGACGTGCAAAAGGCATCGATCCTCTTCTTTCGGTAGGCCAATCTGACCAACTCGGCGACGCCGTCGCGAAAGTGTCGGTCCCACTTGGCGCGTGACCCCCGCAGCTCCGGTGAGCCTGCCACGGCCTGCGCGCAGAGCACGACGTGCACGCGTGCCAGTGGGTCACTGCTGGTCACCAACTGAAGGTAGATCCCGACGAACGCGAGCAGGCACGCAGCGCCGTCCTTGCCCGCGATCGCCCTGTCCACGCGGGCGCGATACAGGTCGTCAACCGCGTCGTTTAGCCGCTCGATGAGGGCTGCCTTCGTCCCGAAGAGGTGGTTGACCAACGCGTGGCTGCAACCGGCACGTTCCCCGATCGCGACGAGGGACAACTGGTCGAAACCGCGTTCGACGATCAACTCGGCGGTCGCGTTCAACAGGCGCTGCTCACTGTCGGCGCGACGCTCCCGCTGAGTGCGCCGAAGGCTGACTTCGCTCATCGGCCGCACGATATACGCATTCCCGCCGGATGTCCGAACGTTCGAGGGCTCTTGTGGCGGACCTTCTCATCGTGCATATTTGCTGTCTGGCGAGAAAGTAAGCATGATCGCCGCGCAGTCCCCAGATTCACCGAGGAGTCAATGTTGACCGCATTCGTTTTGGTGCACGGTGGCTTTCACGGTGCCTGGTGTTGGTCGGATACGACGCGTCGATTGCGTGAGCATGGTCATTGGGTGGCCACGGTCGAGCTGCCCGGTCGGGGCGACACGGCGCATCTCGCTGCAACGGTCACGCTCGGTGATTGGGTTGCCGCACTCGATGGAGTCGTCGACACCGCGCCGGAGCGACCCGTGCTCGTTGCGCACAGCATCGGCGCGACCACCGTCAACCAATACGCAGAGGCCCACGCGGACAAGGTGGCCGAGCTCGTCTATGTCTGCGCAGTGACTCCGCGTGATGGTGACAGCGGCTCGTCGACGATGCTCGAGGCAGGTCCCGAGAGCGTGCTACTTCGGGACGGGTCGTTCACGCCAGGCCCCGACCAGACGGCAGTCCTCAACAAGGAGTGCGCCGTCGAAGCGTTCTATGAATCGTGCAATCAATCCGATATCGAGTACGCTCTCGCCCATCTGTCGCCCGAACCGATGTTGCCACTGATCACGCCGCTAACCCTGGGTGCGGCGTTTCGCGGCATCCCGAAGACCTATATCGCCGCACGCGACGACAAGGCGATGCCGCTCGCGTTTCAGATCGAGCTTGCCCACCGGATGGAAGCCAGGTTGGTGCTCATCGACGGCGACCACTCACCCTTCTACTCGGCGCCGGAAGCACTCCTCGGGGCCTTGCTCAATCCGCGTGCGACCGCGGCTGCGCACTAGCCGCTCGTAGCGCGGCGGTTCTTCTTCGCGATCGCGACCCTCACTGCCGGGAGCGTGGAAGCAGCGTCCAAGGCGCTCGATATTCAGGTGAGGCACGGTTGCTTGCGTTGTATTGCAGCGGTTTTGGTTGGCCGGCTTCGTGGTCCCCAAATGGTCCCCAGGTGCGCGCGCGGCGGCGAATTCACGCAGGATAATTGCTCTTTCCGAGGATCCACGCGACCCTCTGAATGCGCTCACTGACAGTCCCGACGCTTGGGACTCGACCTGTTGGAGCTTCGGCATCGGTCTCGGCAATGCCTCCGTACATGATGCAGATCGTGTACTGCCACATCAGCGTTCAACTCGAGTGCATCGTGCGCGTCGGACGCGACTCGGTTCCTGAGGTGTACATGACGCGAATGAGCTCATCGTCGCCGACTCGGACCTGCGGTAAGGATGAGGTTTGGAATCGAATTTCGACGTGTTCCGGGCGACCGTGCCGGCACATGCATCGCGTACATCTTCGCGGGATGTCACCGCATTGCGGGTTCAGGGGAATCCTCGATCATCTCGTCGTCGACTGTCGCGTCGTCGTGTTCACCCAGGTAGGCGGCCCGCACGATGGGATCGGATTCGATCTCGGCCGGCGTACCGCTCGCGATCGACTTCCCGAAGTCGAGCACGATCACGCGGTCGGCGGTCGCGAGGACCATCGGCACATCGTGTTCGATGAGCAACACGCCTATTCCCCATTCGGTCGCGAGTCGCCGGATCAGCCGACCCAGTTCGGCGCTCTCCGATTCGTCGAGCCCCGCGGCAGGTTCGTCGAGCAGTAGGACCGACGGCCGCCCGGCGACGGCGCGGGCGATGGCGACCAGTCGCCGCTGTCCGTAGGACAGTTCTTCGGGCCGGCGTTCCAGCACGTTGCCGAGGTCGAGTTCCTCGATCGCGGCCGCCACGGTGTCGGAAACGACCGAGCGGCCGGGGTGGATGAGGTCGGTGACCAGATCGATGCCAGCGCGCCGATCGGCGGCGGCGAGCAGGTTTTCGCGAACGGTGATGTCGTCGAAGAGTTCCAGGGACTGAAAGGATCTGGTCAGTCCAGCGCGGGACCGCTTGTGCGCCGGCCATTTCGTGATGTCGTCCGAACCCAGCGTCACGGTCCCCGCGGATACCCGGGTGTAGCCGGTGATGGCGTCGATCAGTGTCGTTTTGCCGGCCCCGTTCGGTCCAAGCAGTCCGACGACTTCACCTGCGCGTACCTCGAGCGACACGTCGGTCAGGGCTGCGAATGATCCGAATTTCTGGGTCAGTCCGGTCACCTGGAGGTGGACCTCCGGAACCTTCTGCACGCGTTCACGAGTCGGTGCCACGGTCCGGCCCGGACTTGTTCGCCGGCCGCGTCGACGGACCATGCCGACACCGGCGTACACACGCTCGATCAACCCGTTCTGACTGCCGATCAGCGTGAGCAGCAGGACCACCCCGGTGATCAGTGGCAGGTATTTCGCGAACTGCGAGTCGGCGTTGGACGTGGTTCCGCCGAAGAACAGTTCCGCGACTCCACCCGGTGCCAGCAGCGAACCAAGCAGCGGGCCGCAGACGAAACCGACGCCACCGATCACGGTCATGACCAACGCGTTGATCGACGCATCCGGTGGGAACAACTGCTGGAAAAGAATGGTCGGATAGCTGAACCCGTACAACACGCCGCCGAGGCCCGCGATGCCGGCCGAGAGCGTGAAGGCGTACAGCTTGGCCTGAAAGACATTGACGCCGAGGCTTGCTGCGGCACGCTCGTTCGTTCGCACCGCGAGCAGCCGTCGACCGGTGCGACTGCGGCGGACGTTCGCCACCATGATCGCCGCGAGGACGAACGCGACGACACAGACCACGCTGAAGTTGTCCGCGTGCAGGATCGGGTCGATTGGCACCCCGAAGAGACTCAGATCCGATATCCGGGTCTGAAACTCGCCGCCTGTCAGCGAGCTGTTGCTGAATAGCACCTGATGCAACGCGAAGCCGAGGCCGAACGTCACAACGGCCAGATTGACGCCCCGCGTACGCAGCGCGGGTAGTCCGAACAGGACTCCGACCAGCATCGCGACGACAATGCCGGCGGGCAAAGCGGCCTCGAACGGCCAGTCCTGCGCAGCAGCGAGCCTGCCCGCGGCGTACGCGCCGGCGCCGCCGAGCGCGAATTGGGCCAGCGAGAGCTGACCGGTGTAGCCGGTCAGCACGACCACCGACAAGCCCACGATCGCGAAGGTCAGCGACACGATGACCGAGGGATACCAGTTTTCCGGCAACGCAAATCGGACGAAAATCGCCGCGACCACGCCGATCGCGAGCATCGCGAATGGGTGGGTCGCGCCGGTACCGACACGCGGCAGGCGGTCCGTGATCGTGCCACGCACCGGCAGGCCGCGCCCGCGCACGGCCAGCACCACGACGATGAACAGGAACGGAACCGCGTCGGCGACGCCGGTCTGGTCGATGTAGTGCGTGGCCAGCGATTGCGTGACACCGACGAGAAGCCCGCCCGCGAGCGCGAGCGTGAAGGACTTGAATTGCGCAAGAAGAGCGGTGGCGAGCGCGCCGGTGATCAGCACGCTCATCTGGGTCACCGACACGAATCCGGTCGAGGTGGCCGGGAACAGCCCCCCCGCGATCGCGGCGACCACACCGCCGAGACCCCAGGTGAGGCACGCCAAAATATTGGGCGACCAGCCCAACGCCGCTGCGGCACGCGGATTCTCGGCCGCCGCGGAAACGCCTCGGCCGATTCTGGTCCGAGAGCTGATTAGTGCGAGCACCACGGCGATGACGGCGGCTATCGCGGCGACATAGAAGTTCTGACGTCCCACGATGATGTCGTCGGTGAGGTGGACTGCCCCCGATGGCACGGGAGCGGGAAGGCTCACCTGCTTCGCGGTGTATCGGAGCAACACGACCTGAGTGACGATTGTGAGTACACCGAGCGTCGCAATTACTCGGGCGAGCGGGCTGGCCGATCGCAGCGGGCGCATGACGAGCACGTGCACGAGGACGGCAACCGCGGCGACGACGACGATGGCGATAGCAAGTGCCGGTGCGAAACTCATGTCATGGTCGCGGCGGAGCTCCACGATCACGAAGGCGCCGAGCAACGCGAAACCACCTTGCGCGAAGTTGATGACGCCCGAGCCTCGGTACACCAGGACGAGTCCCATCGCGAGGATCGCGTTGATCCCGCCGGTACCGAGTCCCAGTAGGGCATAGGTCAGGGCATCCATCACTTCTCACCTGTCAGGTAGTGCCGAGCCAACTCATCAGCGGAGTCCGCAAGCTCTGCGCCGGACCCGCTCAATACGATGCGTCCGCGGCGAAGCACGTACGCCTTGTCACAGATCGCGAGGGCATGCCGGAAGTGCTGTTCGACAAGGACGACGCTCACGCCGGAGTCGGCGGCGGCACGCAACGCGGTCAGCAGCCGCTCGACGACGAGCGGGGCCAGCCCCAGCGAGAGTTCGTCGGCCAGCACTACCCGCGGTTTGGCCGCGAGGATGCGACCGAGCGCGAGCATCTGCTGCTGCCCGCCGGACAGCAATCCGGCGCGTTTGCTCAGGTGCGGTTCGAGTTCCGGAAAGAACTCCAGCGCTGCCGCGGCGGAACCGCGACCGACCGCGAGGTTCTCCCAGCCGGTGAGTTGCATGAACACGCACCGGCCTTCGAGGAGATAGCCGAGCCCGTGGCGGGCGCGGTAGTCCAAGCTGCGTCGTCGCCGATCGCCGTACATCGCGACTGTTCCGTGCATCGGCGCCAAACCACCAGCGAGCGTGAGCAAAGTGGTGGTCTTGCCCGCTCCGTTGGCGCCGAGCAGGGCAGCAATCTCGCCCGGGCGGACGTGCAGGTCGATGTCGTGGATTGCCGGTGTTCCGCCGTAACCGGCGGTTACGGCGGTCATCTCGATCGCATTCGTGGTGGTGGTCGTGGTCGCCATCTTCCGGGGACTTCCTGTGGTGGTGAATCGAAACAGGGCCCTGCCGCTACGGGATCGGTTGCGACAGGGCCCTTCGAGCATCAGCCCGTGGTGAAAAGCGGTGTCAGGTCTTGGAAGTCGCCGTTCTGGACGACCTCGCCGTCCTTGGCCTCGACGAAGACCACTTCGCTGTTGAAGACGCGATTGAGCCCCGGTACGGGGAACTCCACCGTGAAATCGATCGGCGCTGTGAGGCCGGTATCGACGTTGCTTGCGGTGCTCAGTGCGGTCGTCACGGCCGCGGCGTCGACGGTCGGCGCATCCTTGCCGACGACGTTCGCGAGCACCTGGTAGCCGGCCCAGGTGTTCTGGTTGTAAACCCCGGTCCAGTCCACGTCGTCGCGTGCGGCCTTGGCCGAATCCCATGCGGGGTTGGACGCGACGACGAAGTTGACCGCCGATTGCGCACCCTCGAGAGCGGTACCGGTATCTGAAAGGACGGTGTCGTTCAGCGCACCGGCCAATGCGTAGTACTTCGTGTCGACCCCGATGCTGGCACCCGCCGCAGCAAGGGCCGCGACCTGATCGTTCGGCAGGCCGACGATGGCGCAGTCGCTCTCACCGGCGGACTTGGCGACGCTGCTGAAGTCGGTGGTCGAGGTGGGCACCTTGATGTGCTTGGGTGCCGGCCCGCCCGCCTTCGCGGCACCGGCCTGGATCAGCGTGGCGGCCTTCTCGGCGGTCGGCACGTCGTAGAGGACACTGGCGATGGACTTGCAGCCGTCCGTCACGGCATGTGCACCGAGGCCCGCGAACGAGATGG
>NZ_LRRB01000101.1 GCF_001646865.1 Aldersonia kunmingensis | reverse complement strand
GGGCGTTGGTGCGAAGTTTTGTCCCCGGGAACACAATTCGCCCCCGGGAAGCGCTAGGGCCGGACGAGTTTCTCCGCGGCGGCGCGGATCGCGGGCGGGATGTCCACCGGGCGGCGGGTGTCACGGTCGACGTAGACGTGCACGAATCGACCGGCGGCAGCGGGTTCGAGTGCGCCGGAATCGGTCTCGCGGAAGATTGCGAGCGAGTACACGATGCTTCGCGAACCGAGCCGCTCGACCGACAGTCCCACCTGTAGGCGCTCGGGGAAGCTCAGCTCGCTCAGATAGCGGCACGACGTCTCGGCGACGATGCCGATCGCCGGGAGCTCGCGGATATCGGTACCCGTGCTGGCCATCAGCCAGGCGTTCACCGCGGTGTCGAAGTACGAGTAGTAGGTGACGTTGTTGACGTGCCCGTAGTGGTCATTGTCGGCCCAGCGGGTTTGAACCGGCCAGTGCACGGGATAGTCGTTGGCTACTACTTCGCTGGTGTCGGGTCCGGCGCTCACTCGGCTGACGATAGCGGGCAGCAAACGGCATGATGGTCGCCGTGACGCACATCGAGGTCGTCCAGGGCGACATCACGCAGATCAGCGTCGACGCCATCGTCAACGCTGCGAATTCCGGCCTGCTCGGCGGCGGCGGCGTGGACGGCGCGATTCACCGGGCCGGTGGACCGGAGATCCTCGCTGAATGTCGCCGACTGCGCGAGACGGCACTGCCCGATGGGTTGCCCACGGGTGATGCCGTTGCCACCACCGCGGGTCGACTCCCGGCGCGCTGGGTCATTCACACGGTCGGGCCCGTCTACTCGGCCGGCGAGGACCGCTCGCACCTGCTGCGATCGGCGTACACCCGCAGCCTCGAGGTGGCCGACACGCTCGGCGCGCGCGCGGTGGCGTTCCCGCTCATCTCGTCGGGGGTTTATGGCTGGCCGGCCGCTGATGCGGTGCATCAGGCCGTGACCGCAGTGCGTGACAGCGGGACATCGGTGGAGACGGTGACCTTTGTCGCGTTCGGTGCCGACATGGCCGGGCTGCTTCAGGACGAATTGCGATGAGCGACACCGTGGATCGGACCCGCGCGGCGACGCTGGCGACCGTCGAGGGCGTGCGCGCCGCCGGACAGGATCTTGTCCTGCTCGATGTCCGCTGGGCGCTCGGCGATCCGGACGGTCGACTGCATTACCTCGACGGGCATATCCCGGGCGCGTTGTTCGTGGACCTCGAAACCGAACTGGCCGGCCCGCCATCGGCGGCGGATGGACGGCACCCATTGCCCGCCTTGGCCGATCTGCAGGCCGCGGCACGGCGGTGGGGAATCGACGCGTCGAGCCGGGTGGTCGTCTATGACGCGACCGGCGGCGCGGCAGCGGCTCGTGCCTGGTGGCTGCTGAAGTGGGGCGGGCTCACCGATGTGCGGATACTCGACGGCGGATGGGTGGCGTGGCAGGCGAGCGGGGCTGCGGTCGCGACGGGCGAGTCGGCCGCACCCGAACCGGGCGGCGTGGAACTGTCCGGCGGGGGAATGCCGGTCATCGATATCGATGCCGCCGCCGACTGGCCCGATCGGGGTGCGCTACTCGATGCGCGGGCCGGCGAGCGCTACCGCGGCGAGACAGAGCCGATCGATCCGCGGGCCGGGCATATCCCCGGCGCCGTGAGCGCGCCGACGACCGCAAACCTCACGACCGACGGCCACTTTCTGCCCACCGAGGAGTTGCAGCGCCGGTTCGCCGACCTCGCCGGGGACCGGCCGGTCGCGGTGTACTGCGGCTCGGGTGTGACCGCAGCGCATCAGGTTGCCGCGCTCGCGGTCGCCGGGATCGACGCCGCGCTCTACCCGGGCTCGTGGTCGCAATGGTCGAACGAGCCCGAACGTCCGGCCGCGACCGGACCAAATTAGCGCGGTCTATTCGACGGCGCGGGAGTACGCCGAGGCCCGCTCGATCTGTTCGCGAGTGGGGCGCACGCCCGTGTAGAGCGCGAACTGCTCCGCGGCCTGCAGCGCGATCACCTCGGCGCCGGAGACCACTGTCTTGCCCAGGTCACGCGCAGTGCGGACCAGGGGAGTGTCCGGCGGCTTGGCGACCACGTCGAATACCGCCGATGCCGCGGCGACGGCCTCGTGCGGGAACGGCAGCGCGTCGGATTCTGGTCCACCAGTCATGCCGATCGGGGTGGCATTGAGCAGGAGGTCGGGGCGCGCGTCGTCGAGATCGGGCTGCCAGTCGAAGCCGTACTTGGCCGCAAGTGCCTGTCCTGCTTCTCGATTGCGTGCGATCACGATCCCGTCGTCGAATCCGCTGTTGCGCAGCGCGGCCACGACGGCCTTCGCCATACCGCCACTGCCCGCGATCGCAAAGGTGTAGTTCGTCGGCAGCGCATGCTCGGCGAGCAGGTCGGCGACCGCCTGATAGTCGGTGTTGTAGGCGTGCAGCGTGCCTGACTCGTTGACAATGGTGTTGACCGATTCGATCGCCGATGCCGATTCGTGCATGACATCGACGAGGGCGATCACGTCTTCCTTGTACGGCATCGAGATCGCGCAGCCGCGTATGCCGAGCCCACGAATCCCGCCGATCGCAGCGGCGAGATCGGTTGTGGTGAAGGCCTTGTACAGGTAGTTCAGGCCGAGTTCGTTGTAGAGGTAGTTGTGAAACCGGGTGCCGATGTTGCTCGGCCGTGCGGCCAGCGACATGCACAGGGTGGTGTCCTTGTCGATGCTGCGCGAGTGGTTCACGCACTTCACGCTAGAACGTGCACCGGCAGCGCGCGCGGGTTCCGCTACTCGCGGTGACCGGTGTAAACGTCGCGCATCAGCGGTTTGCACGCGGCCGCCAGCGGAGTGGAAACACCGGTTGTCTCGCCGAGCGCGGCCGCCGCGTCGAGGTCCTTGTCCGCGAGGGCGCCCGCCCGTTCGACATAGTCAGGCGGAACGGTGATGCCCGCGGCGCGGACGTCCAGCAATCGCAGCGGCTGACGTCCGTCCGTATCGGCCTCACGCATCACCGAGAGCAGGGTGTCGAGGGAAACGCCGTTGGCAACAGCCAGATTCGCGGCTTCGTCGACGACAGCCCACCAGCCGTACTGGATCAGGTTTCGGGCGATCTTTGTGGTCATCCCGGCGCCCACCGGGCCGGCGTGTACGACCTGCTTGGCGAAATTGTCGAGCACTGGTCGGGCCTTCTCGACCACCTCGTCCGGGCCGCCGATCATGGCCACGATTCCGTGCTCGGCGGCCTTGTCGCCATTGGTGACGCCGCAGTCGAGCAGTGTCACGCCGGCATCCGCGCACAGCTGCTCGAACTCGCGAACGTCGGCGATGGAAACGGTCGACAGCACCACGACGATCAAACCGGGCTTGGCGGCAGCGAGCAGCCCACCGGAGCCAACGAGGACATCGCGGACCTGGTCAGCGGTGACGACCGCGATCAGCACGACATCGGAGTCGCCGACGAGGTCTGCGATCGAATCCGACTGTCCGGGAATGCCGTCGAGACTCGCAGCGGCATCCGGGCGCACGTCGAACACGCTCGGGATGCGCCGGCGCCGGGCCATGCTCACTGCCACGCCGCCGCCGATTTCACCGAGTCCGATCACTCCGGCGCGAAGTTCGGTCATTGTCACTCCCTCGAGTTCGACGAGTGCCTTGCTCAGCCTTCGCGGATGACCTTCTCGACCGCGGACATGATGGCGGTCGCGTTCGGCCAGCCGACGTAGTAGTGCAGCTGCAGCACGATTTCCCGGAGTTCGTCCGCGTTGAGGTCGCCGGACAGCAGCGCGCCGCGGACCTGGGTCTCCAGGAGATCCGCGCGCCCGAGCATTGCGGTAGCGCCCATAACGACCAGCCGTCGATCACGCAGCGGCAGCCCGGGGCGGCTCCAGATTTGCCCGAACAACTGCTTGACGGTTTCCTCCGCCGACGGGAAGGACTCCGCTTCCGGTGGCACCAGTTTGTGGTAGCCCGGCCCGTAGACCCGGTCCATCATGACCAGGCCGCGCTCGCGCGCATCCTCCGGAAGCTCGTTCGAGCCGGTATCTGGTGCGGACATGATTCTCCTTGCCCGTTCGCGACGATGGTCCGTAAGTCACACTAGCTGCGGGCGGGCATTTGTCCAGACTTGTGTCCAGTTCGAAGACTTGCTAATCAGCACGCCTCGGCGACGCGAAGCAGAGCCTCTCGATCGCCTGCCGTGACCGGCAATTGGTACTGCAGCGCGACGGTGAGGTACTTGACCGCGTAGATGCAGTGGTAGGCCGGGTTGGGTGGCAGCCACTTCTCGGGTGTGCGATCGCCCTTGGACGAGTTGGCCTTTCCACTGACCGCGAGCAGGTTGACGGCAACGTCGTTCGCGAACCGGCGGCGCTCGTCGATGGGCCAGCGGGAGGCGCCCATATCCCAGGCCGCAGCGAGCGGGTAGACGTGATCGATCTGCACCTCGGAGGCCCGGGACTTGCTGAACTCGATCTTCTTTCCGGTGTACGGGTCGTCGAGTTCGCCGGCCATGACCGTGCACGGACGATCGCGCTCGCGAAAGCTGACCGCTCGTAATTGCCTCGCGAGCACGTTGTTTCGCGTGTCGCAGTCGTCTCTGCCGCCCTCGGCGTCGGTTTCGTCGGTCCACGCCGGCCCGAAGACGCACGACAGTTCCTTGCTGCAGCCACGCTCGTAGCCGCCCGGATGCGGCCGCGCGTCGAGGATTGTCACCCGGCCGACAAGCTGTTCGACCTGCGCTCGCGACGGACTCCCCGGCGCGGGCGGGATACCCGTATCGCCAAGCTCGCCTTCGAGGATCCGGACGCCGGCGAGCACACCGGCGATGAGAACCAGACACAACAGCCAAACGAATTTCCCGCGCGTCACGCGAAGAGTGTGCACGTTGCCCCCGACAGGTTTTCGCGGGGGTTGGACTCGGTGGGCGTCGAATGTCGTTCACCCAGAGCGACATCGGGTTCTGCGACCACCAAAGCCCGGCGCGGGCGTACCGTTCGTATCGCCGGAACGGCGCGCCATTGGATTCCCAGCTGAGGAGACGACATGAAGTACATGTTGCTGATGTCCGGCACCGCCGCGGACATGGCCGAGACGTTGAGTGGGTTGACGCCGGACGAGATGATGGCGCACGTCCGCTTCATGCACGAGCTGAACGAGCGGCTCGCCGAGTCGGGTGAACTTGTCACCGCGCAGGGCCTGACCGGTCCGGAGGACGCGCGGCTGGTGCAGGCGCAGGCGGACGGTTCCGCGCTGGTGACCGACGGGCCGTTCCCCGAGGCCAAGGAATTCCTCGCCGGCTACTGGGTGCTGGACTGCGAGACCGCCGAGCGGGTATACGAGCTCGCGGGCTACATCTCCACCGCCCCGGGCAAGGGCGGTGCCCCGCTCAACATCATGGTTGAGGTGCGTCCGATCGGCGAAGCGCCCGAGTAGACGCGTCGGCCGCGCCTGGTTTGATGGTCGGGTGTTGCATGGGCTGTGGTCTCCGGGCGCCGGCCTGCTGCTGTGGCGCGACGAGGTCGAGGGCCCGCCGCTTTCTGAACCCTTTGCCGCGCTGACCCGGGCTCGTTTCCGGCATCGTGCGTCGGTGCTGGTGCCCGGCGATTCGGGCGTCGACACCGTCGAGGTCGCGGCCAGGGCCCTCGCCCCCAGCGCGGCCGCGCAGTTGCTGTGCCAGCGCGGTCCGCGCGACGGCCAGGCCGGGGATCTGCGTTATCTCGCGCATGTCGCCCGTGGCATCGAGCGCTGGGTGGCAGCGGGTCGAGTCGTGCCGGAGGTCTACCGCGGCGAGGGTCAGTGGTGGACGCGCTGGAGGCTGCTCGGTGGTGAACGACAGCGAGCGTGGCTCGCCGAGTTGGCGGCCGCGATGCCGGCGAGCCAGCGCGCCGAGGGTCCGCCCTCTGCCGTGCTCGCCGACCTGGTTGCCGAGCTCACCGATCCGGTGGTGCGGCTGCGGCTCGCGGATTCCGGCGCACCGGACTGGTCGGCGCATCCGATGATGAACTCGCTGTTCACGCAGGAGCCGCTCGAGGAGGGCAACCACAAGATCGCGGGGATCCTCGAGCAGTGGCGCGGCACCCTCACCGCAGATGAGCCCGAGCTCGTCCTGCGGCTGCTCGAGCCCGACGACCTCGACGAAGAAGAGGATGTCGCGGGCGAGTCGGTGTTCTGGCGGCTCGAGGTGTGCCTTCGTCCCGAAGGGGAAGCACCGCGGACGATTCCGGTACGCAGCTCGGACGCCGAACTGCTCCGCATGGGCGGGCGCAAGCTCGGCGAGGCGATGGCGGCGTATCCGCGGTTGCGCGATGTGCCGAGTGATCCGGAGAGCCTCGACCTCCTGCTGCCAACCGCGGTCGTCACCGATCTCGTCACACACGGCGCAATGGCATTGCACGACGCCGGTATTCAGGTGCTGCTCCCCGCGGCGTGGAACCGGCTAGCGCCGTCGCTGCGTCTGCGGGTTCAGACCCCGCCCGTGGCTGCTGAGGGTGGCAGCGCGGTGGGCATGAACGAACTCGTCGGCTACGACTGGGAACTCGCGCTCGGCGACACCGTCCTCACGCACGCGGAAATGGAACGGCTCGCGCACGCCAAGGCCGATCTGGTCCGGCTGCGCGGGAAATGGGTCCAGGCCGATCACGTGGTACTCGCCCGGGCTGCCCGCTACGTGGCAGGCCAAGGCGAGACGGGCGAGATGACGCTCGGCGCGCTGATCGGCGAGCTCACCGCCGCGCACGCGCCGCCGCTACCGGTGGACGAGGTGACCGCGACCGGCTGGGTGCGCGGGTTGCTCGACCCGCAGGAGGCGCCGGTCGAGGTCCCGGTCCCGGCCACGCTCGACGCGCAGCTGCGGCCGTACCAGGAGCGCGGGCTCAATTGGCTCGCGTCGATGAGCCGGCTCGGGCTCGGTGCGGTACTCGCGGACGATATGGGCCTGGGCAAGACCGTGCAGGTGCTGGCGCTGCTGGCCCACGAATCCGCGGCACAGCCGACGCTGCTCGTGTGCCCGATGTCGGTGGTGGGCAACTGGCAGCGCGAGACCCAGCGGTTCGTGCCCTCACTGCGCGTACTCGTGCATCATGGCCCGGCCAGGTTGCAGGGCGAGGCGCTGACCAAGGCGACGGCCGAGCACGACCTGGTGATCACCACCTATGCGCTGGCCGCACGTGATGTCGAGCAGCTGCGCGAACTGACTTGGGAGCGAATCGTTCTCGACGAGGCGCAACACATCAAGAACTCCGGTACCGCGCAGTCCCGTGCGGTGCGATCGATCCCGGCCCGGCACCGGCTGGCGCTCACCGGAACGCCGGTGGAGAACAGGCTGGAGGAGTTGCGGTCGATCCTCGACTTCGCCAACCCCAAGATGCTTGGCAGCGCCCAGTCATTCCGTGCCCGGTTCGCGGTGCCGATCGAGCGCGACCACGACGAGACCGCGACGGCGCGATTGCGTACGGCCACCGCACCGTTCGTGCTGCGTAGAGTGAAGACCGATCCGGCGGTCATCTCGGATCTGCCTGAGAAGTTCGAGATGACGGTGCGCGCGAATCTCACCGCCGAGCAGGCCTCGCTGTACAAGGCGGTGGTGGACGAGATGATGCGCCAGATCGAGGAATCCGAGGGCATCGGGCGCAAGGGCGCGGTGCTTGCCGCGCTGACCCGGCTCAAGCAGGTGTGCAACCACCCGGCGCATTACCTGTCGGACGGGTCGGCGGTTATGCGCCGCGGTTCGCACCGTTCGGGAAAGCTCGGTTTGGTCGAGGATGTGCTCGAATCGGTCCTAGCGGACGGCGAGAAGGCGTTGCTGTTCACGCAGTTCCGCGAGTTCGGTGACCTGATCGTCCCGTATCTCACCGAGCGGTTCGGCACCCAGGTGCCGTTCCTGCACGGCGGCGTCAGCAAGGCGCGCCGAGATGCCATGGTCACCGGCTTCGCCGAGGACGATGGTCCGCCGATCATGCTGCTCTCGCTCAAGGCCGGCGGCACCGGCCTCAACCTCACCGCGGCGAATCATGTTGTGCACCTCGATCGCTGGTGGAACCCCGCAGTGGAAAACCAGGCCACCGACCGTGCGTTCCGGATCGGCCAGCGCCGCGATGTGCAGGTGCGCAAGCTCGTGTGCGTCGGCACCATCGAGGAGCGAATCGACGCGATGATCACCAGCAAGCAGCAGCTCGCCGAGTTGGTCGTCGGCGCGGGGGAGAACTGGGTGACCGAGCTCAGCACGGAGGATCTGCGCGAGCTCATGCGCCTGGGTGACGACGCGGTGGGCGAATGACTCCCGGGCCGCCGCGTGACTTCAGCCAATACGGCAAGCGCCGCGCCGTGCAGGGCGGGGTCGAGACGCGCAATCGGCGCGGGGCATTCGGACGCACCTGGTGGGGGCGTGCCTTTGTCGAGGCCATCGAGGAACACGCCGATCCCGGACGAATGACGCGCGGTAAGACCTACGCGCGTGCCGGTCAGGTGGTCGCGATGCGGATCGAGCCGGGTGCGGTCACCGCGGAAGTGCAGGGCAGCCAGCCCCGCCCATTCACCTCGGTGCTGACCCTGCGCACGTTCGACGACGAGCGGATCGCCGAACTGATCGACACCGTCCGCGCCGCACCGGGGATGCTGGCCGAGACGGTGTCCGGTTCGCTGCCGACTTCGCTTGGGCCGCTGCTACTTCCGCGTTCTGCGGCGGACCTGGATTTCGACTGCACGTGTCCGGATTCGGGCTGGCCCTGCAAACATGTCGCGGCGGTCGCCTTCCTCACCGCGGAGCGGCTCGACGAGCGTCCACTCGACATGCTCACCCTGCGTGGCATCGACCTCGACACGCTTATCGCCGGCGTGGAAAGTCGCCCCGACCTCGATCCCGACGATCTCTACGGTGACCGGCTCGAACTACCCGCGCTGCCGATCGTCGAATACCGGGCTGCGCCCGACGATCTCGACCCTGTCCCGCTGCGCCGCGCACTGCGCGCAACGGCCGAGGACGAGAAGACGATGAGTGCCGGGCTACGCGATCTGAATGTGGTATACGGACGGTTGGCGGACTAAGCTCGGGCCACTCGTCGAAGCGGCCCCTACGTCAATTCAGGGTTCAGGATGGGCGAGCAGGCCGCGCGCCTTCACGGTGATTGAGCGGAACGTCCCGAGGCGACCGACCGCGTCGGGCGACCCGCCGTTGCCCCTCCCCGCATCAAGGGAAGCGACCACCCATCCAAACCGTTCAGCACGGCACGTCCGGCTCAAAGGACGATTTCAGCAGTTGGGGTCACCCCCAGGGACATAGGGGCAAGGCGGAAGGATTTGCCCGTTGGACGAGCCATGATCGACGATCAGGCCGATGGTTCCGAGGACGAAATCGAACAAATTGAGGTAATAGGGAATACCTTCGGACGAAATAAAGTCCACCGTGGACGACAGAACGTCCACCGACTGAACAGGATCGGTGGGGGTGGCCGCTACCGTGTGCTGTTCGGGCAGTGTGGTCGCTGCGGCGGGTCCGGCTGCTGCGATGAGGGCGGCGCCGAGCAGAGCGGTGGCCAGGGTCTTGCGCATACGTTCTCCATGTCTGTGAAGCTTCACCCAGGGGAGGTGAATTCGACGCGAAGCATGTCAGAAGGTTCCTGGACTGTCGACCATTAAGGCCGACAGCATCCACCGAGAGCCAACTCTCTGCCTGCCATTGAGGGCCCCGGCCCGCGTGCCGGTGTGAATCGCCGCAGCTTCCGTGCTGCACGGCATCTAGTTCGACATGCTGATCGCCGCGTGGAGTCCCGGCCCGCTATCGACCCGGACGATCTCTACGGTGCGCGGATCGAACTACCCGCGCTGCCGATCGTCGAATTCCGTGCGGCACCCGACGATCTCGATCCGGTCCCGCTGCGCCGCGCATAGCGCGCGACGGTTGAGGACGAGGGCCGTGATCGCCGGGCTGCGTGATCTTAATGCGGTGTAAGGCGGTTGACGGACTAGCTAGGAGCCAATCGCCGAAGCGGTCCGTACGTTCAATTCAGCCGCCCATGGGGTCGCAATTGGGATCGCCAGCCGGAATGGAGCCGGGCCGCAGCTTCCGTGCTGCGCCCGACGATTTCGACCCTGTTCCCGCTGCTGCGGGCATTGCGCGCGACGGTTGAGGACGAGAGGGTCGTGATCGCCGGGCTGCGCGATCTGAATGCGGTGTACGGACGGCTGGCGGACAACTAGCTCGGGGCCAATCGTCGAACAGGGCACAGCGTCGAGTCAGAAGGTTCCGGACCCTTCGTTAATCGCAAGTCGGGTCTTGAGGGGCGCACGGGTCGATCCATGGATAAGGCTCAGACGAGCCGAGACCGGCTGCCACGGATTCAGCGACTGCCCAAAAACTTCCAATGACAATCGAGGGAATGCTCCCTACGCTGCCGGCGCTCCCGGTGAACAGGACTTGGAGGAGATCGGCCAAGTCCTGGCCCTGAACGAACGAGAACTCAGGAGTGGTCGTTACCGGGGCAGCGACGGTGGCCGCGACTGTGTGCTCGTCGGTCGGGGTGGTTGC
>NZ_LRRB01000003.1 GCF_001646865.1 Aldersonia kunmingensis | reverse complement strand
GGGCGACCGTGATCACCTTCACCGGATCGCCCACGAAGGACTGGTCGGAGGCGGTGGACGCAGATTCGGCGGTATCGGAGTCGTCGCTGCAGGCAACGAGACCGAGGCCGAGGCCGAGCGCGACCGCGACGGTCAGCGGTCTGGCGAGCTTGTGCCGTTCGGGCATTGGATTGATTCCTTCCGAGAACCGCGCTGAGCGCGAAGAACACGTGTGAGGTGGTTCACAGTACGCCAGCGTAGCCTAAAGCCGTTAGGTTCTTTGCACAAGCCCCTGTCCGACGTGATCGTGGGGCGACGCCCGTGGGAGTGGTCCGGCGGCAACCCCACTGGTGTGACCCTTGACACTGATTCGTATTACAGATAACGTCATTTGTAACGTTGATAACCAGTTCACAAATCTGCGGATCCAACCCCCGATCCGCTCCTCGGCGATAGGGGCGCAATGGCCCACGTGATCACCCAATCCTGTTGCAGCGACGCAAGTTGTGTACCGGTCTGTCCGGTCGACTGCATTCACCCGACACCCGGCGAACCCGACTACGGGCGCGCCGAGATGCTGTACATCGACCCGCAGACATGCATCGACTGCGGGGCGTGTGTCGATGTGTGTCCGGTTGAGGCCATCGTCGCCGACTTCGATCTGGATGCCGACCAGGAACGGTTCGGTGAGCTCAACGCCGCGTACTACGCGAGCGGGCGGCCGGAACCGGCACCGGATTCGACCCCGGCCACCGTCGTCGAACGGATGGACTCGAACGCGCTGTTGCGGGTCGCGATCGTGGGTTCGGGCCCCTCGGCTTGCTATGCGGCAGAAGAACTCTGCGCTCAGTTGGGTGCCGGGGTGGAGGTGTCGATCTTCGAGAAGCTTCCGACCCCGTTCGGGCTTGTCCGGTTCGGCGTTGCACCCGACCATCAGTCGACCAAGGCCGTCGCAAAAGCGTTCGCGCAGACGGTCGGTCGGCGAAACGTCGACCTGTACCTGAACGTGGAGGCCGGCCGCGACCTGACCCACGAGGAACTACTCGAGCACCACGATGCAGTGATCTATGCCGTGGGAGCGCCGAAGGACCGGAGTCTGAACATTCCGGGCGAGGACCTCGCCGGCAGTCACTCTGCCACCGAGTTCGTCGCCTGGTACAACGGCCATCCCGAGTACGCGGACGCACGGTTCGATCTGTCCGGCGAGCGCGCCGTGGTCATCGGCAACGGCAATGTGGCACTCGATGTCGCCCGCGTTCTCGTGACAGACCCTGCGGACCTCGCCCGCACCGACATCGCGGAGCATGCGCTCGAGGCGTTGTCGCACAGCCGGATCAGGGAGGTTGTGGTCGTCGGCCGCCGCGGACCAGCGCAGGCGGCCTTCACCACCCCGGAACTACTAGGACTCGGGACGGTCCCCGGCCTTGCAGTTACCGCGGAGAATGCTGCACTCGGCGATCGTGTGCACGACGACCCCATCGTCGCGATGAAAACCAGCCTGATCGACGAATACGCCATGCGCTCGAAGGAATCCGCGCAGCGCCGGATCAATTTGCAATTCCACCGTTCACCCGTCGAGATACTCGGAACGGACAAAGTGGAAGGCGTTCGCTTCGTGCGCAACGGTCTTTCCGCTGGGTCGGATTCGGCATTGGTGGCCGAGCCGACGGGGGATTTCGACCAGCTCGAATGCGGCCTGGTGCTGCGTTCGGTCGGTTACCGGAGTGTCGGCGTGGCAGGACTCCCGTCCGCCGGACCCGGTTCCACTATCGAGAATGCCGGCGGGCGGGTACTCGATCCGGCCACCGGTCGCGTGGTGCCGCGGGTCTACACGGCAGGTTGGCTGAAGCGAGGACCGTCGGGAGTGATCGGGACCAACAAGTCCTGCTCGGCGGAGACCGTCCGCCACCTCGTGGCGGACTTCCGATCGGGCCTTCTCGCCGCACCCCGGCGGGGCCGATCCGATCTGGCCGATCTCGTGCAGCGGCGGCAGCCGGATTGGCTCGGCTACGCGAACTGGAAGGCGATCGACGCCCATGAGCGCGCCGCCGGGCGCGCCGCAGGCAGGCCGCGGGCGAAGCTGGTCGATATCGATGCGATGGTGACGATCGCCAGGCATGCGACGAATCCTGTTTGTGCAGAACCGGAACGAGAAAGACAATTGACCCAAATTATCTAATGGCATAAGATAAAAAGCAGTCCCAGGGCGGTTCGGCCAACTATCGCAAGGCCCCGCTCGAGTCCCGCGTCGCACAGCCGATTGGTGCGGCTGGACGCGAAAAAAACATCACACGAAAGAGGAAATCTGATGAAGCTTGAGGGCAAGGTCGCCATCATCACCGGCGCTGGATCCGGACTCGGGCGCCAGGGCGCACAGCTGTTCGCGAGCGAGGGCGCACGGGTGGCCGTCGTCGACATCGACGGCGAACGTGCCGAGCAGACAGTGAAACTGGTCGAGCAGCAGGGTGGTAGCGCGATCGCGGTCACCGCTGACGTCAGCGACGAGGCCGCCGTGTACGGGGCCGTCGAGACGACGGTTCAAGAATTCGGGAAGCTCGACATCATGTGGGCGAACGCCGGCGTGGTGTCCCGCGGCGGTGTCCCGTCCGTGGCCGGCGGCGAGCAGGTCGAGTTCCAGGACCTGACCGACGCCGACTGGCAGCATGTGCTAGGTGTCAACCTGAGTGGTGTCGTGTACTCGTGCAAGGCGGCCGTGCCGGCAATGCGGGCAAACGGCGGCGGCACGATCCTGGCGACGTCCTCGGCGGCGTCATTCGCCGCGTACCACAGCATCGCGATGTACTCGGCGACCAAGGCGGGCGTGAACGGACTCGTCCGCGGCCTGAGTCTCGACCTCGGTCGCTATGGCATTCGCGTGAACGCGATCGCCCCCACTCACGGCATGTCACCCAACTTCCTGATGGAAGCGGGTGCGCCGGTGGTCGGTCAGTCCTACGAGGAGTCGGCCGGACCGTGGGATGCCGGCGTGTCGCCGATCCCGCTCAAGCTGCGGCGTCCGCCCTCGCTGGTCGACAACGCCAAGGTTGCCCTATTCCTCGTCTCGGACGATTCGGCCTACATCTCCGGGCTGACGCTGCCCGCCACCGACGGTGGAACGCTGTCCCGGGTCGCCATGACCTTCGAGGAAGACGCCCCCCAGCCGGGATTGCTCGGCGAGTGAACCCGAGCGCGACGATGCCGAATACCGATGCGGAGAATCCTCCGGTCTCGCTCACGATCGATCGGCAGGCGTGTGCTGGACATGGACTGTGCTACGGGGAAGCGCCCGAACTTGTCGACAGCGACGACCAGGGCTACCCGCTCGTCCTCGTGGACCCTGTTCCCGCAAACGCGCGCACGCACCTGCGTGCCGTCGTCGATATGTGCCCGGAACGGGCGTTGAGCATCGTTGCATCACCGAAAACAGAAGGCTGAGAACGTGACCGTTACAGACCTACCCGAGAACCTCGTCGTCGATTTCGACGTCTACGACCAGTCGCTGGCCATGCCCGTGGACGTGTTCCAGGAGCGTGCCGCGGCACTTCGCGAACGTGGACCGGTGGTCTACTCCACGGCCCACGGCGGACACTGGATCGTGACGCGGTACAAGGAGATTCACGAGGTCCTGCGCGACCCCGAGACCTTCTCCAGCTACCCGAACAACCTCGTGAACGCGGGCCAGGGGAAGTTCATCCCCATCGAACTCGATCCGCCCGAGCACACCTACTACCGTCATGCGCTGCAGCCACTGTTCAGCCCGAAGCGGATGAAGGAGCTCGAGCCGCAGATTCGAGCGGTGGTCAACGAACTCATCGACGAGTTCGCGGCCCGCGGACACGCCGAGTTCATCACCGAGTTCGCACACGAACTACCAACCCGGGTGTTCCTTGCGCTGATGGGCTGGCCGCTCGACGACGCGGCGATGTTCACCGAAGCGACCGATATCGCACTGCAGGGGATTCCCGGCGCGAGTGAGGCCGAATCGGCGAAGGCGCGCGAGGATGCCGCCAACCAGATCTTCGCGTACTTCGGTGCGATCGTGGCAAGGGTGCGCGCCGGCGAGGATCTGGGGGACAGCCTCACCGCACAGATCATCAACACCCCGATCGAGATGGCGGACGGGGTTCGGCTGCTGACCGACGAAGAGCTTTACCGGATGTTCTTCCTGCTGCTCATTGCGGGCCTGCACACGGTGCAGGGTTCGTTGGCATGGGGGATCGTGCACCTCGCCAACAATCCGGCGCAGCGCGCCGAGATCGTCGCCGATCCGGAAATGATCCCCACCGCGGTCGAAGAGATTCTGCGGATCGAAGCCGCCGTGATCGCCGGTCGCCGCGCCACCAAGGATGTCGAACTGGGCGGTGTTCGTATCGCCGAGGGCGAGCAACTCATCGTGATGCTGTGTTCGGCGAACCGGGACGGCACCGAATTCGACGAGCCCGACAAGCTGCTCGTGGATCGGACGCCGAACCGGCACCTGTCGTTCGGAGCCGGACCGCATCGCTGCCTCGGCTCCCATCTCGCCCGCATCGAACTCAACATCGCAATGGCCGAGATTCATCGCCGCCTGCCCGATTACGCACTGGTACAGGATGATCCGCCGATCATGCACGCAACTCAGGTACGCGGTTGCGTCCGGCTACCGATCACTTTCACACCCACTAACTGACCGAAACGTCGGGAGCGAATCGACCGCTCGTCGTCGAACACGATTTGGAGAATCATGGCACTCAGCGTCGGGTCCGCCCTGAAGTGGTGGGCCGCAACGAAGCCGGACGAGCGTGCGATTGTCGTCGCCGACGAGACGGTCACGTATCGGCAACTGCAGGATTGGACGAGCCGCGTCGCGCGACGCATCGCGAGTGCCGGCATCGGGCCCGGACAGCGCGTGGCGGTGTTGTCGCCGAACTCGGTGCAGTGGCCGGTCGCGGCACTCGGCGTGCTGAAGTCGGGCGCGGTGCTGGTCCCGCTCAACAGCCGGCTCAAGGGCGCCGAACTGCACAAGGTGATCACCGAGGCCGGTGTCGATCTCGTCTTGGTCGCAACGGGATTCGACGATGAACTCGACGAGGCGAAACGCCGCGGGGCCGAGTTCGGGCGGATTTCGTTCGAGGATATCGACGCCCTGCGCAACGGCGATGCCGATGACTACCGGATCGACCGGGATCCCGACGATCCGGTTGCGCTGTTGTTCACGAGCGGGTCGACTGGACTCCCGAAGGGCGTGATCTGCACCAATCGCACACTGCTCAACATCGTCTTCGAGGCATCGCTCACCGAGGAAGGACTACGCCCGGGTTCGCGGACGTTGCTGGTACTGCCGCTGGCGTTCACGCCGGGACTCGTATGGGGCCTGGTGATGTCGATCGTGCTCGGCGGCACGATCGTGGTGGAGCGCGAACTCGATCCCGCGCGCGCGGTGCGAATTCTCGAGCGAGAGTCGATCCAGGCGATTTTCGGTGTGCCACTGATCTTCCAGGCCCTCGCGGGCGCGTCCGAGTTCGCTGATGCCGACCTGTCGTCCCTGCGGACGGCCATCGTCGGCGGCGCCGCGGTCCCGGTTCCGCTCCTCGAGGCGTGGGCGGCCAAGGGCGTCGCTCTGCGGCAGATCTACGGCATGACCGAGGCCGGTGGCGTGGCGACCGCGACGCTCGAGTCCGAGTCCGCGCAGCATCCCGACACCTGCGGTTCGGGTTCGATCTTCACAGAGTTGAAGGTCGTGAACGCCGAAGGCACCGAATGCGAACCCGGCGCAGAGGGGGAGATCCTGCTGCGTGGTCCCGGCGTCACTCCCGGCTACTGGGAGGCGCCCGAAGCCACCTCGCAGGCACTGCGTGACGGCTGGCTGCATAGTGGTGACCTCGGCAAACGTGACCCGGACGGGCGGTTGATGTTCGTCGACCGGCTGAAGGATCTGATCATCTCGGGTGGCATCAACATTTCACCGGTCGAGATCGAATCCGTCATCTCCGGATTCGGCGGCGTCGAGGAGGTCGTGGTGATCGCGGCGAAAGACTCGCGATTCGGTGAAACACCCGCAGCGATCGTCACCGCCGCAGGCGAACTCGGAGCGGAGTCGATCATCGCCGGCTGTGCCGAGGTGCTAGCCGACTACAAGGTTCCTCGCTATGTCGTCGTTCGCGACGAACCTTTGCCGCGGCTGCCGAGCGGCAAGCTGGACAAGGCCCGCATTCGAGTGGAATACGACGACGTTGCCGATCGATTCGAAAAGGTCCGCTGACCGAATTAATCGGACCGCGGTTGGCGTCGCAACCGACGCAGAACGTGTACCGTCACTTGTAACGCCTGGCTCGTTTGGGTCGCGGACACGGAAGGTATCTGGAGACGGCGATGGCAAGAAGGAAGAGCACCGGCGTGCTGAGCTCCGACGCGGAGGCCGCTCGGCTGCAGATCCTCGATGCGGCCCAATCGTTGATCCTCCGGTACGGGATGTCGAAGACGACGATGGAAGACATCGCGCAGGCCGTAGGGGTGTCGCGCCCCACCGTCTATCGGTACTTCCAGGATCGCGACACCCTGATCACCGAGTTGATTCGGTGGCGTGCGCACCAGACACTCGATCGGGGTCGAATGTTCTTGCTGGAGTGCGAGACATTCGAGGACTCCCTCATCGAGGGACTCATCTTCCTGGTGTACGACGGCATCCGGGATCCGGTCGTGCGGATCCTCGTCACCCCCGAACGTGTCGGCGGCGAGTCGTGGATCGACACGATTCCCCTCGCGACGAGCCTCACCAAGGAGCTGTGGGGGCCGATATTCGACGAGGCCAAAGCCCGCGGCGAGATGCGTGACGACATCTCCACCGACGAGGCCTGTGTGTGGATCACCCTGGTACAGCTGATGCTCGTTCCGCGACTGGACAAAGCGGAGCCCGACGATCCGGAAGTCCGGCAGATGATGCGACAGTTCGTGTTGCCCGCGTTCATGCCGCACCCGGCCGAGCGAAAGGCGCCGGCCCGGCGTTCGCGTCGCCAGCCCTCAAAAACGTAACAAGGGGCGCGACTCCGTCAACGGCTCAGCAGCGCCGGCACCAGGAACTGTCGCAGCTTCTCGCGGAAGCGGTCGAGCGCATCCGCATCGTCACGTTCCTGGCTGATGTACATCATTTCCAGCTCGGAAATCCACTCGCACAACATCTCCAGGTCGATATCGTCGCGGAGTTCACCCGCTTGCTGAGCTTCCCGCAAGATCGGCTCCCATAGTTCGCGGGTCAACTCGAGGGCTTTGCCGGACGTCGTCAAGAGCGACGTTGCCAGCGTCATCGCGTCGGGTGACACCAGCAGGTGCATCACCGGGTCGCGGTGACCCCTGCGCACGTTCTGGCAGATGCCTTCGACGATCCGCTCTTCGAGAGTTGGCCACTGCGCGATGTGGGCCCGCGCCGGTTCCATGTTCATCCTGGCCCGTCGGACAACAGACTCCAGAATCAGGCTGTCACGGTCGGCGAAATATCGGTACACCGTCGCGCGTGACATGGCGGCGCCACGGGCGACGTCCTCCATCGTCGTCTTATTGATGCCGAATCTTTCGAAGCACGCCTCGGCGGCGGTCAAGATCTTCATCCGTACGTCGGCCGAACCGTCGTTGTCGGTCTGTTCCACCCTCGTACCGTATCGCGAATCAGCCGCGATAAGACGCTAGACAGTGATTGTCTCATGTGTCATTGTGGAGGCATGCAGCGCGACGAGAAGATCAGGCTCACGCAGCGGCTCATCGCCCACGTGGACAACGACACCACCGACTACGCGGACGACCTGCTCCGCGTGCCGTTCTCGGTGTTCAACGACCCCGAACTCGCGGCGAAGGAGCGCGACGTCGTGCGGCGATTCCCGCACATCGTTGCCCACGTCGACGAGCTCACGAAGACCGGTGACTTCCTCACCACCGAACTGATCGGCACCCCGCTGCTCGTTGTGAAGCAGAGCGACGGCAGCGTCAAGGCCTTCTCGAATGTCTGCCGGCACCGCGGATCCAAGGTCGAGTTCGGTGAGTCGGGCTGCAAGCGCGTCTTCGCTTGCCCGTACCACAACTGGTCCTACGGCAAGGACGGTGCGCTGCGCGGACTCCCGCACGCCGAGGGCTTCGAGGGCATGGACCGCAACGAGTACGGCCTCGTCGAGTTCCCGTGCGAGGTCCGGCACGGCCTGGTGTGGGTGGTACCCACGGTCGGCGCCGACCTCGACATCGCCACGGTTCTCGGCGCCAAGCACGACGCGGAGGTGACCGATACCGGCATGACCGACTCGTACCAGGTGCGCAAGGAGACCTGGAAGCTGGACATGAACTGGAAGATCGCCGTCGACGGCGTGCAGGACTCCTACCACCTGTGCCAGTTGCACACGAAGACCGTGTGCAACTACCTCGAGGGCAACATCACCGCACTCGACGTGGTGGACCGGTCGTGGCGACTCGTGGTGGCGCGCAAAGCCATCACCGAGGTTCGCGACGCCGACCCGGACAGCTTCGACGTCCGCGACTACTCGCTCGCGAACTACACGATCTACCCGGGCACGATGCTGGTCACCGAACCGAACCATTTCGAGATCTGGACCATCGTCCCGGACAAGGACGATCCGAACGTCAGCTACTGCACCATCCGGTTGCTGTCCCCGAAGGAGCCCGAGACCCCACGCGAGGAACGGATCCTCGAGAAGAACTGGGACCTGCTGATGGAGACCCTGCATGCCGAGGACTGGTTGGTCACCAAGACCATCACCGAGAACGCCGCGTTCGGACAGGTCGACGAGTTGATCTACGGCCGAAACGAGTTGCCCGGACAGCTCTTCCACAACATGGTCGCCGGCGACGTCGAGGCGCTCGACCGCGAACGCGCCGCGCAGCTCGCTGCGGCTCGGTAACCCGATGACCGACCTGCTTCGGGACGCTCCCGCATCGGGCGTACTCCGGTTGACGCTGAACCGCCCGGACGTGCGCAACGCGCTCTCCCTTGCCCTGCAGCGGGAGCTCGACGCGGTGCTCGCCGACGCCGCCGGCGACGACGACGTCCGCGCAGTGATCGTCACCGGTGCAGGTCCGGACGCCTTCTCCGCCGGTTACGACCTCACCGAACTCGCTGCGATGTCGGCCGAGGCGACCATGGACGCGATGCTCGAACGCGAGGAGCTGCTGTGGCGCTACCTCATGTTCCCGAAACCGACCGTTGCCGCCGTCGCCGGTGCGGCGCATGGCGCGGGGACCATCATCGCTGCATGCTCCGACCTGCGGGTCGGGGGACCGGCGAGCCGGTTCACCGTCACCGCCGCCCGCTACGGTGGGGCGAACCTGACTTGGCTCCTGGACAGCCTGGTCGGTGCCGGGCAGACGAGGGACCTGCTGATGACTTCACGGGCCGTCGGGGGCGACGAGGCATACCGGATCGGCTTGCTCACTCGCTACGCTGCGGACGGTGATGTCGAGGCGGCGGCCCTTGCCGCGGCGATCCAGCTCGCCGAACAGCCGCCGGAGGCGCTGCGCGAGATCAAGGCGCTCCTGCTCGGCGGCCACGGACGGGACTTGCGGGCGCGCTACGACCGGGAGAATGCCGTGTCCCGCAGCACGCTGCGTCCCCGCCCGATCGCCGATCTTTTCGCCGGGTTCTTCTCCCGTGATCGGAATGGGGTGTCGGCCCGATGAAGGATGACAACCCAACCCAATCGACTGCAACGGTCGATATCTGGAACCCGTCCTGGGACGACCCGTTCTGCCCGACAACCGATTCCGGCGACGAGTACGCGGACCTGATCGAGGCTCTACGCGAGGTCCAGGAAGCGGTCACCCGCAGTCGCCCGTCGCCGTCGGGCGCCGCCGGGGCAGCAGATGCACTGCGCGTGATCGCGCGACTAATGCGGGAGTTCGAGGTCGACGAGGACGCCCAGATCTCGGGGAAGCGCTGGGATCTTGCCGGCCACGGACAGGCACTCGCGCCGAAGTTGCACATCGACATGGTCACCGAAACCACCGCGTCCGGCCGGGTGACGATCGGGCGGTTCCACTCCGGCCGGTACGCAATGAACGGCGGGGTCACGCCACTGATCTTCGACGAGATCCTCGCCCGGTTGGCGAACAGCGCGGGCCGGCCCTGGGGCCGCACCGCATATCTGAACGTGAACTTCCGCGCGCCCGCGCCGCTGCATGCCGAACTCGACGTAACGGCCGAATTCGTTGGACAACAGGGCCGCAAGCGCTTCATGCGCGGCACGATGTACCACGGCGACGTCCTCGTCGCCGATGTCGACGGGCTCTGGGTGGAACTCAAACCCGAACAGACGCAGAACATCTCGAAAGACCTGGAAGGAAGCAACCGATGAGCGGATTCTCGCTGCTGGACGGCGTGCGGGTCCTCGAGGTCGCCCAGTTGGCGCCGGCCTCGCTGGGCGGGCACCTCGCTGACCTCGGCGCCGAAGTGATCAAAGTCGAATCGGCCACGGGCGATCCCGTCCGTGTCGGGGGCAGTCGGGCGATCGGCGATCCGGACGGACCGGCCTTCATGCACCTGCGTTGGAACCGCGGCAAGAAGTCGGTCGTCCTCGACCTGCGCAGCGTGG
>NZ_LRRB01000272.1 GCF_001646865.1 Aldersonia kunmingensis | reverse complement strand
GATCGATGTGCCGCTGGTCGGCGACCTGCGCGCGGTAGTGCCGCAGCTGGTCGACGCCCTGAAGGACACACCCCGCACCGCCACCCCCGAACTGGCGCGCTGGATCGAGCAGGACGCGCAGCGCCTCACCGAGCTGGCCGAGACCGCACCTTCCGGATCCACACCCGTGCATCCGGCCCGATTGATCGTGGAGGCCACCAAGGCGTTCCCGAGCAACGGCATCATGGCGCGCGACGGCGGTGCCACCACGATCTTCGGCTGGACTTACTCGCAGGCCAAGCCGCACGACGTGATGTGGAATCAGAACTTCGGCCACCTGGGCACCGGGCTCCCCTACGCGATCGGCGCTTCGGTCGCCGACGGCGGCAAGCGGCCCGTCATGCTCATCACCGGCGACTCGTCGTTCCAGTTCCAGATCGCTGAGCTGGAAACAGCTGTTCGGCTGAATCTTCCGCTTGTGTGCGTGGTCGCGTGCGACTACGCATGGGGCCTCGAGGTCGGCGTGTACAAGCGCACCTTCGGCCACGGCTCGCTCGAAACCGGCGTGCACTGGAGCAAGGACACCCGCTTGGACAAGGTCGCCGAGGGCTTCGGCTGCTACGGGGAGTATGTCGAGAAGGACGGCGACATTGCGCCCGCGATCGAGCGCGCCTATGCCAGTGGCAAGCCCGGCGTCATCCACGTCGCGGTGGACCCCAAGGCCAACTCGGAGGAAATGCCGAGCTACGACGAGTTCCGCACGTGGTACGCGGAAGGCCAGCAGTGAGCTGCTCGGAAGGAGCGACGAATCATGCGTGAATACCTGAAGTTCTACATCGGCGGCGAGTGGATCGATCCCGCACAGCCGCAGACGTTTGACGTCATCAACCCGGCCACCGAGGAGGTCGCCGGGCGGGTCGCCAACGGTTCGGCAGCGGATGTCGACCGCGCGGTGAAGGCCGCGCGGGCCGCCTTCCCGGCCTGGTCGGCATCGAGCGTCGCGGATCGCCTGGAACTGCTCGGCAATATCGCCGCCGAGTACCAGAACCGGGCAGGCGACCTCGCGGCCGCGCTGACCGAGGAGATGGGCGCGCCGAGTGAACTCGCCAACGGCTTTCAGGTCAATCTCGGGGCCGGGCACATCGCGACGGCCATCGAGGTGCTCGAGCGCTATACCTTCGAGGAACTGCGCGGGAACAGCCTGATTGTCAAAGAGCCGATCGGTGTCTGCGGCCTCATCACACCGTGGAACTGGCCGATGAACCAGATTGCGGTCAAGGTGTTCCCGGCCCTGGCGACCGGAAACACCATGGTGCTCAAGCCTTCCGAGCGCTCGCCTTTCACAGGTCAGGTCTTCGCCGAGATCCTCGCTGCCGCCGGCGTGCCCGCAGGCGTGTTCAACCTCGTTCAGGGCGATGGCCCGGGCGTCGGTGTGCCGCTCTCGTCGCATCCGGATGTCGACATGATCTCGTTCACCGGCTCGACCCGCGCTGGCGTCGAGATTGCCAAGAACGCGGCGCCGACCGTCAAGCGAGTGACGCAGGAACTCGGCGGGAAGAGCCCGCACATCATTCTCGACGACGCAGCGTTCGCCGAGAGTGTCGGTGCGGGCGTCGTCACAATGATGCTCAACTCCGGTCAAACCTGTAGCGCTCCTTCGCGAATGCTGGTTCCCGCCGCTCGTATGGCGGAGGCGATCGCGGTCGCCGAGCAGGCAGCGGCCGGCGTGACAGTCGGAGACCCGAATAGCGATGCCGTGATCGGGCCTGTGGTCGCCGGGTCGCAGTTCGACAAGATCCAGGCGCTCATCCAGCAGGGCATCGACGATGGCGCGACGCTGGTTGCCGGTGGGCTTGGCCGCCCGGAGGGCGTGACCAAGGGTTTCTACGTCAAGCCGACGGTCTTCGCGGATGTCAAGAACGACATGACCATTGCGCGCGAGGAGATCTTCGGGCCAGTGCTGGTCATCATCGGATACGACAACATCGACCACGCGGTCGAGATCGCCAACGACACCGAGTACGGCCTCGCCGGCGCGGTCTCCGGCGCGGATCTCGATGCTGCCCGTGCGGTGGCTCGCCGGATCCGTGCCGGATCGGTCGCGATCAATGGCGGATTCGACTTCGCTTGCCCCTTCGGCGGTTACGGCCGCAGTGGCAACGGGCGCGAGTGGGGCGAATTCGGTTTCGACGAGTACGTCGAGGTCAAGGGCATTCTCGGCTACGTGCCCGCGGAAGCCTGAGGAGTACCAGATGCCTGTGATTGAGACGAAGAAACTCAGCGACAAGGTCGGCGTCGAGGTTCTCGACGCCGACGCCGACCGGCTGATCAACGATCCCGACATCCCCGCGGCATGCATGGACGCACTCGAGCACAACGGCGTTCTGCTCTTTCGGGAACTGCACCTCACCGACGCCGAGCAGGTCGCGTTCTGCCGGCGGCTAGGCGACCTCGTGCTGTTCCCGAAGTACGAGGTGCCCGAGGTCATGGTGATCAGCTTCGAGCCTGACAACCCGAACCGGCGATACTTCGAGAGCAACGACTACTGGCATCTCGACGGTTTCCTCGACCCGATCCCGGCGCGGGCGTCGATCATGAGCGCGCACATCACGGCGGAGAAGGGTGGCGAAACCGCGTTCGCAAGCACGTACGCCGCCTACGACGCGCTCTCCGACGACGAGAAGGACGAGTTCGAGAAGCTGCGGGTGGTGCACTCGATGGCCTCGATTCAGCGGCGCGGGCATCCGAATCCCACCGAGGAGCAGGAGGCCAACTGGGCCCGCGTGCCGACGCGGGAACACCCTCTCGTGTGGAACCACGAGACAGGCCGCAAGTCACTGGTCATCGGCGCGAACGCCGACCGCGTCGTCGACATGGACCTCGACGCGGGCCGCAAACTCCTGCTCGATCTCGAGGAGCGCGCAACGGCGCCGGATCTCGTGTACAAGCACACCTGGTCGGTCGGTGACCTCGTGATCTGGGACAACTGCGGGCTGTTGCACCGGGCGTGCGAATTCGACCGGAACAAGCCGCGGCGGATGCACCGCAGCACGCTCGTGGGCCACGAACCCATCAAATGATCGGTCGCACAGCGATCGTCACCGGTGGTGCGTCCGGAATCGGTGCCGCCATCGCACGCCGCCTAGCCAGCGGCGGTGCGATGGTCGCGATCTTCGATGTCAACGCCGACGCGGCCGTCGCGGCCGCGTCGGCCATCGAGAGCGACGGCGGCAAAGCTGTCGGCATTTGTGTGGATGTCACCGACCGGACGAGCATCAACGCCGGTGTGGCCGAGGTCCGCTCGCGGCTCGGTCGTCCCGCGATTCTGGTGAACAGCGCCGGTTTCAGCACCGAAGGACCATTTCTCGAACTCACTGCCGAGACGTGGAATCGTGTGCTGGCGATCAACCTCACCGGAACCTTCGACTGCTGTCAGGCCGTGCTGCCCGACATGATCGAAGAGGGCTGGGGACGCATCGTCAACATTTCCTCCTCCAGCGTGCACAGTGGCGCGCCCGAGATGGCGGCGTATGTCTCGGCAAAGTCCGCGGTGGTCGGCCTGACGAAGGTACTGGCACTGGAGTTTTCACCGCACGGGATCACGGTCAACACGATTCCGCCGGGGTTCATCGACACCCCGATGCTGCGGGAGACGGTGGCGCGCGGGCGAGTCCATATCGCGTCGCAGGAGAAGCGCACGCCGGTCCGGCGTATCGGCCAGCCCGAGGATGTCGCTGCCGCGTGCGCGTTCCTCGCCAGCGAGGAGGCCGGCTACATCACCGGTCAGGTCATCGGCGTCAACGGCGGCCGCAACACCTGACGGTCCGGCCGCTTCCCGTGTGCGAATTGTGTTCCCGGGTGCGAAGTTTTGCACTCGAGAACAAGGTTTGCACTCAGGAGTGCGCTCCAAACGGGTGCAAAACTTGTTGATCGGGGCGAAGTATTGCACCCGTTTGCACAATTTGCACTCTGGAGTGCGCTCCAAACGGGTCAGCGGCGGACGGGGAGGTACTGGACGAGATCGGCCTCGGGCTCCACATCGACCGAACGCAAGACCTTGGCCAACAGTTCGTAGGCACACACGGTGAAAACAATGTCGAGCAGCTGACGATCATCGAACTCCGCGGCCAGCTCTCCCCACGCCACCTCGCCGATCACTCCGTCGAGCACCAGTTCGTCGGCGGCGCGGAGCAGGCTCCGATCGAGGGCGGACCAACCCAGGGCGTTCGGCCCCTCTGTGACCCGTGCAACCTCCTCCGCACTCAATCCCGCGTCGCCGGCAAGCAAAGTGTGCTGGGCCCATTCGTAATCGGACTGACGAAGATGAGCGACCCGGAGAATCAATAGTTCTCGGATGCGCTCGGTAATTGTTGCGCCGTTGAGAATATGACCGTTGAAGGTGAGGAAGGCGCGGGTCAGATCCGGATGATGGGCGAACGTCCCGAGTAGGTTCGCCGCACTCGGCCGCCCCTCGTTGTTGCGCTCCCCCTTGACAATTGCGCCGTACTCACTCATAAAGGCCACCATGTCCGGCGACCAGTCCTGCCTGGAAATCGGTGAAAGTCTGGCCATCGTCGTGGACTCCCTCCGCGACAATCCGTCGTAATCCGTTGTCGCAACAAAATATTCCAAAGTAATTTGCGAAAATCCTATCAGCGTACAAGCGAACTCGCGACGGCGAATTTCTGCACGGCGCAAGGCGTAAACCCAATTTCTTCGCGAGTTGCCCGGCGTCAGGTGTTGGCTGGTGTTTGAATGAACGGGCCATCAGTCCCGATGACACCAACACCGGGCGAGGGGAGTTCCATGAGCGGCAGTGACGCCACCGCGGCCGGGGTACGCAGCGGTTCGGGATTGGTCCTCACGGTGCTGGCTGCGGGTCAGTTCCTCATGACGCTGGACAGTTCTGTGATGAACGTGTCGATGGCCAGCGTCGCCGCCGATGTCGGCACCACCATCACCGGCATTCAGACAGCGATCACGCTGTACACGCTGGTTATGGCCAGCCTCATGATTACCGGTGGCAAGATCGGCGCGATGCTCGGCAGACGTCGGGCATTCGCGATCGGATTGGTCATTTACGGCGTCGGCTCGATGACGACGGCGCTTGCCCCGAACCTCACGGTCCTGTTGATCGGCTGGTCGCTGCTCGAGGGTATCGGTGCTGCATTGATCATGCCCGCGATCGTTTCCCTCGTTGCCGCGAACTTCCCCACCGAACGCCGCACCGCGGCGTACGGATTGATCGCGGCCGCCGGTGCGGCGGCGGTCGCGGTGGGTCCCCTGCTCGGTGGCGCGGTGACCACATTCGCGTCCTGGCGGTATGTATTCGCCGGCGAGGTCGTCATCGTTGTGCTGATCCTGCTCGTGCTTCGCAAGATCAGCGACGTTCCGCCCACACCGACTCGACTCGACGTGGTCGGTGCCGCGCTCTCGGTCGTGGGCCTGGGCGCCATCGTCTTCGGCGTCCTGCGCTCGAGCGAGTGGGGCTGGGTTTTGCCGAAGCCGGATGGGCCGGAGATCGCGGGCACCTCCCCCGTGATCTGGCTGATCATCGGCGGTCTCCTCGTGATGTACGCATTCGTCCGCCGGCAGACGCACTTGTCCGAGGCGGGGAAGGATCCACTGATTCCTCCCGCGCTGCTGCGCAACTCGCAGCTGACCGGCGGCCTGATGATGTTCTTTGCTCAGTTCCTCATCCAGGCGGGAGTGTTCTTCACCATTCCGCTGTTCCTGTCGGTGGTGCTCGAACTCAGTGCACTCGAGACCGGCGTGCGGGTGCTTCCGCTGTCGGTGGCGCTCGTCATCGCGGCCATCGGGATTCCGAAGCTCCGCCCGAACGCGCACCCCCGCCGGATTGTGCGGATCGGGCTCGGTTCGATGATCATCGGCATTCTCATACTCGTGGCCGGAATGGATCCCGGCGCGAATGCCGCCGTAGTCATGATTCCGATGCTGTTCATGGGCTTCGGGCTCGGCGCGCTGTCCTCGCAGCTGGGCGCGGTGACGGTCTCCGCGGTACCGATCGAGCAGAGCGCCGATGTCGGCGGTTTGCAGAACACCGCCACGAATCTCGGCGCCTCATTGGGTACCGCACTCATCGGCTCGATGCTGTTTGCCAGCCTCACCACCTCGGTGATCACCGGAATCGAGAGCAATCCGCAGGTACCCGACTCGGTCCAGCAAACCGCAACGACCGAATTGGCCTCGGGCGTTCCGTTCGTCTCGACGACGCAGCTCGAGCAAGCACTTGCCGATGCAGGGGTTCCTTCCGAAACGGCAGACGCGATCGTCGACATCAACGAAGACGCTCGGCTCGACGCCCTGCGCGACGCGTTTGCTGTCGCGGCCTTGCTCGCGGTCTTGGCCTTGTTCGCGACCGGTCGGTTGCCGTGGGATGCGGTCGGGAACGCCCCGCCGAAAACGGAAGTGGAACAAGCATGAAAACCGGGTTTCGCAGCCTGCTGCACGGACCGCTTTTCCAGACGCGGACCGATCTCGAACCCATGCACGCGGCGAGCCGGATCAGCGCCTATATCTACGGCAACATCCTGATCCTCGCCGCGCTGGTTCCGATCTCCCCCGCCGCCATCGGGCTCGGGCTCGCGGTCGTGTGGGGCACCGCGCTCTCGACCTACGTCGCCCATGCGTTCGCCGAAACCGTCGGCGAAAGCGTCCGTCAGCACGCCGATGTGACCTGGGAACTCCGGATCTCCGAGTTGCGGGACTCGGTACCGATTCTCACCTCGGCGGTTGTGCCATCGGTGGTGCTCCTGCTCGGCATTCTCGATGTGCTCGAACCCGAGACCGCCCAGCTCACCGCCGAGATCGTGATGCTTGCCCGCATCGGCGGTATCGCCTTCGTCATCGCCCGGCTCAAGGGCCAGCGGCCCGGCGGCGAGACAATCATTGCCTCGGTGTTCGTGATCATCATCGCGCTCGCGGCGGTGATCACAAAAATCGTGCTGACCCACTAACCGTTGAAGCGGTAGCGGTTTCGCTCAGGCGGCGCCCTCGACCAGCACGTCGGCGGCGACCGTCATGTGCTCGACCACGGTGGCCGCGGCCTTGTCGCCGTCACCGGATTCGATCGCATCCACGATGTCGAAGTGCCGCTTGGCATTCATGTTCCGCACGGCACGTTCCATGCCGGCGAACATGATCGACATCCGGATGCTGCCCTCCAACGACGACCACGAGTGCAGCAGCGTCTCGTTCCCCGCGAGCTCGCACATGGTCCGATGGAACGCGAGGTCGGCCTCGATGCGGTCATCGAGGTCGGCGCTCTCGTGGGCTTCCATCTGTTCGACCGCGGTCCGCAGCGCGGTGATGATGTCCGCTCGATCCGCCTGCGCGCACAGCTCGCGCGCAGCAAGCGATTCCAACGCCGCGCGGACCTGGAAGATGTCGCGGATCTCCTTGGTGTCGAGGTTCCGCACCAACAGTCGGCCGCGATCGCCGACAGAGATCAGCCCTTCCTGCTGCAACTGCCGCATAGCCTCGCGCAGCGTTCCGCGGCTGATGTGTAGCGCCTCGGACAGTTCGGTCTCGACGAGGTGAGTGCCCGGCGCAAGTTGGCCGGTCGTGATCGCCCGACGCAGGGCAATCAGGGCTTGCTGGCGCAGGCTGGTCTTCTCCAGCCGGAGCAAAGAACCCCCATCCTGGGACATGATGCCTCCGTTACGCCGTGTTCGACTGTCGACAGCTGGTCTGTCAACCGTCGATCGTACGCTACGCAGGACAGTCACTCGCTCCATGTCAGCCCAGATTCTCGAGCACGGTCGCGACAACGCGGTCCGTGGATAACCCGTAGCGGTCATGCAGGGTGGGCAACGCGCCGGCGGCGAGGAACTCGTCGGGGAGCCCGACGGGCACGATCTTCTTCGACACGCCAGCCCGCACAGCAGCACTCGCGACCGTCTCGAACAGGCCGCCAATCACGGTGTGGTTCTCGCAGGTTACGACCAGCCGGTCCGAATCGATCTCGCCGAGAACGGTTTCCGCGTCGAACGGCTTGATGGTCGGGGTATGCACGACCGCCGCGTCGACGTTGTGCGCCGCGAGCGCCTCGGCGGCCTGCAGCGCGCGCATGGTCATCAGACCGCTGGATACGAACACGACATCGGCGCCGGGACGCAGCACCTTCGCCTTGCCGAGCTCGAATTCGTAGTCGTACTCGTCGAGGATCGTGGGCACCTTGCCGCGCAGCAGGCGCAGGTAGGTTGGCCCTTCACTGGCCGCGAGTTGCGGCACCGCCTGCTCGATGTCTACCGAGTCGCACGGGTCGACGATGGTCAGATTCGGCATACCGCGGAAGATCGCAATGTCCTCGGTGGCCTGATGAGACGGCCCGTAACCGGTGGTCAGTCCCGGCAGCCCGCCGACGATATTGACGTTGAGGTTGGGCTCGGCGATATCCAGACAGAGGAAGTCGTACGCACGACGCGCCGCGAACACCGAGTAGGTGGACGCGAACGGAATCAGGCCCGTCTCCGCCATTCCCGCGGCCGCCCCCAGCAACAGCTGTTCGGCCATGCCCATCTGGAAGAACCGGTCGGGGAATGCCTCGGCGAAGATGTGCATATCGGTGTACTTGCCCAGGTCGGCGGTCAAACCGACGATGCGCGAATCGGCGCGGGCCGCCTCGACCAGGGCGTGCCCGAAGGGTGCCGAGGTCGTGCGCTGGCCCTCATCGGCGAACGAGGCGATCATCGCCGAGGTGCGCAACCGGGTTCCGGTGGCGGTACTCATGATTGGGTATCTCCTTCGTAGCCCGCGGTGAGCTGGTCGCGGCAGATCTGCCATTCGTCTTCGTCGATGCGCATGAAGTGCGCCTTCTCGCGGTTCTCCAGCAGCGGCACGCCGCGACCGACCTTGGTGTCGCACAGAATGACCGACGGATTTCCGGTCGATTCGGCTTGTGCGGCAACGGCATCGAACGCAGCGAGCAGCGCGGCGACATTGTTGCCGTCGACCCTGCGGACGAACCATCCGCAGGCCGCCCACTTCTCGGCGACCGGCTCGGTACGCAGCACGCTCGCGGTGTGCCCATCCGCCTGAAGGGAATTGATATCCACCATGGCGGTGAGGTGCCCGAGGCGATGATGGCTCGCACCCATCGCGGCCTCCCACGTCGAACCCTCATCGAGTTCGCCGTCGGAGAGGAAATTGATCACCCGCGACTCGGAGCCCTGCAACCGCAGGCCGAGCGCCATGCCGACCGCGACGGTCAGGCCGTGCCCGAGCGAGCCGCCGGAGATCTCCATGCCCGGTGTGTAGGTCGACATACCCGACATCGGCAGGCGGGAGTCGTCCGAGCCGTAGGTATCGAGCTCGCCAACCGGGATGATGCCGGCCTCCGCCAACGCGGCGTAGAAACCGATCGCGTAATGCCCGGTCGAAAGCAGGAACCGGTCGCGCTCGTTCCACTCGGGATCGTCCGCGCGGTAACGCAATTGATCGGAGTAGACGCTGGCGAACATATCCGCGGCACCGAGTGCCTGACCGACGTATCCCTGGCCTTGCACCTCGCCCATGTTCAGCGCGTGATGCCGGATCCGGTAGGCGGCGTCTGCGACGCGGCGCCGGCGTTCTGCGAGCGTGGCACGCTCAGCGGCCATTGTGATGGTCATTGTTGTCCTTAATATTTCGAGTCGAATCGAGGACGGATCGGCGCTTCAGGCTGCGACCCGGTTATCCTCGACCGCTGCCTCGGTATTGGCCGCTCGTTCCGCCAGGGCACGCTCCTTGGCCCCCCAGGTCTCGCGGGTGATGAGCGCGGCCCACAGGCCGATGGCGGCGTAGCCGCTGAACAGCAGCGCCGGGCCGAGCCAGCCGAACGAGACGAACAGCAGGGTCGTGATGAACGGCGTGAAGCCGGAGACCATCGCCGAAATCTGGTACGCAAGCGATGCACCCGATGCGCGGGTCTTGGCCTGGAACAGTTCGGGGAACCAGGCACCCTGCGCGCCGGCCATCGAGTTCTGGCAAACCGCGTAGGAGATCACGATGGTGGCGACAACGAACAGTACGAGCCCGGTGTTGACGAGCAGGAACATCGGAATGCCGAACAGCAGGGAGAACGCGCAGGACCAGATGTATACCGGGCGCCGGCCGATCCGGTCGGTGAGTCGCGCCCAGCCCATGGTGGCGAAGATGCCGATACCGGCGGCGATGCACAGCGCGGTGAGTGTCTCGGTCTTGGACGCGAGGCCCTCACTATGGAGATAGGAGATCATGTAGGTGACCGAAACGGCGTAGCCGGCAGTCTCGGCGATGCGAAGCCCGATGCCGCGCAGAATGTTTCGCCAATCGGTGCGCACTACCTCGACGATCGGTGAGCGCACTACCTCGCCGTGCTCCTTCACATCCTCGAAGACCGGGGACTCGGGGACCTTGGAGCGGATGATCAGGCCGACCATGACAAGCACGATGCTGGCCAGGAACGGGACACGCCAGGCCCAGTCGCCGCCGAGATGGACGCTGCCGAGGAAGACCAGGTTGGCCAGCAGCAGTCCGACCGGGAAGCCGGCCTGCACGATGCCGGTATAACGACCCTTTTCCTTCCATGGCGCGTGTTCGTAGCTCATCAGGATCGCGCCGCCCCATTCGGCACCGAACGCAAGGCCCTGAATGATGCGCACGACCACCAGCAGGATGGGCGCGACGATGCCGACCGACGCATAGGTGGGCAGCAGGCCGATGACGAAGGTGGCCAGGCCCATCACGATCAGTGAGG
>NZ_LRRB01000093.1 GCF_001646865.1 Aldersonia kunmingensis | reverse complement strand
ACAGGGCTCGCCCGCAGGGCATCGAGCACCGTCGGCTGAGCAGGTGCGCCGAATGGCCCAGCCACGCCGGGCTGCGGGGCGGTCATGCCAGGCCTCCCGCGATGCTGTCGAGCGAGGCGCCGTGCTGGTTGTCGGTGTTTTCGTAGCTGGCCGCGTTCGTCTGTGCGGCAGTGGAACTCGCGTTGAACGTCGCGGAAAGCTTGCCCACTGTCTGCGCGTGATTGGCCTGCGCTAGGGCGAACATCGCCAGGAAATCCGCGCCGATCAGACCGAAGACCGGTGTCGCGGCGGCCACGTTCTCGGCCGCGTCGAAACCGGCCGCGCTGGCGAGTTGAGCGGCAATCGCCTGATTGGTGTCCGCGTACGCGCGGATTCCAGCGGGCACCACTTCGACAGAACTCATGTTCCCCCCAATGTCTCGACGCCCCCGTCGTAGCCGCACACAGCGGCTGTGCTCGGCAGTCGGTGCCGAGCCTGCGCAATAGTAGCCGAGTGACGTTGGTGGAGAACGTCGATCGCGCGCCTCGACGCTAGAGAGCGCGCAGGTCGGCGAGGGTTTGCATGGCGATATCGACGGAATTCCACAGCGTGTCGATCTCGATTTCCGTCGCCGGGCGTAGGTTCGGATTCTGCAAGGCAAGGCCGTTGCCGAAGACGATGACGTTGAAACCGGCATCGGCGGCCCGCAGCAGCGGATCGGTAGCGACCCCCTTGCCCAGCAGCGTGTCGAGTCCTTCGCCGACGAAGTAGAACCGCCACAGCGGACCGAGGTCCGCACCGTAGACGGCTTTGGTGCGGTCCACGATGAGATTTCCGCTGCTCGCGATCGCGTCGACGATCTTGAAATAGTCCGGGGCGTTCTCTTGCCTGGACCCGATCGCCGCGACCGAATTGGACAGGTCGACGGTGAGCTGTGCGTTGTATCCGGCCATCGCCACGCGTCCCGGCGACAGGGTGCAGTTGTGTGCGAGGGCGAAGAAGTGTGCCCAGTGCGGTTCGACGGCGCCGGAACCGAACTCGGCGTGCACATTTACCAGGAACCGGCGCAGCAGTTCGAGGCTGATCCGATGGGCATATTCGGGATTGTTGAAGGCGACCGGATTCCGCTGCAGCGGCAGCACGGCCGCCTGTTCGACGCCGTCCAGGCCGAGCGCGAATGTACCACGCCAATCACGATGGCGGACAAGGATTTCGGTGATCTCGTGATGCCTGGCGATCGCGGCTTCGAGCCTCGGCAGGGTAGGGCCGTTCGGCAGGGTTTTCAGTGTCCGAGTGCGACTCGATCTGCGATATCTCGGCTGGGTCCGGTGGTGAGCCGCATGCTGCGGCCACCCAGGAGGAGGGGCCGGCGGCAGCGGGGTGCGCCGGCACGAGGACGGCCACGATGGCGGTGCACGCTATGAGAACGGCGCGAACGACAGCCCTGCTCACACGGGAATTCTACCCGTGGCTACAGGTGTGCAAACTCGTGAACGCGATGTTCTAGTGTGCCCGGTGTGACTGCAACGGATCTGATCGCGCTCGTGGAACGTTCTCCCGCGGCGGTCGCCGCGCACGACCGCGAGGCGTGGCTCGATATTTTCGCGCCCGACGCAGCGGTGAACGATCCGGTCGGGTCGCGTCCCCACGTCGGGCGGGCGGCGATCGGCAGGTTTTACGAGACCTTCATCGCGCCGAACGAGATCACGTTCGCAGTGGACCACGACATCGTCTGCGGTGACACCGTGGTCCGCGACCTGCATGTGACGACCCGGATGTCGACCGGAGCCGAGATCCGCATTCCCATGCATCTGCGCTACGAGCTCGCGGATGACAACGGCGTGCTTGCCGTGCGTGGCCTCTTCGCGCATTGGGAGCTGCCATCGATGGTTCTGCAGCTCGCATCCGCCGGCATGCCCGGCGCCAAGGCCGTCGCCGTGCTTACCCCGCAGCTGCTGGGTAATCAGGGCGTGTCGGGCGCGCTGGGCTTCTCTCGTGGCTTCGTCCGAGTGGGTAGGCGCGCGAAGCGACTCGCCGTCGAGCTGCTGACCGCGATTGCGAGTTTCGACGAGGTCGGCGTTCATCGGATGCTTGCCGACGCCGCGGTGGAACTCCCCGGCGGCGGTGGCGCGGCAACGGCGACCGCACTGCTGAAAGACCTCCCGGACCTGCGGTGGGGCAAGACGCTGGCGGCCGGTCGGATGGTGACGGTGTCGATCGAGACGGGCGGGGAGCATGGGCTCGCGTTGTTCGAGTTCGATGCCCTGAGCCGGCGGATCGAGCGGGTGCGGATCTACCGGCTGAATTAGAACAGGTTTCAAATTAGAACAAGTTCTACTACCCTCGGGCGAAACAGTGGCCGGGATCACGGCCGTACCCAGGGAGTGGAATGAAGGTCGCTGTCACCGGTGCCGCCGGGTTTGTTGGAACCAACCTCCTCGATCGGCTCGTCGAGCAGGGCCATGAGGTCATTGCCATCGACCGGGTCCGGCCTGCCCATGCGATCCAGTCCGATCTCGTGACCTGGAAGAGTGCCGATGTGCTCGACCCGGAGTCGCTGCGCGACGCGTTCGAAGGCGCCGAGATCGTCTACCACCTCGTCGCGATGATCACGCTCGCCCAGAACAACGATCTCGCCTGGCGGATCAACACCACCGGTGTCGGCAACGTTGCCGAGGCGGCGCTGGCCGCCGGCGTGCGTCGCCTGGTGCACTGCAGCTCCATCCACTCGTTCGATCAGTACGCCGCCGGCGGATTCATCGACGAGACCTCGTCCCGCTCGACCGACCCGAAGATTCCCGTCTACGACCGGTCGAAGTGGTTCGGTGAGGTCGAGCTCCGCAAGGTGATCGACAAGGGCCTCGATGCGGTGATCTGCAACCCCACCGGCGTCTACGGGCCTGTCGATCACGGCCCCTCCCGCATCAACGGTCTGCTGCGCGACGCCGCCCGCGGCCGGGTGCCTGCCATGATTCAGGGCGGGTTCGACCTGGTGGACGTGCGTGACGTGGCGATCGGCCTGACTCTCGCGGCCGAGCACGGCCGTACGGGAGAGAACTACCTACTCGGCGGGGAGATGGTGACGATTTACCAGGCGATGCGAGCGGCCGCGCGTCGCACGGGCCGTCGTGGTCCGGTGGTTACCCTGCCGCTGAGCTTCTTCGGCGCGGTCGTCCCGATCCTCGAGCCGATAGGCGCGAAGTTCGGCTCCGATGTCCTCTCGCGCGCGTCGCTCGGCGCCATCCTGCACTCGCCGGTCGTCGACCGGACGAAGGCCGGCAAGGAGCTGGGCTACTCGCCGCGCAGCAGCGAGCAGAGCATCGCCGATCTCGTCGACTTCTACTCCGGCGCGGGCGAACTCTCCAAGCCGAGGCTGGCGAGCGCGGTTCGGTGAACTCGACCCGCCCGCCCTCTTGACATCGGCGTCGAACGAGTGTTCGACTCGGGGTTGTGCGATGGCAGGGGTTGGGGGTCGATCTCGACGACGGAGCCTTGCCGGGGCTGGATCGGGCCGGGTTCGTGCGAACGGTATCGACCCCCGAGTTCGAGGGCGTCACCTTTCACGAGGTGCTGTGCAAGAGCGCGCTGAACAAGGTGCCTCCGGAATCGCGGCTCCCGTTCGCGTGGACGATCAATCCGATGCGCGGGTGCTCGCATGCCTGCCGGTATTGCTTCGCGCGCCCAACGCACGAGTATCTGGATCTGGACGCCGGGCGCGACTTCGACTCGCAGATCGTCGTCAAGACGAACATCGCGGCGGTGCTGCGCCGGGAACTGGCTCGTCGCTCGTGGCACCGCGAGCGGGTGGCGCTCGGTACCAACACCGATCCCTACCAGCGCGCGGAGGGCCGCTACCGGTTGATGCCCGGCATCATTCGGGCACTCACCGAGGCGGCGACTCCGTTCTCGATCCTGACCAAGGGCACGCTGATGCGGCGCGATCTGTCGCTGCTGACACTGGCAGCCCAGCGGGTCGAGGTGGGCATCGCGGTGTCGCTGGCGATCCACGACCCGGAGTTGCAGCACGCGGTGGAGCCCGGTACGCCGACGCCGAAGGCCAGGCTCGAACTGATCCGGACCTTCGCCGACGCGGGATTCCGGGTGAACGTGATGGTGGCGCCGGTAATTCCGTATCTCACGGATTCCGAGCGGCATCTCGACGAGTTGCTCGAAGCCATCGCGGCCGCTGGGGCATCGGGCGTGACGGCGTTCCCGATGCATCTGCGGGGGAGTACCCGCGGCTGGTTCCTGTCCTGGCTCGCCGAGGAGCATCCTGCGCTTGTTCGCAGGTACCGGCAGTTGTACGGCCGCGGAGCGTACGTATCTCCCGAGTACTCAGCTTGGCTGCGTGCTCGGATCGACCCGCTGATAGCGCGCCAAGGACTCAGCGGGGACCGATCGTCACCACCACAATTGGATCGCGCTTCGAAGGTCGATTCGTTGCCGGCGATCTCGGTACCGACGCTTTTCTGACCGCCTGCATCCAGGGTGGTTGAATTCATCGTGATCGAGATCACAAGGAAATCGCGAGAGGCCCCGCTAGGGCGCGAAACGCTCGATCGGATTGTCGCGATGGATGTTGGCAATGCCCGCAAAGGCGGTCGCATGCAGCGAAGACGGCGCATCGCGCCGCTCCTGGGCCGCGTCGAGGGCAGGGATTCTTGCAGAGAATGCGCTCGAACGAGACATGTTCGCGCCCGTTAGAGTTGTGTTAACGAGTTTGAGCTCGGTAGTTTGGACACAAGTTTGGACACATGTCTGACTATTCGTTGAAAGGTTGGTGTCGATGACTTCCGGAACCCAGGCCACCAAGTTGGAGCGGGTGGTTATCCGTTTCGCTGGTGATTCCGGTGACGGCATGCAGTTGACGGGTGATCGGTTCACTCATGAGGCTGCTGCTTTCGGCAACGATCTTGCGACGCAGCCGAACTTCCCGGCCGAGATCCGGGCGCCTCAGGGCACGCTGCCGGGGGTGTCGTCGTTCCAGATCCAGATCGCGGATTACGACATTCTGACTGCGGGTGATCACCCGGATGTGCTGGTGGCGATGAACCCGGCGGCGTTGAAGGCCAATGTCGCGGATTTGCCGCGCGGCGCGACGATCATCGCGAACACCGACGAGTTCACCAAGCGCAACTTGTCCAAGGTCGGGTACGAGGCGGACCCGCTGACGGATGGTTCGCTGGACGAGTTCACGGTGCATCAGGTCGCGATGACCACCCTCACGTTGGGTGCGGTGGAGCCGTCCGGTGTGTCGAAGAAGGACGGCGCCCGGGCGAAGAACATGTTCGCACTGGGTTTGTTGTCGTGGATGTATTCGCGGCCGGTCGGCGCGACCGAAGACTTCCTGCGGGAGAAGTTCTCGAAGAAGCCCGATGTGGCCGAGGCGAACATTCTCGCGTTCAAGGCGGGCGTGAACTACGGCGAAACCACCGAAGCGTTCGCCTCCACCTACGAGGTGGCCAAGGCGACCCTGCCGGCGGGCACCTACCGCCAGATCACCGGCAACACCGCCCTGGCCTACGGCGTGGTCGCCGCGGGGCAGCTCGCCAACCTGCCGGTGTTCGTGGGCACGTATCCGATCACTCCGGCCTCGGACATCCTGCACGAACTCTCGAAGCACAAGAATTTCGGCGTGACGACGTTCCAGGCCGAGGACGAGATCGCCGGTATCGGCGCCGCCCTGGGTGCCGCGCTGGGTGGATCCCTCGGCGTGACGTCCACGTCGGGTCCGGGCTTGGCGTTGAAGAGCGAGGCGATCGGTCTCGCAGTGATGACCGAGTTGCCGCTGCTGATCATCGATGTGCAGCGCGGCGGCCCGTCGACGGGTTTGCCGACCAAGACCGAGCAGTCGGATCTGTTGCAGGCGATGTTCGGCCGTAATGGCGAGTGCCCGGTCGCGGTGATCGCCCCGAAGTCGCCGGCGGATTGCTTCGATGCCGCCGTGGAGGCCGCCCGGATCGCGCTCACGTACCGCACCCCGGTGCTGCTGCTGTCCGATGGAGCGATCGCGAACGGCTCCGAGCCGTGGTCGATCCCGAGCGTGTCGGATCTGGGTGCGATCGATCCGGGATTCGAGCCCGCGACCGACCCGGATGAGCATGGGTTCGCGCCGTACTCGCGGGATCCGGAAACGCTGGCGCGGCCGTTGGCCGTGCCGGGCACCCCGGGCCGTGAGCACCGGATCGGTGGCCTGGAGAAGGCCGACGGGTCGGGCAACATTTCCTACGACCCGGCCAACCACGACCTGATGACCCGGCTGCGGCAGGCCAAGATCGACCGCATCACGGTTCCGGATCTCGAGGTGGATGATCCGAGCGGGGAGGCGGAGCTGCTGCTGATCGGGTGGGGCTCGTCCTACGGCCCGATCGGCGAGGCAGTGCGCCGTGCGCGGCGCGCGGGCAAGAAGGTCGCGCACGCGCACCTGCGGCATATGAACCCGTTCCCCGCGAATCTGGGCGAGGTGCTGAAGCGCTACGAGACGGTGGTGGCGCCGGAGATGAACCTGGGTCAGATGGCGCTGCTGCTGCGCGCGAAGTACCTGGTGGATGTGCAGTCTGTGACCAAGATGATGGGTCTTGCGTTCTCGTCCGAAGAGTTGGTCGGGGTGATTACCGCGGCAATGGACGGGACACTCGCGGAGTGGGAGCAGGCCAAGACTTCCGGGGCGTTGGCCGCGGCTACGTACCGGAGCAATGGGGGTACCCGATGACCATCACCGACCACGAGAACACGCTGGTGGGCGCCGACCTGGGGCTGACGTCGTACGCGCATGTCCCGGTGACCGACACCCCGCTCAAGGCGAAGGACTTCACCACCGATCAGGAGGTGCGCTGGTGCCCCGGCTGCGGCGACTACGTCGTGCTGGCCACCGTGCGCTCGTTCCTGCCGGAGTTGGGGCTCAAGCGCGAGAACATGATGTTCGTGTCCGGGATCGGCTGCTCGAGCCGGTTCCCGTATTACCTGGACACCTACGGGATCCACTCGATCCACGGCCGTGCCCCGAGTATCGCCACGGGTTTGGCGGTGTCGCGTCCGGATCTTTCGGTGTGGGTCGTGACCGGCGATGGCGACGCGCTGTCGATCGGTGGCAATCACCTGATTCATGCGTTGCGCCGGAATGTGAACATCACGATCCTGTTGTTCAACAACCGGATCTACGGGCTGACCAAGGGCCAGTACTCGCCGACCAGCGAGGTCGGGAAGGTCACCAAGTCGACCCCGATGGGGTCGGTGGATGCGCCGTTCAACACCCTGTCACTCGCACTCGGGGCCGAGGCCACCTTCGCCGGGCGCGCCCTCGACAGTGACCGTAAGGGCCTGACCGAGGTGCTGCGGGCGGCGGCCGAGCATCGGGGCGCGTCGTTTGTGGAGATCCTGCAGGACTGCCCGATCTTCAACGACGGCTCGTTCGATGTGTTGCGTAAGGACGACGCGGAGAACCATTTGATCCGCCTCTCCCACGGGGCACCGATCCGGTTCGGCGCCACCGAGACCGAGCCCGAGGGTCAGTTCTGTGTGGTGCGCGACGGGTTCGGGCTGGCTGTGGCCAAGACCGCCGATGTCGAACCGGGTCAGATCGTGGTGCACGACGCCTACAGCGACAACCCCGAGTACGCCTACGCGCTGTCGCGGTTGTCGGATCAGAACCTCGATCATGTGGTGACCGGCATCTTCCGTCAGGTCGCTCGCCCGACCTACGACGACGGTGCCCGAGCCCAGCTGGCCCAGGCCGCACAAACCAAGCCCATCAACGCGGACTCCCTGCAGAACCTGCTCACCGGCAAGGAGACCTGGACTGTCTCCTAAGCCGCACTGCGGTTGGGTTTCGATCGAGCCCCTGGCGACATCATGTCGCCGGGGGCTCGATTTGCCTGTGGTAGGTATTGGTGAAAGTTAAACGAATATCGTTGCTGGACAACAACTTCGCGATAAGGTTTGACGTGTTACTGGGGGATTCGTAGATCGTGGAAGCACATCCGTCTGCATTCGCTCTCGTCGCGATCCTGATGGTCTTTCTTGTTCGCCGTTCGGTCGCCAAAATCTGGCATCCCACCGCCGGAGCCGAATTGGTGAGCGTGCGCGGACAGGGGTGACGCGGAGACGTCGAGCCCCGGCCAATGGTGCTGGGGCCAGACCTTCTGGCGCCGCGGACTTTACGCAGGCGGGTTGTCGAGGTTGCGAGCCGAGTACGTGTCGCAGGTCCGGACCTCCCCGGTTCGGTAGCCGGCCATGAACCAGCGCTGACGCTGCTCCGATGAGCCGTGCGTCCAACCCTCCGGGTTCACCCGGCCGGTAGCTGCGCGCTGGATCCGGTCGTCGCCAACTGCGGAGGCGGCCGACAACGCGTCTGCCACGTCGGCGTCGGTGAGCGGCTTCAGAAATGGTTGGCTGCTGTCCGGCGCGGGCGTCTTGTCGGCATAGTGCGCCCACACACCGGCGTAGCAGTCGGCCTGCAATTCCGTGCGGACCGCGCCCGAGGTAGCGCCCCGGGGGTCGGCTTGTGCGCGGCGGATGTCGCCGAGCTGATTCTGTATGTGATGGCCGAACTCATGGGCCACCACGTATTCCTGTGCGAGCGGACCCGCGTTGGCGCCGAATCGTCGCACCAGTTCGGCGAAGAACGCAGTGTCGAAATAGGCCGTCTGGTCGGCGGGGCAGTAGAACGGCCCGACGGCACTGGTCGCCTCGCCGCAGCCGGTGGAAACCGCATTGTTGAATACCGCCACCTCTGGCGCTGCGTAGGCGGTACCTGTCTGCTCGCTCAGCTCGTCCGTCCACACGGAGTCGAGGCTTTGCGCGGTCCCCAGCACCCGGCAATCGACGTCGGTGTTCGCGACGGCGCCCGTCACGCAGTGCTCCAACGTGTGCGTGCCTGTCTCACCCGGTGCCGACTCGCCGCCCTCCGAACCCAGCAGCGATGAGGGATCGCCGCCGAGCAGCAACACCAGCACGAGCACGATCAGGCCGCCCGCGCCGCCGCCGAGGGCGATCTTGCCGCCGCGGCCACGCCCGCCGGAGCCGCGTACCGAGACCCGGCCCGGATCCAGGCGTGCGCCATCGTTGAACGTCATCAGTCCTCCGTCTTTGGACCGGGGCGCGGCGCGTCCCGGTTCGCTCCGTAGGATCGCATTCGGCGAATGTCGCCGTGACGGCTATCTGGAAAGGACTCTCGTGCTGCGCACCCACTTGGCAGGCTCGCTCCGCAGTGAGCATGCGGGACAGACGGTGACGCTCTCCGGATGGGTTGCGCGACGACGCGACCACGGTGGCGTGATCTTCATCGATCTGCGTGACGCTTCCGGCGTGTCCCAGGTGGTGTTCCGCGAGGGCGCGGTCGCCGAGCAATCGCACCGCCTCCGTTCCGAGTACTGCATCAAGGTCACGGGTGTGGTGGAGAACCGCCCGGCCGGCAACGAGAACCCCGAACTGCCCACCGGCGCGATCGAGATCGACGCCAAGGAACTCGAGGTGCTCAACGAGAGCGCGCCGCTGCCGTTCCAGCTCGACGAGCAGCCCGGCGAGGAAGCCCGCCTCAAACACCGCTACCTGGATCTGCGCCGCGAGGGTCCCGGCAAGGCACTTCGCTTGCGCTCCAAGGTGAATGCCGCCGCGCGCGAGGTACTCGCGCGTCACGATTTCGTCGAGGTCGAGACGCCGACGCTCACGAAGTCCACACCCGAGGGTGCCCGCGACTTCCTCGTTCCCGCCCGTTTGCAGCCGGGCAGCTTCTACGCCCTGCCGCAGAGCCCGCAGCTGTTCAAGCAGCTGCTGATGGTCGCCGGCATCGAGCGGTACTACCAGATCGCCCGCTGCTACCGCGACGAGGATTTCCGCGCCGATCGGCAGCCGGAGTTCACCCAGCTCGATATCGAGATGAGCTTCGTGCGCCAGGAGGACGTCATCCTGCTCGCCGAGGAGATTCTCGTCGGCCTGTGGAAGCTCATCGGCTACGACATCACCACGCCGATCCCGCACCTGACCTACGCGGACGCGATGCGTCGCTACGGCAGCGACAAGCCCGACCTGCGGTTCGGCATCGAACTCGTCGAATGCATGGAGTTCTTCAAGGACACCACCTTCCGCGTATTCCAGGCCGAGTACGTGGGCGCGGTCGTCATGCCGGGCGGCGCGAGCCAGCCCCGGCGCCAGCTGGACGCGTGGCAAGAGTGGGCCAAGCAGCGTGGCGCGAAGGGCCTGGCGTATGTGCTCATCAGCGAGGACGGGGAGCTGACCGGTCCGGTCGCGAAGAACCTCACCGACGGCGAGCGTGCCGGCCTGGCCGACCACGTCGGCGCGAAGCCCGGCGACTGCATCTTCTTCGCCGCCGGTGCGACCAAGCCGATGCGGGCACTGCTCGGTGCCGCTCGCGGCGAGATCGCGCGCAAGCAGGACCTGATCGACGAGAACGAATGGGCGTTCGTCTGGGTCGTCGACGCGCCGATGTTCGAGCCGACCAGCGATGCGACCGCCAGTGGTGATGTCGCGCTCGGCTACAGCGCATGGACCGCCGTGCATCACGCCTTCACCTCGCCGAAGCCGGAGTCGCTGGACACCTTCGATTCCGACCCCAGTTCCGCGCTCGCCTACGCCTACGACATCGTCTGCAATGGCAACGAAATCGGTGGCGGCAGCATTCGTATCCACCGAAAGGACGTGCAGGAGCGCGTTTTCGAGGTGATGGGGATCTCACACGACGAGGCACAGGAGAAGTTCGGCTTCCTGCTCGACGCCTTCGCCTTCGGCGCACCGCCGCACGGCGGCATCGCGTTCGGCTGGGACCGCATTACCGCACTGCTCGCCGGAATGGATTCGATCCGTGAAGTGATCGCGTTCCCGAAGTCGGGTGGCGGCGTGGACCCGCTCACCGACGCGCCCGCGCCGATCACTGTGCAGCAGCGTAAGGAATCCGGCATCGACG
>NZ_LRRB01000030.1 GCF_001646865.1 Aldersonia kunmingensis | reverse complement strand
GTTCGGGCGGCTCGACATCATCATCGCCAACGCCGGAATCGTGCGCCTCGGCCGGGAGACCGATGACTTCATGGCCGAATGGCACGACGTCATCGACACCAATCTGACGGGGGTGTACCAGACCGTGCGGGCGGCGCTGCCTGCGATGCGAGCCGGCGGCCGGGGTGGATCGATCGTGCTCACCAGTTCGACCGCAGGCCTGAAAGCGTCCGCATCGTTGAACGCCGGCGGCAACGCCTACGCGGCAGCGAAGCGTGGGCTGGTGGCGCTCATGCAGAACTTCGCCAATGCGCTTGCGCCGGAATCGATCCGGGTGAACACAATCCATCCGACCGGCGTGGCCAGTGGGATGACACAGAACCCGGCGATGGATGCGCTCATGGCGTTCGCGGCGGCGGGTGGGCAAAACGCGATCTCCGGCATGCAAAACGCGTTGCCCATCGAAATGCTGCAGCCCGAAGACGTTGCCAACGCCGTGGCGTTCCTGGTCTCCGAGGAAGCCAAGTTCATCACCGGGATCGCCTGGCCGCTGGATGCCGGCTTCACCGTCCGCTGATGGCCCGCGAGCGAATAGGGATCCTATGACCACCTCGACGATCGTCTCCGTTCCACCGGACCGACTCCCGGCAGGCCTTCTCATTGGAGGCGATTGGGTCGAGCACTCGTCGGGTGGCCAACACGAGCACATCTATCCGGCCAGCGGTCGAACCAATGCGGTCGTCGCGCTGGCCGGTGAGGCAGAGATCGACCGAGCGGTGCGGGGAGCGCATGCCGCCCAGCGCGAATGGGTGGCGCTGACCCCCGAGCGCCGCCGGGATCTCCTGATCGACTTGGCCGACGCACTGCACGAACACACCGCAGAACTCGGGCGACTGAACGTCCACGACTTCGGCGTTCCGTCGTTGATGACCGAGGGGCACGTCGGGCTTGCGGAAAGCTTCATCCGCTTCTACGCCGGATACGTCGATAAGGCACACGGATCGAGCACGCCGATATCGAAGAGCTTCGACATCAATCTCATCGAGCGCGAACCGTACGGTGTCGTAGGCGTTATCGCGCCGTGGAACGGCGCGCTGGTCGTGATCGGTCTGAACGTGGCGGCGGCTCTCGCAGCGGGCAATGCTGTGATCCTCAAGCCGTCCGAGCTGGCACCTTTCACGTCCCTACGATTCGGTGAAATCTGTTTGGAAGCAGGCCTTCCCGCCGGATTGGTCAACGTCCTCCCTGCGGGCCCCGCAGGTGGTGAGGCGCTAGTGCGCCATCCCGGTGTCGGGAAGATTCACTTCACCGGCGGCGGGCACACGGCGCGCAAGGTCCTCGCGGCGGCCGCAGCCAACCTCACGCCGGTGGCCACCGAACTCGGTGGGAAATCCGCCAACCTCGTGTTCGCCGATGCGGACCTCGACCGCGCCGCACGCCTGTCCGCATTTCAGGGGCCGCTGGGGCAGGCCGGGCAAAGTTGTGCCTGCGGCAGCCGGATTCTGGTGCAGGACAGCGCGTATGACGCCTTCCTGGAGAAGCTGGTGGGGATCGTCGAGTCCGTCACGATCGGCGACCCGTTCGATCCGCACGTTGTTGTTGGTCCGGTGATCAGCGCCGCCGCTGCGGACCGCATCGTGGGCGTCATCGACCGTGCCGTGTCGGACGGCTCAGGTGAACTTGTCACCGGTGGAACGCGAATAGGCGGCGCATTGGCTGATGGCTACTTTCTGCAGCCCACCGTGTTCGCGAACGTCGACAACCGATCGCAGCTCGCAGCAGAGGAGACTTTCGGCCCCGTCGTGTCGGTGATCCGATTCCACGACGAGGCCGAGGCAATCGAGATCGCCAACGACACCACCTACGGGCTCAATGCCTATGTCCAAACCAATGACCTGACTCGCGCCCATAGTGTGGCCCGACAGCTTCAAGCAGGCTCGATCTGGATCAATCGAAACAGTGACATCCAGCCGCAGGGGCCTTACGGGGGATACAAGCAGAGCGGGTCTGGACGAGCCGGTGGCGAACAAGGGCTCCACGAATTCCAGCAGGTCAAGAACATCCGTATCGGCATGTCCTGAACTGGAGAAACCTGCCGGTCCCGTCAACGACCGTCGAATATCGAGCCGAGGAAACCTTATGAAATCTGTTGACGGCGCTACCGCGGTCATCACCGGCGCGGCTAGTGGCATGGGCCGGGCGAGCGCACTCTCGCTTGCCCGTCGCGGCGCGCGAATTGTCATCGCGGATATCAACGCCGACGATGCCGAGAAGGTTGCCGCAGAGATCAAGCTCGCCGGTGGGTATGCCGCAGCGATCGCCTGCGACGTGGCAGCAGACTCCGCCTTCGACGATCTTGCGGCCTTTGCGCGGGATACGTTCAGCCGAGTCGACATCGTGATGAACAACGTCGGCGTGCTGACCAGTGGGCGTCCCGATCATCTGCCTGTCAGCGAATGGGAGCGGATCATCGACATCAACCTGATGTCGGTGGTGCGCAGTAACGCCACGTTTCTGCCGCTGCTGATCGACCAGGGCCACGGCCACATCGTGAACACCGCGTCCTTTGCCGGGCTGTACACCTACTCGTACGACCGGCTTCCGTACGCCGCAACCAAGGCCGCGATCATCCAGATTTCCGAAGGCCTGCGGCTGTACCTGCGCAGCCAGGGGATCGGCGTCAGCGTCCTCTGCCCAGGCCCCGTCGCCACCAACATCCTCTCGACCCTGCCGCCGACGTTCGGCCCGGCTGTCGAAACGGGCTATCCCGGGCCGCAATTCGAGGTGCTCGACCCTGCCGTGGTCGGCGAACAGGTTGCCGACGCCATCCTGAGCGACACCTTCATGGTCTACACGCATCCCATCGTGCGCGACGTCCTCGTGGACCGGGCGGCGGACTGGAATGGCTTCCTGGACAAGCAACCCGCCACAATTGCGGAGATGCAAGCCGGCCAACAGCCGGCGTGAAAAGTGCGGCCCGCCTGACCGGCGGGCCGCACTGCCGCGTGCCGAGCGGCTACTTGAGCATGCTTCCGGCGTCGACGGTCATGGGAAGACCTGTGATGTAACGGGATTCGTCGGAGGCGAGGAATAGCACGGCATTGCTGATGTCCACCGGCTCGACCCAGCCGATCGGCAGGACGTGCATGAACTGCGCGGCGACCTTCAGATCCTCGGGGCCCGGGTTCTCCAGATCGGGGCGGAACAGCTTCATCGTGCCCTCATTCATGAACAGCGGGGTGTTCACGTTCGTCGGGTGCACCGAGTTCACCCGGATGGAGTGCTGCCCCAACTCCACGGCAAAGGTGCGCATCAGACCGGTCACGCCGTGCTTCGCGGCGATGTAGTGCCCGGTGTTCGGGTACGGCTTGAGACCGCCCACCGAACTGGTCAGGACGATGGATCCGCCTTCGCCCTGCGAAATAAGGTTCGGTACAGCGGCTTTGACGCTCTTCCACACGCCGGTGAGGTTGACATCGATCATGTCGGTCCAGTCCTCCTCGCTCGTGTGATCGAGGGTCTGGCCGCCATTGCCGATGCCGGCATTTGCGCAGATGATGTCCAGCCGGCCCAACTGCTCGACACCGCTGTCGACGGCAGCCTTCACCGCGTCGTAGTCGCGCACGTCGACCTCGGCGGTCACGATGCGCCGGTCCAGCTGCTTCACCAGGTCCGCCGTCTCGGCGAGGTCATCCCTGGTCGCAGGCTCAATCTGGGGGTTCTTGGTCGCCGGGCCGCAGATGTCGACCGCGATGATGTCCGCGCCTTCCTGTGCGAGCCGCACCGCATGGCTGCGCCCCTGGCCGCGCGCCGCGCCGGTAATGAATGCGACCTTGCCCGCTACCCGTCCCGTCATGGAGTCCACCTCACTGTTCGATTCTTTGTCGCCGCCGCAGAAGGCGGTCCGGCGCTCGACTTCGGAATTTTGTCGATCGATCAGAATCGACGATGACACGGAAGCGGAGCGCTGTCAACGAATCGGTACCGCGGGCACGCCGGATTGCCGGGCACCGGCCGGGGGAGGTTCGGGCGAGGGCACGCGCCGCGCGACTACCCGCGAACGGCTTCGGAAGGCTTTGTCAGCAGGTCGATCTGCCGGTCGATGAAGGTGCGCAGTTCCTCGTGCCCATGGGTCACACCCACCGCCCCTTCGTTGCCGACACTGCGCGCGATCTGCGCGACGATCATCGAGATGACCACCGGAGGATAGTCGTCCAGGTCGGTCCCGCTGGCGCGCAGCGCAAGGGTTACCGCCGCCGTTTCGATATCACGCACGCGCTCGGAGTAGGTCTTCAGTTCGGCGCCAACAGCCTTGCGGTGGTTCGCCAAAGCCATGAACTCGGTGCTCAGGACGGTTTGCCGGGGATCGGAGTTGATGCGCCACAGTGCACGCAGCGGATCGTCGTCCAGCAACACTCCACGCAATTGCTCCAGGGCCACCTCGCCGCCCGCGCGCAGGACCTCCACGAAGAGGTCGTCCATGGTCGGGAAGTAGTAGTAGACGAGGGCTTGCTTGACGCCCGCCTTCGCGGCTACCCGTCGTGACGTGGCTGCGGCATACCCCTCGTCGTGCATGATCTGCGCCGTTGCCTCGATGAGGCGCTGCTTGGCGCCGCCGTCGTCGGCTTTCGGTTTCCGGCCAGGTGCCTTCAACGACCCAGTCTCGGATTTGCTTGACCGTCCGTCGCGGCCCGTGGTAGGCATACGGCAGTCTAGCATTTTGTCGATCGATCAGTTTTGGTCACGATGTGGACTGATGACAGCGAGGAGGTGCTGCGGGCATGCAGCCGAAGACCACGAAGCACACGACCCGACAGCTCCGGGTCGATCCACACCTGTGCGAGGCGCACGCGCTGTGTACCGAACTGGCGCCCGACATCTTCGATCTCGGAGACGACATCGCGACGTGCGAACCCGATGTAGACCAAACGCACTGGGACAGTGTGGAAGCCGCCATCTCGGCATGTCCCCGCCAAGCCATCGGCTGGGTATCGGATTGACCCGACGTTCCTGTCTCACCGCACCGCACTAGCCCGGAAGGCTGCACATCATGACCGACCTCGGCGACGCCGACTACTTCACCAACGCCGAAATCGCGCAGGATCCGTATGCGTATTGGGAGCATCTGCGCGAACAAGGGCCCATCGTGCGTGAACCGCACTACGGCGTGGTGGCGGTGACGGGCTACCAGGAAGTCCACGCGGCGTTCAAGGATTTCGAGTCGTTCTCCGCGGTCAACGCCATCGGTGGCCCATTCCCGCCGCTGCCGTTCACCCCCGAAGGTGATGACATCAGCGAGCAGATCGAGGCACACCGCCACGAGTTCCCGATTTTCGAGCACATGGTGGTCATGGATCCGCCCGACCACGGGAAGGCTCGATCCCTGCTGCAACGACTGCTGACGCCGAAGCGCCTGCAGGAGAACGAGGACTACATCTGGCACCTGGCGGACCGGCAGTTCGACGAATTCATCTCGAACGGCCGCTGCGAATTCCTCGGCGAGTACGCCAAGCCGTTCGCCACCCTGGCCATCGCCGATCTGCTCGGTGTCCCCGAGCAGGATCGCCCCGAGGTCGCGCGCAACCTCGGCGCCGGGAACGTCCCTGGTTCGGCTGTTGGGGCCCTGGACCACGAGCCGGTGGGCAGCAACCCGCTTCAGTACCTCGACGACCTGTTCAGTGGCTATATCGCCGATCGTCGCGAGAACCCGCGCGAGGACGTGTTGACCGGCCTGGCCACGGCCACCTATCCGGACGGGTCAATCCCGCCGGTGATCGAGGTGGTGCGGCCGGCGACATTCCTGTTCGCCGCAGGACAGGAGACTGTGACCAAGCTGCTCAGCTCGGCGCTGCAGGTACTCGGCGATCAGCCCGAACTGCAGGACAGGTTGCGTGCCGACCGGAATCTCATCGGCTTGTTCATGGAAGAGGCACTCCGCATGGAGAGTCCCACCAAGGTGGACTTTCGGCTGGCGCGTAGGACCACCACCCTCGGCGGCGTGGAGATCAAGGCCGGCACGGTGCTCATGCTGTGCCTTGGTGCGGCAAACAGGGACCCGCGAAAGTTCGATAATCCCAACGAGTTCCGCATGGACCGCAAGAATGTGCGTGAGCACATCACCTTCGGCCGCGGTATCCACACTTGCGCCGGTGCTCCGCTGGCCCGCGTCGAAGGCCGCGTCACCCTCAACCGATTGCTGGACCGGATGCGCGACATCCGGATCAGCGAGGACAAGCACGGCGCACCGGGCAATCGCGCGTACTCCTATGAGCCGACCTTCCTGCTGCGCGGTCTCACCGAGCTGCACGTCGAGTTCACGGAGGCCTGAGCGCTCAGACCTCGTCGGTGCCCAACCGCCGCGGCGCGGCAGTGCGCCGGATCGCCGGTGCCACCGGCCTGCCGGTGAGCAGGCCGGTCACCGAGCCGGCGTCGATTGCCTTGGCGTACACCAGCATTGCCGCCCGCGCCGCATCGATCGTTGCATCGATGTCGGCGTCGGTATGCGCGGCCGAGTCGACGAAGGACTGGCCGAGCACGCCGTTGTTCAGCATCTCCTGCAGGAACAGCGTCCGGAATGGCTGGGAGCCAACACCTTCGGCATCGGCCGTGGTGAAGATCAGGCACGATGGGCGGCCGAGTACGCGCACGTAATCGGTGAGCCCGGCCTCGGCGGAGGCGGCGTTCACACCCTGGGCGAGTCGGCGCCCGGCCGTCTCCATCCGGCCGATCGGATCCTCGGTCGCGTACGCGTGCACGACCGCTCGGAACGCGGCCAGCGATGCCGTCTCGGGGCCATGTGTGGTGGAGAGCAGGAACACCCGGTCCCGATCGGTGTTCAGTCCGCCGAGTTCCATGAGTTCGCGCTTGCCCGCGAGTGCCGAGATCGGGAAACCGTTTCCCATCGCCTTGCCCCAGCAGGACAGGTCCGGCGTGACACCGTAGACGGACTGTGCACCGTGCTCGGACCATCTGAAACCGGTGATCATCTCGTCGAAGATCAGCACTGCGCCGTGGCGGTCGCATAACTCGCGCACACCCTCCAGGAAGCCCGGAGCCGGCTCGACGAGCGCGGTCGCGGCCTCCAGGATCACCGCCGCGACAGCGTGTGTGCTCAGCACGGCTGCTACCGATTCGAGGTCGTTGTAGGAGAAGCGCACGGTATCCGCGGCGATCACACCGGGAATCCCGGCGCACATGTCGGTGCCGCCGATGAACCAGTCATCGACCGAGAAGAACGGGTGATTGCACGCCGCGACGGTGGTCCGGCCGGTCGCGGCGCGGGCCAGCTTGATCGCTGCGGTGGTGACATCCGAGCCGTTCTTGGCGAACTTCACCATGTCCGCGCCGGGCACGAGGCTTAGGAAGTCCTCGGCGGCAAGCACTTCGAGCACGCTCGGGCGGGAGAAGTTCATGCCGTTCGCCATCGCGGCCGCCGCGGCGTCGAGCACCGGCCGGTAGGCGTGCCCGAGGGTGACCGAGCGCAGGCCCATGCCGTACTCGATGAACTCGTTGCCGTCCGCGTCCCAGACCCGCGCGCCGGCGCCGCGCACAAGGATCGGCGTCATGTTCTCGGGGTACTGATCGGAACCGCGGGCATAGGTGTGCGCACCGCCGGGCACCAACTCGTGCAGTCGCGCCTGTAGGCGATTCGACTCGAAGAAGTTCATGCTCGCACCACCCATCTGCCGTCAAGTTGCGGCATTGCGCGAGATACCTCGGGCAACAGGTCCGGCAGCGTGAGCAGCACCAGATCCGGTGCTGCCGAAATCAGTTCATCGGGATCGATGATCGGCACGTCGGTGCCGGGCATTCGCCGCCCCTGCTTGGCGGGGGAGGCGTCAGCGACCGCGGTGACCAGGTTGCGATCCACGCCGGCGAGACTGAACAGTGCGACCGCGCGCGAAGCCGCGCTGTAGCCGTACACCCGTCGTCCGTCGTCGGTTTCCTTGTGCAACCATTCGCGCAGGTCGTGCACCTGGCTGTCGAGGGACTTCTGCAGCCCCGCAACGATCCCGGCGTCGGTGATTCCGAGCGCCGCCTCGGCAGCAAGGATGTCGGCCGCTTGCGCGGACGGCGTCACCTGACCGTGCACCGCGGCAACGAGCACAGTGCCGCCGTACAGGTCGAATTCCCATGCCGTCGCCACGCTCATCCCGGCATCTGCCAGCAGTCCGGTAAGTGCGTGCAGCGAGTAATACGCGAAGTGTCCGTGCCTCAGGGCATTCCACTGCCCGTGGGTGACGATCGCGGCCAGCGAGTGGAACTGCAGCAAGAGGACGCCGTCAGGTGCCGTTGCGGCGGCCCTGGCGGCGAAAGCTGCGCGTTGGTCGGGTTCGTGCATGATGCCGAAGCTGTCCAGCACGACAGCCGCCGGAGTTCCGTCCTGGGACTCGGCATACCCCCGCTCGCGGAGCAGCGGTAACCACGTCCCGCCATGCGGACTGCCGAATTCGGTGACGCTGTCACCGCGCAGGCAGCCGACGGCAGCGACGCGGGACACCGCGTCGACGGCCTGATCGCGCAGTGCCTGCGGTTCGACGCCGCGCGGTTCCTGGGTGACCGTGTCGTCATCGATGAGCTGGGCAAGTGCGCATTCCGCGCACAGGGCCATCGCGAGCGGGTGGGCAGACTCGGTGGGACCCACGGGTTCGTTCGCGGGCGGAAAATAGTCCGCCGCCGGGACGCGGCCGAGGTCGAGCACCGTACGCAGCGCGGTGGCGCCGCATCCCCTGCATATCCTCATGACCCCTCGCATCCGCTCGCCGGGTGCGGCACGATGACATCGTGCGTATCGAAAAGGCCGATCTTGCCGATGTGCTCGTGTTCGTTCCGGAGCCGTTCCACGATGATCGCGGGTTCTTCACCCGCACGCTGGACGCCGAGATCTTCGATGCCGCGGTAGCCCCCTCGGTGACCGCCGCTTCGTTCATTCAGGACTCGCAGTCGCGGTCGGTGCAGGGCACGATCCGCGGTATGCACGGGCGCGGGGGCCGCGGCGAGGCGAAGCTCGTGCGATGCGCCAACGGTGCCGTGCTCGACGTGCTCGTCGATATCCGTCCGAATTCCGCCACGTTCGGAAAGCAGCAGGCATTTCGTCTCGACGACACCGACTTTCGGCACCTGTACGTGCCGCCCGGCTTTCTGCACGGCTTCCAGGCGCTGACGCCCACCGCGGACGTCTGCTACCGGATCGACCGTCCGCACGATCCGGCCGAGGACATCGGCGTCGCCTACAACGATCCGGATTTGGCGATCGAATGGCCGCTCGCGGTCACGGTGATCTCCCCGCGCGACGCGAGCGCCGGCAGTTGGAAGGATCTGGCCGCGAGGCTCTGACACGGGCGCATCACCCCACGCTGCTATCGATGCGGCGCATCGATTCGTCCAAAATCCCCGCGCGCTGCAGTGATTCGAGGTGCGGCAGTCGCGTGAACCGCTTGAAGAACGCATCGCTGGTCAGTCCGGCCGAGGTGTACTCCTTGAACAGTTCGGCGGCGCCGTCGGGGATGGACCAGGCAGCCTCGTAACCGAGTGCCTCGCGAATCGCGGAGAAATCCACTCGGTACGAGCGCGGGTCGGGTCCGCTTTCGCCGGTGATGAGCAACGTCGAGTTCGGCACGACGTCCACGACCGCCTCGGCGATCTCGGCGACAGTGAGGTTGTTCTGCTCGGTGCCGACATTGTATGCGGCGCAATGGATCTTGTGCGTCGGCGCGCGGAGGCATATAAGGAAGGCGCGCGCGATATCGCGGGCATGCACAAGCGGGCGCCACGGCGTGCCGTCGGAAAGCACCCGGACGTCGCCGGTGAGCACGGCGTGCCCGACGAGGTTGTTCAGCACGATGTCCGCACGCAGCCGGGGGGAGAACCCGAACGCGGTCGCGTTGCGCAGGAACGCGGGGGAGAAGCCGTCATCGGCGATCGCGGCCACATCGTCCTCGACCCGAACCTTGCTCTCCGCGTACGGCGTCAACGGCTTCAGTGGTGCGCTCTCGGTGACGAGTTCGTCGCCGGCCGACCCATACACCGAGCAGGTCGACGCGTAAAGGAAGCGTCGGACACCGGCCTGCTTGGCGAGCTTCGCGAGCCGCACCGAGGCGTGGTGGTTGATGTCGTAGGTGATCTGGGGGGCGAGCGCACCGAGCGGGTCGTTTGACAGTGCGGCCAGGTGGATCACCGCGTCGAAGCCGACCAACTGGGCCACGGTGACATCGCGTAGATCAATCTGCAGGCTCGGCGGGTCCTTCGGTGCTGGGCCGAGTACGCAGTCGGCGAAGAAGCCGGAGTCGAGGCCGACCACATCGTGACCGGCCTCCTGCAGGATCGGCACCATGACGGTACCGAGGTAGCCCTGGTGCCCTGTGACCAGAACGCGCATCCCATGCCCTTTCGATGAAGACCGTCTTTCAGACGACACTGCCTTCCGAGTGAAACTGACGGTCGTTCACTGCGATCCGAAGTTGAGGACCATCTTTTCCGCGATGAACGCCTCTGCGTGCTGGCTGCGGCACTGCACGCCGCGCAGCCGGGACAGGCCGAGGAAGGATTGCTCGTCGAACCAGTCGTGCGCCACCTGCGATCGGTAGTGCTTGTGCAGCAACCGGGCCTTCTCCTCGGCAATATTCGTCGTGAGCGGATGAAACACGTTGGGCCGTGGCGTATCCGATTCCCATTTGAGGATCTCGTAGCCGAGCGTCAGGTGATCGCGAAATTCGGTGGGCAACAGTTCCGCGAGCAGCCGATGGTCCTGATGCGCGTCTTCGCGTTGCGGACCGAAGACGAGCTGTGGCTCGCACGTCTGCCGAAACGCGAAGAGCGCGTCTTTGATTCGATCCCAGTGCCCAGGTCCTCGGCCGTCCGGTATGTCGAGCACAGTGAGCTGGAGATCGGCGCCCGGACAGAACGCCGCGAGCGCTTCACG
>NZ_LRRB01000305.1 GCF_001646865.1 Aldersonia kunmingensis | reverse complement strand
CGGTCCTTGTCGGCGTCGGGCAGTTTGCCGAGCGCTTCGAGGACGACGGCTACCGCGCGCTGTCCGCGGTGGACCTCGCCGCAGAAGCAGCACGTGCGGCAATCGCCGACACCGGTGCCGATCCCGACGCGGTGGCGGCCCGGATCCACACAGTGGCCGGCGTGCGGCAGTTCGAGATCTCCGTACCCGGAATGCCTGTGCCGCTGGGTAAGTCGGACAACTTCCCGCGATCGGTGGCCGACCGAATCGGTGCCGACCCGGCGAACGCCGTGCTGGAGATTGTCGGTGGCCAGTCGCCGCAGAAGCTGGTGACCGAGTTTGCCGCCGCGATCGCAGCGGGCGAAACCGATGCGGTGCTGCTATTCGGAGCCGAAGCGATTTCCACCGCAAGGCATTTCAGTGGCAAGCCGGACGCTCCCGACTTCAACGAGGAGCGCGGCGGGCAGCTCGAGGACCGCGGCTACGGCATCGAGGGCCTCGTCACCATGGCGATGGTGAAGCACGGACTCGTCGACACCGTCTCGCAGTACGGGCTTTTCGAGAATGCGCGCCGCGCCCGTCTTGGACTCGGCCGACAGCACTACGCCGCGCAGATGGGCGAACTGTTCGCGCCATTCTCCAGGATCGCGTCGAAGAACCCGTATTCGTCGTCGACCAACGTCTACGAGGCCGACGAACTCGTCAACGTCACCGAACGCAACCGCATGATCGCCGATCCCTACCCACGGCTGCTCGTCGCCCGCGATCAGGTGAACCAGGGTGCCGCGGTGCTGTTGACGTCAGTCGAGGTTGCTCACGAACTCGGTGTGCCCGAAGACCGTTGGGTGTTTCTGCACGGCCACGCCGACATGACCGAGCACCACCTGCTCGAGCGCCCCGACCTGAGCTCGGGCCCGGCGTCGGTGGTCGCGGCCAACCATGCGCTCGAGGTTGCCGGCATCGGCGTCGACGACCTGGACATGCTCGATATCTACAGCTGCTACCCGATCGCGGTGTTCAACATCAGCGACGCGCTCGGCCTGGCGGCGGACGATCCGCGCGGACTGACGGTCACTGGCGGCCTTCCCTACTTCGGCGGCGCCGGCAACAACTACTCCATGCACGGGATCGCCGAGGTCGTCACCCGGCTGCGCGAGAAGCCTGGCAGCTTCGGCTTCGTCGGCGCCAACGGCGGCATGCTCAGCAAGTACTCGGTGGGCATCTACTCGACCACGCCGGTCGGGTGGCGGCCGAACCGCAGCGCCGAGCTGCAGGCCGAACTCGACACGGCTGCAACGGTTCCACTGACCGAGGAGCCGAACGGCGAGGGCACGATCGAGACGTTCTCCATCCGCTACGACGGCGACAGGCGGACCGCGGTCGTCCTCGGCCGCCTCCCGGATGGCAGCCGGTTCCTCGGCAAGAACGCCGAGGGCGAAACCGAACTTGTTGATTTCCTGCTCGGCGAGCACCCGTTCGGGCAGACGGTTCACGTCGTCGCCGGCGAGTGGGGCAATACGGTCTCGCTGCCCGCCTGACCTCCCTCCCGCTCGGGGTTCCCGAGCAGGGGTCCGAACGGGTGCAGCCAAACGGGTGCAAATTGTGTAAACGGGGGCGAAACTTCGCACCCGGGAACAAAATTTGCACCCGCGAGCGCGAACCATAGCGCGCGCTACGACTCGCGCCGCACCTCGTCCGGGTGCTTGTCGTCGCGAAGCCCGCGCCAGGCCGGGTGACGCAGGCGGCCGGGGCCGGTCCATTCGCCGAAACGCACCTCCCCCACCAGTTTCGGCTCCACCCACACCGCATCCTTGCGCTCAGCGGTCGGGAGCGCTGTGGCAAACGGACTGTCTTCGCGCCGCATGGGGGCAAGCTGATCCGAGAGTGATTCGAGCACCTTCTCGCTGAACCCAGTGCCGACCTTGCCGACGTACTGCAACTGCCCGTCGTCATCGGGGATACCGAGCAGCAGCGACCCGATCCGGCCTCGGCGGCCGCCCTGGCCACGCTTCCAGCCGCCGATCACCACTTCCTGGGTAAGCCAGTTCTTCGCCTTGATCCACGAATGTCCGCGCTTGCCAGGCAGATACACCGAGTCGCGGCGCTTGGCCACAACTCCCTCCCAGCCCTTGTCACGACTCTCGGCCAGCGCGTCGGCGCCGGATCCGTCCAACAGTGGCGGCACGCTCAGGCCGGGCGCCTTGAGCGCGAGCGCCTCGAGCACCCTGCGCCGGTCGGTGAACTTCTTGCGCAGCAGCGAGGTGCCGTCGAGGTACAGCAGGTCGAAAGCGAGAAGCTGCGCAGCGCTGCCGTCCACCTGCAGCATCCCGAAGTCGGGCACGCCGTTCGGACCGAGTACCACCACCTCACCGTCGAGCACTACCCGATGTTCAGCGAGCTCGCCTGCCAGCTCCTGCAATCCGGGATAGCGATCGGTGACAACGTTGCCCGCCCGGCTGCGCAATTTCAGTTCGCCCCGGTCGATTTCGGCGATCAACCGGTAGCCGTCCCATTTGGCCTCGAAGCACCACTCTTCCTCGCTCAGCCCGTCCACGGATCCAGCCGTGGCGAGCATCGGCGACATTCCCCTTGGAAAGTCTGCACCCGATGCGGTCTCGCTCTCCTCCTTCATTCGGTGCATCAGCCAGTTCTTGCCACCGGTCTGGATGAACGCGAATCGTCCCTCCACCTGCTGACCTTGCAGACGGATGATCACCTCGTCGTCGCGCCACTTCTCGGTCTCGTACGTGCCGGTGTCCCATATCGTCATCACGCCACCGCCGTACTGCCCCTTGGGAATTGTCGCGGCGAAATCCAGGTATTCGATGGGGTGGTCCTCGGTATGCACGGCGAGCCGGTTTTCCTTGGGCGATTCCGGCACGCCCTTGGGCACTGCCCAACAGACCAGAACCCCGTCGCGTTCGAGCCGGACGTCCCAGTGCAACCGACGGGCGTGATGTTCGTGAATGACGAATGCGTTGCCGGCACTCGGCTTCGGCGAAGCGGGCGGCACAGGTTCCGGCGTCTTCTCCGCATTGCGCATCGACCGATACTTCGCGAGCTTGTCCTCCGGCGTTGGATCCAGGTCGTGCAACAGGTCGCCGAAACGGGTGAACCGGTCGAGCACTTCGTCGAAACGCAAGTGCCGCAAGTTCTCCGGGTTCTCCAGTTCGGCCCAGGTCCGTGGCGCGGCGGCGGTCGGCTGCGCGCGTCCACGCATCGAGTACGGCGCGATCGTGGTCTTCGCCGGGTTGTTCTGACTCCAGTCGAGGAACACCTTGCCGTGGCGTGCCGACTTCGCCATCGTCGCGGTGACCAGGCCGGGGAGCATCTTCTCCAGGTTATCGGCCACCTGCCGCGCCACCTTCGACGCACCGCCCGGGCTCAGGACCCGGTCCAGCGGCACGTAGACGTGAATTCCCTTGCTGCCGCTGGTAACCGGGAACGCGACGAGGTCGATCTCGCCCACCATATCCCGCACCGCGACCGCGACCTGTGCACACTCGGCCAACGAGACGCCATCACCGGGATCGAGATCGAAGACCAGTCGCGTCGCTGATCCCCGGTCCCCCTCGGTATCGAACCGCCACTGCGGCACGTGAATCTCCAATGAGGCCTGCTGACCGAGCCAGGCCAGACCGGCGACACTGTCGAACACCGGGTAGTGGATCGCGCGGGAGCTGTGCTCGATCGCGTGCCGTTCGATCCAATCCGGCGCGTGTTCGGCAAGGTTCTTCTCGAAAAACGGGGTCGATTCGACACCATTCGGCCAACGTTTTCGAGTTACGGGCCGGCCGGCAATATGCGGGATCATCGCCGGCGCGATCGCGACGTAGTAGTCGATGACCTCCTGCTTTGTCGTCCCGGTGTCTGGGTAGAGCACCTTGTCCAGGTTGCTGAATTCCACCTGGATGTCACCGAACTTCCGGGACGGCATGATCGAAACCTTGCCCCACCGGACACCCACGGGCAAGATGGGCGAATGTCCAGAATCATGGGCGGCTCTCTCCCCTTCCTGACGGTGGCAGTAAGTGGGACGTTGCTGCTGGCCGGATGCGGTACGGCGTCACTGTCCGAAAGCGCGCAGACGACCGCAGATTCTGTCGCACCGGCCGGATTGACTGACGTCGCCGCCACCGGATGCGGTCCGGACAGCGGAAAAACTTTGCGCCGCGGCATACTCACGATCGCTACCGACTCTCCCGCCTACGCGCCGTGGTTCGCCGATAACGACCCGACCAACGGTAGGGGCTTCGAAGGCGCCGTTGCGGCGGCGGTGTGGGAGCGGCTCGGATACGCCCGGGACCGGACGTCGTTCATCTCGGTACCGTTCAACGACGCGTTGCTTCCGGGCCCGAAGCCGTTCGACATCAACATCAATCAGTTCACGATCCTCGATGAGCGGCGTGCGAACGTCGACTTCTCGTCGCCCTACTACTCGGTGACCCAGGCAGTTGTTGCAATGGAGGGCAATCGCGCAGCGCGTGCACAGACTCTCGCCGAACTCGGCGGTTACCGTCTCGGCGCCATGAACGGGTCCACCAGTCTCGCAGCGATCGAAGCGACACTGCACCCCAAGACGCCGCCGGTTGGTTTTGTCACCAATGACGAAGCGAAGCAGGCCTTGATCGAAGGGCGGATCGATGCGCTGATCGTGGACTTCCCGACCGGCGTACAGATCACTGAACACGAGATTCCGGGCAGCGTCCTCGTCGGTCAGTTTCCCCGGCTGGCCGGAGCCACCGAAAGCTTCGGTGTCCTGCTTGCCAAGAACAGTCCGCTCACGCCGTGCGTCTCCGCCGCAGTGGATCAGATGTACGCGGACGGCACCCTCGACAAGATCGCCGAACAATGGCTGTGTTCGGTGACCGGCGTGCGCGTACTCGCTTAATCAGTACCAGCGGGCGCAGGCCCGCGCATCATCAGCTCCGCCGCGCGCGCAGCGCATTGGTGAACACATCGGGAATCTCCGCGGGGTCACGTGCGACATAACTGCTTCCACCCGTGGCGTCCGCAATCTGTTGCAGTACAGACACATCGGCGCCATCGGCGATCCCGATCGTCACTACCGTCACCGGCCTGGCCGGATCACGCTCGGCACGTAGCGTCTCGAGCAGGCGCGCCAGGGTGATGCTGTTGTGGTCGTCATTGGCGCCGTCGGTCAGGAGCACGACCGCGTTCACCGCATCGGGCCGGTAGCTCTCCCGGACCCGGCGCACCGCGGCGAGAGTGGTGTCGTACAGCCCGGTGCCGCCACCGACGATGCCCCGCAGGCTGTTGTTCGCCGCGCGAAGCACTTCCCGCTGGGTGGTGTTGCCCACGACCTCGTTCAGCGGCCGGATCGGGACGAGTTCGGTCCAGTCCTGGTCCGGACCGCCCTTGTCGATGGAGAACGCCCAGTACCCGACGTCGGAGTTGTCTGCGAACACGCGCAGTCCCGCGTCCGCGGCCTGCATGGTCAAGTCCAGCCGAGTGCCCGCCCCGGCGGGATCACTCATCGAACCGGACACATCCACGACGGTGAGCACGCGGATCGGGCGCGACGCCAGCGCGAACTGCTGCATCGCGTCGTCGGCAAGCCGTCGGTCACTGACCCACAGATTGGCCACCACGCCGACGCCGCGCCCTTTGTCGAGCGGTGCGGCGCCCGGCATGCGCAGCCCGTGCGCGGACAGTTCGGCCCGGCCGTCCTCGCCGGCAAGCGCTGCGGCCAGCCGCTCACCCACGGCGCGGACCTCATCGTGCCGCTCGGTGACCGGTTCGGTCAGGACCAGCGGGAAGTCCAGTTGGCCGCTGCCCGATCGCGGCACCGTGCCGACCAGATCGACACCCTTCGCGCGGGCCGTAACCAGCTCTTGCTCCGTGACTATGGTGGCGCCGCCGTTGCGTGCGACGTCCGAGAGTCGGTCCACCGCCTCGGTCGTCGCCCGGCCGGCTACGGACTGCCCGAGCGGGACGATCGCATCACCGAGCGCGTTGACCTTCGTGAGACCCTTCTCAGCCTCCGCCACGGCACCCGCCACGGCCGCCGACGCGCCTGGGTCGGTGGACGGGTCGGCCATGGTCGTCTGGGGCCGCTCGAAGGCTGCAATCCAGCTGTCGAAGCGTTGTTCGTCCACGGCGCGGGTGGCCACCACCGCCGGTGTCGTCGCGACCGACTTCTTGATCAACTCGACGGGCACCGTCGTGGTGCGCAACGCCTCGCTCACCCACCGATACGAGGCGGGGATCCACAGCGCGGCGGTGGACCCGGCGTGCGCAAGTGTTGCGGGAGCGTCCGCCGACGGGGTCGCGGAGACGCTGATCCGGGCGCACCCCAGATCCTCCGGGGAAACATCGTTCATCAGCGCCTTGATCGACGGCGCGATACTCGGGTCAGCGAGCATCGGGTACTCGACGATGCTGTCGCAGCGGTCGAGCACGACCTTGCCTACCCCGAGCGCCACCACACCGCCGACGAGAACGAACCCCGCGAGGGCGAGGACGAGACCGCGCGGCGGACGACGCCTACCGGTTTCGACCGGTTGGTCGACGATGTGTCGTGCGGACATGTTCCTCGGGACCTTCTTCAAACAACGCAAGCGCGCCGATCTGGACGTTTGTCCGAATGGACGCGCTGATGTTATCTGAACCGAAAGTCACAGGTGAGGTGAGTAACGCTCTACGAAGGTTTGGATGGACTTCTCCACGTCTCCCTTGACCGCTCGAGCGGCGCCCGCGCCGATCGGGCCGAACAGCGGCCGGCCGCCGAGTTCGATCTGCACCACCACATCGGAGCCCGTGCCTTTGGCGCTGACCAGCACTTCGAGGCCGAACTTCGTCCCACCCTTCCCCTCGCCCGACAGGGCGAGGCGGCGTGGACAGTTGGCGTCGGTGACGGTCCAGGTCACGCGGTTGCGCATGCCCTTGACCCGAGCAATGCCGACCAGCTTCGTGCCCTTGGTGAGCTCCTCCGGGACCTCGCTGCGCCACGTCTCGTGCAGTGTCAGCCAGGAGCCGAGATCGGACAGATCGGAGACGTGCGCCCAGGCCTGCTCGGGCTCGATCGGCACGTAGCCGGACACCTTCAGTTTCGCCACTCGCGCATGCTATCGGCGCCCTTGGTAGGTCACTCCGCAGGCTCCGCTCCCGAGCGACCGGGTCACTCCGCAGGCTCCGCTCCCGAGCGACCGGGTCACTCCGCAGGCTCCGCTCCCGAGCGACCGGGTCACTCCGCAGGCTCCGCTCCCGAGCGACCGGGTCACTCCGCAGGCTCCGCTCCCGGATCAAGCCGATCGACGAGCTTGCGGGGCGCGACCGCGCGAAAGGCGTCCTCAACGATCTCGGCGACGTCGTCCCAGTCGGGGTCGGCGTCGAGCCACACCCCGATCCAGCCGCGCCCGCCCACATACGGCGGAACGAAGTACCGCGTGGGATCTCGGGAAACCCAACCCTCCTGGGCGCCATCGGGAGCCGCGGCCCAAAACGCGAGCCGATCGTCGTGGTGATGATCGGCCATCGTCAGGAACTGCGGCGAGCGCCGCACGAACCACGCGGACTCGCCGTGGCTCACCCGTTCGGTGGCCTCCGGCAGCGCAAGGCACAGCGACCGGACCCGCTCGAGCACCGCGGGGTCGGTCGGTCGCTCGCCTGGTTCAGCGGGCATGGGTCACGCCTTGTCGAGCCCCTTTTTGGCGGCGTCCTGCACCTTGTTGACGTGCGCGGAGTACTTGCCCTTGGTCTGCTTGTCGACGACGTCGCCGGCCTTGTCGATTGCCGACTCGACCTTGTCTCGGTGCTCCACCGCGGCCTGGCGGCCCTTGGTAACCAAACCCTTGATCATCTGCAGCTTGCCCATTCGCAAACCTCCCTCTCCCGACCGCCAGCCTAGGCGGTATCAGCCGATCCCGTCCCACCACGAATCGGAGGTACCGGGCTCGCGCAGATCGACCCGCTCGCCCGGACGCGGAACAGCGATGGCCGTGCCCGCGTCCTTCGCCGCCGCGACGAGCCGGCGCACCGGCTCGTCCCACCGGTGCAGCGCCAGATTGAAAGTGGCCCAATGGATCGGCAGCAGCACGCCCCTCGACGCATCACCGAGATTGAGATCGGTATGCGCAGCGACCGCTTCCTCCGGATTCATGTGGATATCGGGCCAGTGCACGTCGTATGCGCCGATCGGCAACAGCGTCGCGTCGAAAGGCCCGTGCCGCCCGGCGATCTCGGCGAAGCATTTGCCGTAACCGGTATCCCCGCCGAAGTAGACGCTGCGATCCTGGCCCGCGATGACCCACGACGCCCACAGCGTCGGATTGCGGATCAGCCAGCGCCCCGAGAAGTGCCGCGCCTCGGTGCACGTGACGGTGAGATCGCCGATGGAAGTGCTTTTCTCCCATTCCAATTCGACGATCCGGTCTTCGGCGATACCCCAGCCGCGCAGGTGCTCACCGACGCCCAGCGGGACGAGGAACGGCATCGACTGCGTCCGAGCGAGCCGGCGGATCGTCGACTTGTCGAGATGGTCGTAGTGATCGTGGGAGATCACCACCGCGTCGATCGGCGGCAACTTCTCGAGCGCGACCGGGACCGGGTGCAACCGCGAAGGGCCAACCAACGACGACGGCGATACCCGATTGCTCCACACCGGGTCCACCAGCACACGGTGGCCTTCCACTTCGATCATCGCGCTCGCATGTCCGTACCAGGTCACCGCGAGTTCGGCCGCCTCTTTCGGGACGGGCGATGACGCCAACGGCACAGGCCGAGCAGGGTAGCCGCGACGGCGCCCGGTGAGCAGCGCACCCAGCATGGAGGGTGCGTCGACCACGGGCCGGGCCGGTTCGGTATTGCTGAACCGCTGCGTGGGAATGAGCTTCGCGAGATCCACGACTCGAGGTTATCCCTTCTCTCCAGGACGGCAGGCGATGTCGATCAACGTCCCTTGAACCTGGGCTCCCGCTTCTCGTCGCGCGCGGCGCGCCCCTCCTGCGCGTCTTCGCTGCCCCACGCGCGATGCAGGGCGGAGCGCAACTCGTCGCTCTCCTCGTCCTGGGTTCCGTCGTCGTTGAACGCCAGCTTCAGGTACTGCAGGGTGAGCGGCGCAAGCTGGGCGATGGTCTTCGCCCAGTCCTGTGCGTCGGACAGCGTGCCGATCTTGTTCGCCAGTCCGCGCGTATGCGCCTCCTCGGCATAGATCGATTCGACGCCCATCAGAATCGAGCGGGCAGGGCCGGAGCCAATCAGCGACGACAACCGCTGCACGGTCCACCGGTCCACGCTGATGCCGATCTTCGCGGCCGGAATGGCGAAGAACGCCTCGGGCGCCACGACACGCAGGTCGGAAGCGATTGCGATCTGGGTGCCCGCACCGAGGGCGGGGCCGTTCACCGCCGCGATCACCGGCACCGGGACCGAATCGATCGTGTGCAGCATGTCGAGCAGGCCGTCGGCAAAGTTGTCGGAGTAGACCTCCGACAGGTCGGCTCCCGCGCAGAACGCGCTGCCCTGCCCGGTAAGCACGATCGCCCGCCCCCCGCTGTCGACGGCGTTGAGCACCGCCTCCTTCAGGGCCGCACAGAGCGGCTGGTTCAGCGCATTGCGGCGCTCCGGGCGCTGCAGCTCGATCGTGACCACATCGTCGTCACGGCTGATTCCGATCATCGGCTCCTCCGGCACGGCTGGGCTACGGGGCAATGAGTACGAGCAAAGCACAGCGTCCGCCGCATCGGTGCGTGGTTTGCGGCGGCAATGGCGCTGTCCTGATACCTCTGCTCAGTTGTCGAACGTGTCCGGATCCGGCCCGGTGCGGGTGCCGTCGTCGAGCGCACTGATCAACGCCATCTGTTCGGGCTCGAGCTGGAAATCGAACACGTCGAGATTCGACCGAATACGGTCGGGCGTAACCGATTTGGGAATGACGACATTGCCGAGCTGGACATGCCAGCGGATGATCACCTGCGCGACGGATCGCTCCAGTTCCTCGGCGATTGCGCCGATGGTCGGATCGTCGAGCACCAGACCGGACCCGAGCGGGCTCCAGGCCTCGGTCACAATGCCTCGTTCGTCATGGAAGGCGCGCAATTCGGACTGAATCAGCCGGGGGTGCAACTCGATCTGGTTGACCGCGGGCACCTCGCCGACGGCGTCGATCAGCTTCTCCAGCGTCGGCGCGGTGAAGTTGGAGACGCCGATCGAGCCAATTCGCCCGTCCCCCTTCAGTTTCTGGAATGCCTTGAAGGTATCGATGTAGAGTCCGCGACCGGCGGCCTGCCAGTGAATGAGGTAGAGGTCGAGATAGTCGAGCCCCAGCTTGTCCATGCTGGCGTCGAACGCGCGCAGCGTGGCGTCATATCCCTGATCGCTGTTCCACAACTTGGTGGTGACGAAGATTTCCTCGCGCGGCACACTCGACTCGCGGACCGCGCTGCCGACACTGCGTTCATTCTGGTACGCCGCCGCCGTGTCGATGCTGCGACAACCCGCCTCGATCGCGGTCGAGACGGCAGCATGCGCCTGGTCGTCGGGAACCTGCCATACGCCGAGGCCGACCGCGGGAATGACGTGACCGTCATTGAGCGCGATGGTGGGGACGGCACTGGTTGCAGTGAAAGCCATAACGTCAGCCAACCATTTGAACTGCGAACTTATGCCTTGGAAACGAAAAACTGCGGCGTGTCGTGGGATCAATCACGTTCCACCCCCTCGAGTAAGTCCGGATTCCTGGGGTAAGGGACGTGTCCTCGTTCTCGGCCGAGCGAGTGCCGCGTCGTTTCCTCGCCAGACCGGTAGCGAAATGAGTGCACCCGACGTCGGGCAGCGGGCCGGTCGACGCCTCTAGGAAATGACGGCGTCGATCGCCTTCTTCAACGCGGACGGCTGCGCGGGTGACCTGGGCGCCTTCTTCCGCAACTCGAGCAGCTGCTCGCCGAGATCCTGTAACTTCTTGCGGCCCAGGCTTTCCCGCACAGCGGGGAACCAGTCTTCCTCTTCTTCTTCGATATGGTGCTTGACACACTCGATAAGTACCGTGGCCTTTGCGTCGAAGCGGTCGTCCTCGGGCTTCATCGCTGCAAGCTCCATCACCAGGACGTCGGCGACGTGGTGTTCCTCGTAC
>NZ_LRRB01000181.1 GCF_001646865.1 Aldersonia kunmingensis | reverse complement strand
GATCAGCGCATGCGAGGCCTTGCCGGTCTTGGTTAGCTCGTCGGCAATGCGTCGAGCCTGATCGACGGGGATCGCGAAGCCGAGCCCGATCGAGCCGGACTGCGCCTGCTGGCCCATCTCGCCGCCGAGAGTCGCAATGGCGGTGTTGATTCCGATCAGCTTGCCGTCACCATCGACGAGCGCGCCGCCGGAGTTGCCCGGGTTGATCGCCGCGTCGGTCTGGATCGCGTCGATGACGGTGGCCTGGTTCGCGGACTCGCCGCTGGTGGACACCGGACGGTTCAGCGAGGAGATGATGCCGGTGGTCACGGTGCCGGCCAGGCCGAGCGGCGAACCGACAGCGATGACCTGCTGGCCGACCGCCAGGTTCTCCGAACTACCCAATTCGATCGGGGTGAGGCCGGTCTTGCCCTTGACCTTGATGACGGCGACATCGGTGACCGGATCGGCGCCGATGACATCGGCTTGTGCGGTCGACCCATCGGCGAATGCGACCTCGAGCTGAGCGCCCGGACCAGCGCCGGTGGCGACGTGGTTGTTAGTGAGGATGAGCCCGTCCGAGGACAGAATGACGCCAGATCCCTCGCCCTCTGCCTCATTGCTGGCGACCTTGATCATCACAACGCTGGGCAGCACTTTGTTCGCAACGGCCTGAATCGAACCGGCAGGGGCATTCGCCGCGGGGTTCGTGTTCGGCTTGGCCGTGTCGAGCGCGTTGGAGACGAAGTTCCCGCCGTTGTCCTGATCGACCGCGATCGCACCGACAGCGCCGCCGATACCACCGCTGACCAGTGCAATCGCGATAACACCGGCGACCAGTCCGGCGCGTCGCGGCTTGCGCGGCGCCTCTGCCGCGAGCGGGGCGGGGATCTGTCCGGTCGGGTCGCCGCCGGGCTGATTCCATCCGCCGGTCGGCTCACCGCCGGGACGGCCCCACGCACCGAACTGCGCAGTCGGCTGATAACCCTGCTGGGGCGCTTGCTGGCCCTGGGGTGCCTGCTGACCCTGCGGCCCCTGGGGTGCCTGCTGACCCTGGGGCGGCTGGTAGCCCTGCGGCGGAGGCTGCTGCCCCTGCGGAGGCTGCTGCCCCTGCGGCGGCTGGTATCCCTGCTGAGGCGGCTGATACCCCTGGTAGCCGGGATAGCCGGCAGGCGGGCCGTACATCTGCCGCTGGTCGTCGTTATTGCGATCGTCGGTCATCGTCTGCCTTTTCCCGTTCTCTCGAGTCTCCGCACCACTTTTCCCGGCGGTGCTGAGAACGGCCTGAGACGGCCCCACTAATTCGCCGAGATAACGGTCCAACGCGTGTGATCTGCGTCGAATTCCGCGCAATCCCTACGCCTGATTGTCCTCCGCGTAGGACCGCTCAGGAACCCATCCTGTTCGCTTCGAGCGCCGCGCCGCCACCGTCCCCCGGCAGCACGATCTTGACCAGCGCGCCGCCGCGGCTGGAGGTATCGACCGCGATCGTGCCGCCGTGCTTCACCACGACCTGGCGGACGATCGCCAATCCGAGACCCGAACCGGGCATCGAACGCGAGGCGGTCGTTCGGTAGAACCGCTCGAATACCAATTCCCGCTCGGCCTCAGGGATGCCCGGGCCGGCGTCGTCGACGATCAACTCGAGCAGTCCCTCGCTCGCCGGACGCATAAGCACCCGCACCTGCTCCCCCGCCGGACTCCACTTGCCCGCGTTGTCGAGCACGTTGAGCACCGCTCGCTGCAATCCGGACTCGAAGCCATAGACGAACCACGGACGAAGCTCGGCCACGAACTCCACGTCGGAGCGTCGCCGCCGCACGCGCTCGAGCGCGCGTTCCACGACTTCCCCGAGATCCACCGGCTCGTAGACCGTTTCCGGAATGTCCTCGCGGGCGAGGTCGACAAGGTCTCCGACGAGCGTGGACAGTTCCTCGATCTGCGCCATCACATCCGCGCGCAACTCGGCCATGTCCTCCTCCGGGAGCTGTGGCGCCCCGGGCTGGGTCGATGCGATGAGCAGTTCCATATTGGTGCGCATGGAGGTGAGGGGCGTGCGCAATTCGTGCCCGGCATCCGCGACAAGGCGGGCCTGGCGGTCTCGCGCCTCGGCGAGCGCGCGCAGCATTGTGTTGAAACTCGCGGTGAGCCGGGCGAGTTCGTCGTTGCCGGCCACCGGGATGGGCGTCAGGTCATCGGTGCGCGCGATCCGCTCGGTTGCCGCAGTAAGCCGGGCCACCGGACGTAAACCGGTGCGCCCCACTGTCATACCGGCGAGAGCGGCAAGAACCACTCCGCCGCCGCCGACGATGAGCAGCACCCAGGCCAATCTGTGCAGCACCACCTCGGTCGGGCCCAGATCCTGGGCGATCACGAGCGTCGAACCACTGTTGGTCTGCTCGGCGAGGACCCGCTGATCGTCAACGGTATGCAGTGAGGACTGCTCCTCCCCCCGCGCAACCGCGAGTTCCTCCTCGCCGATCGGCGCATCCGAACCGGGTGGCTTGTACACCCGCAGGTCCGGGAAAATCAGTGCCGCGCTGATGTCCTGGGAGTAGAACGTGGCCAGCGAGATCGACCGGAAATCGAACGCCTCGAGATTGTTTTCGATCAGTGTGGACGCGCGCGTCTGCAACTGCTTGTCCACGTCGGCATACAGCGCCCGGGCCACCACCGCGTAGGCCGCGATCGCCATGACCGCGACCGTGATGGCGACCACCGAGGCGGCGAGCATCGCGACACGCGAGCGCAGCGACACCGACCGAGTGAGCACCAGTGGTGGACGCATCTCGTGTGGCGCGTCCGGGCCCCTGGTCGGTTGAGCCCTCGTCGAGTGGTCCCGGCGCGGGTTGAGACCGACTTTCACGGGCGCGGAGCCTGCGGAGCGACCCCAATTCACGGAGGCGTCTCGCGCAGGACGTAGCCAATACCGCGGACGGTGTGGATGAGTCGCAGCTCGCCGTCCGATTCGGTCTTTCGGCGCAGGTACCCGACATAGACCTCGAGCGCATTCCCGGAGGTCGGGAAGTCGTAGCCCCACACCTCCTCGAGGATGCGACTGCGCGTGAGCACCCGGCGCGGGTTCGCCATCAGCATTTCCAGCAGCGAGAACTCTGTCCGGGTGAGACTGATCGACCGCTCGCCTCGGGTGACCTCTCGGGTTGCCGGGTCGAGCGAGAGGTCGGCGAACTGCAACGCCACCGACTCTTCCGGCGTCGAATCGAGCGTCGTCCGGCGCAGCAGTGCACGCAGTCGCGCGAGCAACTCCTCGAGCGCGAACGGTTTGGGGAGGTAGTCGTCGGCGCCGGCGTCGAGACCTGCGACGCGCTCGGAAACGGAGTCGCGAGCGGTCAGCACCAGGATCGGGAGGTCGTCACCGGTGCTGCGCAGACGGCGACATACCTCCAGGCCGTCGAGGCGCGGCATCATCACGTCGAGCACCATCGCGTCCGGCCTGGCGCTGACGGTCTTGTCCAATGCGTCGACGCCATCGACCGCGGTGTCGACGGTGTAACCGTTGAAGGTGAGCGACCGCCGCAACGATTCCCGCACCGCGCGATCGTCGTCGACAACCAATATGCGCATGAGACCAGTGTGACCGGGCGGACTGAGATCCGGCTGAGAACGTCAGGCAGTCGTGTCGCAGGACACCTCCGAGCGCGGACCCAGCGCGCCCGGAGGTGTCCCTCCCCCCTCAGACGAGCGCGTGCCCCTTGCGGATCCTCCAGCGCACATACGCCATCTGCGGGTTGCCCAGGTTCTTGACGAACCGGGGCACGAAATGGACCCGCCGAAATGTCTTGGGAGAGAGGTCTTCACGGCTGAATCGAGCCGATGAACGAGCCTGAGCAGCGCGACGTCGAGTGATGGTGATTCGTCTGCCGATCGAGCCCCACCTCGGTTGGGACCCCATGTGTGCCACTTAAGTTAATAGTGGTTCTGTCATTTTTCAAAGTCATTGTGATCGGCTTCACGGGAACTTCAATCCAGGCTAAACCGCGTGTTACGTGCCGTTACGCAGTGCAGCCCGGCTTCAAACTACTTCACTAAGTTAGTGACTGTTCCTCATAGTCCAACTCTCTACAAGATGCTGCCCGCGGTTGCGGCAGCGCGGGCCGGGCGGGTGGCCTCGCCACCCCCCGGTCCGCGATACCGTGCTCGTCGGTTACACCAGGGCCTTTCCGAGATCTCGCCGCCCGCGCATGTCTTTTAGGTAATCGTCGTACGGGTACATCCGCCACCGTTCGGGCCCGCGCTCGAGGATGCGACCGGCTCCGCGCATGAGGAGTTCAAAGGCGCGTTGACGACGAGGACCCCAGTCGAGTCCGAGCTCGTCACGAAACCGCTCCGGCAGAAAGCCGGTCGTGAAGAACCGGTTGATTCGCCGGAAAGCGAGCCGCGGTACGCGGTCGTGCGGACCCATATCGACGATCTGCCTCAGCAGGTATTTGCGTACCTGGTGATCGATCGAGATGTCCGCAACCTTGGCGTTCCAGTATTCGTCGAAGGCGGCTCGATCGGCCGGCCACATCTCGAGCCGCATTTGCAGGGTCGTGCCGAAGCGGGCCGATTCTCGATAGAGATCGTCGGCGGTCTCGGGATCGAGCTCGCCGAAGAAGTACACCAGGTAGTCCCGAACGCCGGTGTAGATGCACGCGGCCACCCACAACTGCAGTTCCGGATCGAACGCGTTGTATTTGACCTTGCTGTCCGGCGTCGATCGCACCTGGCGATGCGAGCCATTGGTCGCGGACCGGTAGACGGCGCGGTCGAGTTCGGTTCCCATCATCGCCACAGCCAGGTAGGTCAGCGTCGTGCGCGCCCGCTTGTTGGGGTGCTTGTCATATCGCCCCTGTTCCACCACGCTCTCGACGACACCGCGGCCGACCGCCGGGTTACTCAACTGCATGATCACGTTCGCGTTCCCCCCGAGCAGAGCACCCGGTCCCACCATGTACCGCCGCCGTCGGGCAATGCCCTCGGCGGAATCGTCTTCGGCTTGCACACGCACAGCGCCGGATCGGATCGGTTCGCCCATCGTCCACCTCGCGAGTCAGTGAGATATTTTCTCTCCAACTCTCTCATCGCGATAGGTGCAGGGCAACCCCGCCGTCCGGAACGCGCACCAAATCGGGCCATTACACACGCCCAGGCGTGCGCGCGGATCCCATAAGGTGCGCGGCGAGAGGTCGAACGCGGCGCTACCGCTTGCGCAACAGGATCAGCCCGTCCCGGTTTGCGACGTCGATGTAGCCGTTCGCGCGCGCGTTGCGCAGTGCCTCCTGGTCCCCGGCGCGGTCGCGCGGCCACCCGGGCGGATTCGAGGCGTTGACGAGAATCCAGTCGGTGTCCACATTCCCGCTGACGACGCCGCCCACCCGGCGGGGGAAGACGCTCACCTCGTAGTCCGCGGCCAGCTGCGCGATGACGTTGTTGGAGGCCGCCACCCCGGCACCGGGCGGGATCAGTTCGGCCAGCTCGTGTACGGCAGCGACCTGCACGTTCGGCCGCCAAGTTTCAGCATGCACCAACTTCCACAGCGGCAGCGAGGGCGTTGCGGCGAGCGCCACCACCGCGACGGCAGCCAGCACGAGCCGACGGTGACGATTGGTGAAGAACCCATCTGCGCGACCGCGTACCAGTGCATCGATGACCGCGGCAAACATGATCGGCATCAGCACCGCGCTGTAGTGGAAGATCGGCCCCCAGAAGCTGGTGTTGTCGCTGACGAATCGCCAGGCGAGCGTGGGCACCGCGACCAGCACAAGCGGCGAGCGCAGCGTGACGAATCCGGTGATCATCAGCAGCAGGAACAGCGTCGCGGCGCGCGAATCGCCGCCGAACACCCCGTTCGCGGCGGCATCGACGGCGCTCGCGATGCCGCCGGAGGGAAGTTTCGAACTCTGGATGTAATCACCGTCGGCGCTCAGCGCGGGGATGATCACCTTCACCGCGAGCGCCGTCCAACCCGTGCCCCACACGATCGTGGCCAGCCCGTACCGGCGCATCGCACCGGAGGTCCAGAACGCGACCAGCGCGCCGATCACGGCAACGGTGAGGCCGAGATCCTCCTTGACGAAGACGAGCGGTAGCGCGAACAGCAGGGCCGCACCCCAGCGCCGGTTGCCCAGCGCGGTCACCGAGAACGCCAGCAGCGGCATGGCGAGCGCAATCTCGTGGAAGTCGTAGTTGATCGCGGCCTGCACACCCCACGACAGCCCGTACCCGACGGCGACGACTATCCCCGCGGTCACGCCAAGGGTGCGTACCGCCCACCGCGACAGCGGAACGACCGCGAGCGCGAACAGCACAGCCTGCGCGACGAGCAACGTCTGCGCCGAGGGGAACGCGCGGTACAGCGGTCCGAAAAGCGCCATCGCCGGCGAGAAGTGATCGCCGAGCGCGTTGTAGCCCGGCCCGAGCAGCGGCACGACCGGGGCGCGCAGTTCCGAATACGCCTTCGCCTCCTCGGTGAAGATGCCGAGATCGAAGCCCGAAGTGCGCAGCAATGCGTGGTTGCGCAGCGACAGCGCCGCATAGAGCGGCGCGAACACCAGCATGGCCACGAGCGGAACCAGCACGTCGGCGCGAAGCAACAGTGCGCGCACGCGGCCTGGCGGATTGTTCGAGCGAGATTCCAGCGAGACGGGGAGAGTGGCGATGTCGGCTTCCCGCCGATTGATCGTTGTACTCACGGGCGCAATTGTTTACCGATTCCAGCTGAGCTAAACCCGAAATCCGGGCATAGCGGTCGCGAGCGGCCAAAATCACGTAGTCCGCTCCGGTATCATCGGGCGGAACCCCGATAGCCCGCGAACACCGCATCTTGCGGTGGTGAGGACTGGCCATGGCTCAGAAGAGGACGCCGTCACGCAAGGCCCGCGTCGAACAGGGCCGCCGACCGAAGAAGAACCCCCTCATTACCGCGGGCGTCGAAACGGTTGACTACAAGGACGTGAACCTGCTTCGCACGTTCATCTCCGATCGCGGCAAGATTCGCAGCCGGCGCGTCACCGGGCTCACCCCGCAGCAGCAGCGGCAGGTCGCTGTCGCGGTGAAGAACGCCCGCGAGATGGCGCTGCTGCCGTTCACCAGCACCAACCGCTGACCGAGCTGGGCGAGCGAAGCGACGGGGATAGGTCCCGGCTAGACGATCCGCTTGTTGAGCCGGATCCGGAGCCGCAGGTCCGCCATCAGCGCATGTGACCCGCCGTGCCGGATGAAGCGCGGGATGTAGCGGTTCACGAACGACACGAAAACGAACAAGTGGTCGAAGCGTCGCTGATCGGCGTCGGACCACGTGACGCCCATCTGCTCGCGGAACACCGGCGCGAGGAATCCGATGGTGAGGAATCGCAGCAAGCCGCGGAGCGGCAGCCGCAGATACCAGCCGACCATGCGCAGATCGAGTAGGTCATTCAGATACGCGCGGACCTTGTCGTCGATGTGCACCCGGGTACAGGCCTGCGCCCAGTATTCGTCGAAGTCTGCCCGGGTCACCGGCCACATATCCTCGGTGACCTGCAGCGTGGTGCCGAGCTTGGACGACGACCGGTAGAAGTCCTCCCGCTGCTGGTCGTCCATCCGCCCGTGCAGCAACTGGTAGGTGTCCTCGAAGCCGATAAACAGGCAGGCGGCCACCCACAACTGCAAGTCGCGATCGAACGCGTTGTACTTCACCGGATCGCCCGGCCCCGACCGCACCTGCCGATGCGAGGTATTCACCGCCTCGCGGAAGATCGCACGCTCCTCGTCGTTGCCGAGGATCGCGACCGCGAGGTACTGCGTCGTGGTCCGCCCGCGTTTGTACGGATGCGACACCAGCGCACCGGATTCGACCTTGCTGTCCACGACTCCGTAGCCGACCTCGGGCCAGGCGAGCTGCATGACGACATTCGCGGCGGCCCCGGCGCCCGACCAGAAGTCGAGCGCGTCGGTGATTGCGAGCGCCTTGTTGGTCCAGCGCCGCTGGCCCGCCCGAACCGGGATCCGGATCTGCTCCAGCGGCAGCGGATCCGCATCTGATGGTTCGAGCCTTACTGCGTGCGAGGTCATTTCATTCCTTTGAAGCGGAAGATCGAAAAGGTCAGGAATTGAGCTCGTCGACGAGGTCGGGTATGTGTGCGACCGCGAAAGCGACCAGGCCGACGGCAAAGAGCGCCACCGACACCACCACAAGCCAGGCGAGCACACGGGTGAAGGGATTGCCGTAACCACGGCCACCGAGAATCTTGCAAAAGATCACGAACACATCGATGAACCGCACCAGAACCATCATCGCGGCACCCCTCGCATCATCTGAAAATCATTGCACTGCATAGTTTCCCCCTAGGTCATGCATACGTTGGAGAAAATGAGGACCGGCCAGCAGACGACGCAGCAGTTCATTTAGCCATCAGCGCGGCGGGAGTGACATTTCGTCGCCTGTAACACCGGGCGGCGGACCCGAGGTGTTGTCCGGGACGTCTGGCCGCGGCGCATTTGCCGATCCGCGAATCTGCAGGGCCGGGTTGTCGGTGACGCAGTAGTTGTAGAGCCTGACCGGACCCTTGTCGGTATTGGTGGGACCCACCGGAATGGTGTCGTACTCGCACGATGGCCGCGGGAGGATGTCGACGAGCGTGTGGAACTCGTTGTCGTACACCGGCACACCGAGCGCTTCCGAGCCCACCCGTAATGCCGGGAACAGCGCCGACATCGCAGACGTGCGCAGCCGTGCCGCGCGTGTTATCGCTACGAAGTTCGTGACGAGGTTCGTCATCGGATCCAGGTTCTCGCTGACCACCCCATTCAGGGTCGCCAACTGGCCGGGACCGCGCTCGAGGAAATCGCGCACCTCTTGATCCGCGGCAGTGAGTTGTTCGAACAGGATTCCGGAACTGGAGACCAGCCGGCCGAGATCCGGCTGGACCTGCGAAGTGGTGTCCGCGATCGTCTCCAGGCTGCTGATCAGCTTTTGCGTCTGCGGCAGCTTCGTATTGAGACCGGCCATCGCCACGCTCATTCCGGAGATGACACTGCGCAACTGATCTGGGCCACCCGCGAGCGCCTTGTCGAGTTCGCCGATCACCACATCGAGCCGATCCGGATTGAGCCCGTCGATGAAGCCGCTCATGTTCGACAGCACCGACGAGATGGCCACTGGCGCGGAAACGTGGGCAGCATCGACCGTTGCACCGTCTTCGAGGTACGGGCCGGTATCGGACTCGGGCCGGAAGTCGATGAACTGCTCCCCTGCGGCCGAAAGTCGCCGCACTGCAACGGTTCCGCCGAGTGGGATCTTCTTCTCCGCTTTGATCCGTGCCACCGCGACGATGCCGTCGTCGGCGATCTCGACGCTTTCCACCCTGCCCACCCGTTCGCCGCGGAAAGCGACGTCGTTGCCGGGCAGCAATCCACCGGACACCGTCATGTGCACCGAGACGTCGTACGTCTGTTGCAGCGGATTGACCCGAACCACGAAGGCGAGCAGATACGCGGTGCCGACCGCGAGAATCACGATCAGGCTCAGGTTCGCCAGGGCGATCTTGTGCCGCACCAGGAATTTCAGCAGCGGTGGATTCATCGCGGTTGACTCTGCAATCGGTAGATGACCTTTTCGAGGACCTGCCCGAGGCTGCCGATGAACGCCGGGACATCGGAGCCGTTCGGCAGCCGCCCGGCCTTGGGATCGGTGAGGGCGCTGATGCTCAGGTAGGACACCGTCACTGCGACGGCGAGAGCCGGGCCTTCGATCGAGGCCATCACACCCGGGTGCACGGCGTGCAAACCCTCGAGGGTGCCGGCGAGATCGTCACCCATTTCGGTGAAGCCCGTCATCAAACGCTGCACACTGTCGAAGAGTTTCTTGAACTCGGGGCCAGTGGTGTCGGTGAAGTCACCCACCGCGGCCATCGTCACGCCGACCTTGCCGATCAGCGACGAGATGGACTCGTTGTTCTCCGAGATGACGCCGACAAGATCGGGGAAAGTGTCGGCGGCTGCGCCCAGTTCCTCGCGGCGCTGGGCGAGGTTGCCCAGCAACGAGTTCAGTCCACCCAGCGTCGAGTCGATTTGAGTGGTGCGCTGATTCACGCTACCGATCACGCCGGTCAGCTCCCGCAACAGGTGGGACAGTTGCGGTCCGCGCCCGACGAGCATCGAATCCATCTCGCTCGTGATGCGCGCGACCTGACTGATTGCACCGCCGTTGAGCAGCATGGCAACCGAGGTGAGCAGGTCCTCCACCGAGGCTCCGGCAGAGGTGTGCTCCAGGTTGATCGTTGCGCCGTCGCGCAATGGCTGCCCGCCGTCGGCTCTCGTCGGCAGTGCGATCGCGACGTACACGTCGCCGAGTGGTGTCGCCTGCCGCAGCTCTGCGGTAGTGCCCTCCGGCAGAACCACATCCGAGCGGATCTTCATCTGCACGTTCGCGGCGTAGTTCGACGCGCTGATGTCGGTGACCATGCCGACATCGGAGCCGCCCACTTTGACATGCGCCTGATTCGGCAGGTTCAGCGCATCGACGAACACCGCGTTGACCGTGTAGGTGTCGGAGCCGACGCCGGGCTTGGGCAGCGGGAGGTCTGCCGCAGTGGTGCCACACGCCGAGGTCGAGAACGCCACCCCCGACAGCACCGCGATCGAAGCCAGGATCGATGTGAAAGGCCTTGCACTCGTCTTCATTCGGTCAGTCCAAGCAGGGCGGCGGTGAGTCCGAGGTCGGGGCCGAAGTCCTGCGGCTTGCCCGTACGGCATCCGTCCGAGCGCATCTGGATCCGCTCGCAAAACAGCGTGAGCCCTTCGCCGTCGAGCAACGACTTGTCCGCAAGCGCGTGCATTCTGACCGCCCGCGCTTCCCGGCTGATCGAGTTGTCGAGGTTCTGGAACAGCAGCGGCGCCACGTCGACCAATTCGGTGAGGTTGCGCGAGTTGGCGCGCATCTGATCGGTGATCCCGGTGAGGCGCGTGATCGCCCCGCCGAATTGATCGCGATGCTCACCGATCACAGCGCTGGTGTTGTTCACGAAATCGTTGAGCTGTGCCAGCACCGCCTGCAGACCGGGTCCCTGCTCACCCATCAGCGCGACCAAGTCGGTAAGCCGGCCGCTGAACTCGCGAACCGTCGCGTCGTTGTCCGCCACGATCGCGGTGATGTCGTTGAGCTTGACGATCGTGTTGGAGATCTGGTCCTTGTTCGCGATGGTCACCTTGAAGGCCGCTGAGAGATCGTCGAGCGTCTGCTTCAGCTTGTCGCCGTTACCGTCGAGCAGCGGGAAT
>NZ_LRRB01000174.1 GCF_001646865.1 Aldersonia kunmingensis | reverse complement strand
ATCAGTGGGAGCCTGCTTGCGGTACCGGTCACGGCGAGGAAGTCATCGATAGCGTCGACGGGCAGTTCGTGCAGCAGCACCGAGCGCTCCTGGGTTGGCATCGGTTCGGTCGGATCGTTGTGGATCGCAGCGATATCGGCGTACATGATCTCGGTGAGGTTGTCGAGAATCGGAGTGCCGAGGCAGCGCAGGTAGGCGACGAGGGCATCGTCATCGGCGGCATCTCCCACGTGCGCGTAGCGGACATGGACAACGCGGCGACTGCGCAGCGGCTCGGGCAATTCCGGGTCGGGTGGGAGGTTCAGCATCGCGATCGATGTGCTGACGCTCTCCGGAATGCGGTGCACCCATTCGCGCCAGCCGTGTACCACCCGCGCAGCGTCGACGATGTCGAAGAAGATGCCACCGGCGTGCAGAGTCTGAATATTGAAGAGCTGGAACGTGATTCGGGTGACGATCCCGAACGCAGCTCCTCCGCCGCGGACCGCGAAGAACAGGTCGGGTTCGCGCTCGGCATCGATCCGGCGCACGGTGCCGTCAGCGGTGACGATCTCGATCTCGACGACGTGGTCGGCAGCGAAGCCGAACGTCCGAGCGATTGGTCCCATCCCGCCGCCGAGGGTCACGCCGACCACACCGGCATCAGGCGACGAACCGCACAGGGCCGCAAGCCCATACGGCGACGCGGCGTCGAGCACCTTGCGCCAGCGCACCCCGGCACCGACGGTAGCCGTCTTCGTGGCGGGATCGATGACCACCGAGTCGAGCGCACTGGTGTTGATCATGATCGCGTCCGGGGTGGCCGCGGCGGCGCCATGGCCGGTGGCGAAGACTGCGACCTTCTTGCCGACCGCGCGGGCGATATCAACGGTCGCAGCGACATCGTCCGCGCTGGCGGCGACGACCACCGCAGCCGGGCGGTGCACTGCCGCGAGGTTGAACGGCGCGACCGAGACGTCGTAGCCACCGCTGCCCGGCGCGTGCACCGAGCCGGTGACCTCGTTGCGCAGTCGGCCGATCAGGGTGGGGGCGGTATGGGAGAACTCCTCGATGAACGTGGACATCGGATTCCTTAGTGGACGGGTGGGTGTCGGGATCAGGAAATCTGTTGTCGCTTGTCGCTCACTTGGCGCCGACTTGCGACTGCCCGTACGCAGGCACTTTTCAGCTCGGCTTGCAGTCGCCCAAACGTTCGCCACGATGTTGGGGTGACGCTCATTCAACCCGACGCGGTTGACGCCGCGCTTGCTCATTACTCGGACGCGCTCGGCGAAAGCGCTCCGGTGTACCGCAATCACGTGATGCGGGGACTGAACTATCAGGCACTGCTGCTTGGCGACGTTCCACCGCCAGAGGCGGTCCTGGCGTGGATCGCCCATGATCTCGGCATCTGGTCGAACGAGACCTTCGACTATCTCGAACCGTCGGCGCGACTGGTCGACGACCTGGCCGGCGCCTTCGGCTCCGTCGATACTGCCGCCGCCAAGACGATGGTGTTCGAGCACCACAAACTGCGACCGCACCCCGACTGGACCACTGAAACATTCCGGCGCGCGGACCTCGTCGACGTCAGCCGTGGGCTGATCCATCCCGGGATCAGCCGCGCCGACGTGCGGCACATTGTCGGCGAGTTCCCTTACCGGGGCTTCCACCGATTTCTCGCCAAAGGACTGACCGGGTACGCCGTCAAGCACCCAACGGCACCGACACCGATGCTTCGCTGGTAGCCGTCGGACAACTAGTCTGCGACCCGCACGGGTGCGTCTCGCCGCGCCGCAATCACCGTGGCGACCAAGGCAATAAGAGCGAGGGCGGCGACGAGCAGCGTGAACACGATCCCCGCGGTACGCAGTCCCCAGTGCTCGGCGGCGAAGCCTTCTCCGATCACTGGCACCGAAATCGCGATATACGCCACGACGAAATAGGTGGAGGTGACCTCCGCGCGGCGGGCGATCGGGGTGGCCTCCGCAATGCCGCCGAGCCCCTTGCTGAAGCTGATGCCCTGACCCACACCGGCCAGGAGCGCCGCGACGATCAGGATCGGCAGCGATTCCGCGAGCAGAGCGGCCGCGATCACCAGCGTGCCGACGACGAGCAGGGTGCAACCCGCAACCAGCGCGGTGGACGTACCGAGCCCGCGGCCCAGAATTTGCGCAGCCGCCGACGCCGCGAAGACCGAGAACACGATCAGGCCCGCGACCGCGTGGTTGTCGACGCCGATGATCTCCGCCAGGAAACTCGGTGCGACCGAGGTGAATAGCCCGAACACCGCGAAGCCGGCGAACGCCGCGATCGCCGCCCGCAGGAACAGCGCCCGGATCTCGGGGGGTACCGCGAGCCGCTGGACATGCGGCCGCGCGCCCGGCTGGACCTGCACCGATTCGGGCACGAAGGTCACACCGGCGAGCACCACCGCGAGCAGACCGATGTGCAGTAGAAACGACAGGTGCAACGGCCACGCTGCGTACTCCACGAGCAGGCCTGCGACGAGCGGGCCGAGACCGAGGCCACCCATGTTGGCCGCGGTCGCAATTGCCGGCGCCCGTGCACGCCAGGATTCCGGTGCGGCCTCGATGACCGCCGCCGTTGCCGTGCCGGCGTAGATACCGGCCGAGAGACCGGAGATGAACCGGCCGATCAGCAACTGCCACACCGGACCTGCCGTGACGAAAACCAGCGCGCTCACGACCGCGAGCAGGGCACCCGCGAGCAGGAGTGGCTTGCGGCCCAACGTATCCGACCAGCGGCCGAATCCGATCAGCGCGACAAGAACACCCGCCGCGTAGGTCGCGAAGATGACCGTCGTGATGAGGACCGAGAAGTCCAACTCTTTTGCGTATAGCGCGTACATCGGCGTGGGTAGGGTGGTGCCGAGCATGACCACCGTGAACGCATAGACCAGGCAGGCGAACGCGGCTCCCTGGCTCATCGCGGGTCTGGTCATCCGAGCCCCGGTGCGCGGTAGGTGAGCATGGCTCATGGTAGGTCCGAGTCCGGAGGTGTCGCAGATGAAGACGTTCAGCGATGAAGAGATGCAAGGTCTTCTGACGACGAGCCGGGGCTACTCCCTGGTGATCCTGAAGAAGGGCCCGAAGCACGGCTCCGAGGGATCCGACACGATTGTCTGGGAGCATGCACGACGCAACTTCGCGATGCGCGGTGCCGGGAAACTCGTGATCGTGCTCCCGGTGCGCGACGAGACCGACGTGTGCGGCGTCGGCATCTTCGACACCGACCTCGATGAGACCGCCTCGTTGATGGCCGAGGACCCGGGAGTGCAGGCGGGAGTGTTCACTTTCGTGGTCCACCCCGCCCGCAGCTTCCCGGGTGATGCGCTGCCCTCGTAGAATAGTGCGCCCGAGGCGTCAGGAGTAGTTGTAGTCGGCGAACGCCTCGTCGACGGCTGCCTCGGTGAGGCCGTACTCCTCGAGCGTGTATTTGTGCGCGGGTTTGCGGTCGCCGCTGCGGCTTTCGGTGTGCATCTCGTCCATCGCGGTACGGGCGTCATCGGTGAGCTCGATAGCGAACTTGTCGTAGATGCCGGCGCACGTGGCGATCGGATCCTTGACGAAGTCGCGGTAGTCGATGTCGATGAACTGCGCCGGGTCGTACTTGGTGCGCGATTCCTGGAACTTCCGCAGGCCGCGGCTCCACAGCTCGAGCTGCGTGCTGCCGATCTCGTCGCCCTGGAACCGGTTCGACCAGCCCTTGCTTGCCTGCTCGGCCAGGCTGCACGCCGACGGCATGCAGGTGCGCGGTTCGCGGTGGGTCTGCACGATCAGCGCGTCCGGGTAGACGGCCATCAGCTCATCGAGCGCGAACAGGTGGCTCGGGTTCTTCAGCACCCAGCGCCGGTCCTGATCGTTCAGGCCGATCAGCTGCAGGTTGGCCTTGTGCCGCGCGTAGGCGTCGGTCCAGTCCTGCTTGTCGAGCCACTGCGAGTAGGTCGGCACGTAGGCCAGCGTCTCGTAGGAGATCGACTTCGACGACTGGCGCAGCAACTGCCAGCACTCTTCGACCTCCGAGGCAGTCATGTAGTGCAGGCCCATGAACTCGGGGTTCTCGATGTGGTGCTGCCGGAACCCCTCGTCGATCCGCGCGAAGATCGGGTTGTCGGCCCACGTTTCGCGCGGCGGGCGCGGCTGCGGCATCTCGGTGAGCCACAGCTCGAGTCCCTGGTTCCCCGAGTCTGCAGTGAGCAGGCGGTGCAGTGCGGTCGTGCCGGTGCGCGGAAGTCCGGTGACGAAGATCGGGCGATCGATCTTCACCTCGGCATGCTGGGGGTACTGCTTGAAGGCCGCCTCGCTGAGCCCGCGTGCCACCAGGGCGCCGCGCAGGAATGCGCGAAAGACCCTGCTGCCCAACGGAGTCAGGTCGGCATCGCTCGCGAACGAGTCGAGCAGGACCTGCAGGCCCTCCTGGTAGCCGGGATCGCCGAAATCGGTGATGCCGGTGATCTTTGTTGCGGACGCATGCAGGTCCTCGACGGTGCCCACGTTCGTGCGTTCGGTCATTCGCTTGTCTCCTCGTGCGCCGGGTCAGCCGAGCATGCGCGCGGCAACCTGCTGCTGGCGGCGCGCGATTCGGGTCCGGTACTCGTCTTCGGTGATGCGGTTGTCTTCGAAATAGGGGAGATGCTTGGCCACCTCGTCGAACGGGACGACCTCGGCGGTCGGCCCGTCAGCAGGGCCGAGCGCCTGATCGACGCGCTGCCAACGGAACTGCAGGATGCCCGTCTCGTGGCCGTTCGTTTCGAGCCAGTTCGTGATGCCGGGGTTGCGGGCACTGACCACCATCCGGATGTTGCCGTCCGGATCCACCTGTGCCTGATTGTGATTGAGCGAGGTCTGGTGGTAGCTGTACTCCATCGAGATGTACCAGCGGCTGCCGAGCTGGAATCCCATGTAGGGCACGTCGGCTCGCGGCACGGTGATGACGAGTGCCTGATCGTCGGAAAGCTCGAAATGGCCAACCGACGAGTACTGGGTAGCGAGACCGCCCGGGGTGAGGCGCGGCTCGGTGAGCGTGTTCACAGGCAGCTTCAGGTAGAACCACTCCGGGAACTGCAGCCACGTCTTTACGCGATCGACCAACGCCTTTGCCGAACGGGCGTAACGCTTTTCGAGGTCCGCCTGAGTCAGCGGCGCCGGGGCGATGCCAGCGGTGTCGGTGCGGGAGATGGTGATCGTGCCGCGACGCTGATCCCAGTCGCTGTATACCTCGCGAACTACCAACTGCGTCGAGCCGGGCGCGAGCTGGAAGTAGTTGCGCCGGCCCTCCGACGATTCGGGGCCGAACGTGATCTCGAAGCTGCCGTCCTCGGCGATATCGAAAGCGCGGTCGTCGAAGGCGCTTTCGCTGCCGGGCACATTGTCGGCGGTGTAATTGCCGCTGAGCACCTGGAAGCTGAGATCGGCTGTGGTGCCACGGGTTCCGCGCACGACGTACTCGTGGCTGTCGTCGATCCGGGTGCCCCAGTACAGCGTGTCCGGGTTGTCGAGGCCCATCTTCATGAACGGGCCGGTGCCGGTAACGAAGAACGGCTGGTCGCGGTCCCAGGCCCACTGCGCGTGCACCGAGGCGAGAATGCCACCGGCGAGGTAGCGGTAACCCTCGGCCAGATCTTGCTCGGTGCGGATGTGCGGGGCGGACTGCACGAGCTTCTCGGCTTCGGCCATCGCCTCGGCTAGTGGATCGGTCAGCACTGACGCCTCCTTGAAGTGGTCCAAATATGTACCGGTGTGGTACCAAATGTGATATACCGAGAATAGAACGTGTTACAGGAAGTGGTCAATGTCGGAGCCGGTAGCAGCACAGACGAGCGCGCGCCGCTCGCCGCCCACCGAACGAGTGGTCGCGGTGCTCGATTTCCTGACCGCGCACCCGACGCGGCAGTTCGGCCTCTCGGAACTCGCGCGACGGCTCGACATCAGCAAGCCGACATGCCTGGGCATAGTGTCCGCCCTCGTCGATGGGGGCTACCTCGTACGCAATGACGAGGCGAAGACGTACGGCCTCGGGCCGGCGCTGATTGCGGCGGGTCGGGCCGCGCAGGAGGGCTTTGCGGTCGGCCCGATCGCGCGCCGGTACCTGGAGGAGCTGAGCTCGCAATTCGACACGACGTGTACCGCGTCGGGCGTCATCGGTGACCGCATCACGATCCTCGAACTCACCTGCCCGCCGCGGGTCCGCCCCACGACCAAGGTCGGCGAGGTCTATCCCTTCGCGCCGCCGGTCGGGCTGATGTACGTGCTGTGGGACAGCGACCGCAGTCTGGACGCGTGGTTGCACCGCGAACCGGCGCTGCCGGTCCGCCGCGATCATGAACGGCTCGACCGCGTGGTGGAACAGTGTCGCCGCACCGGCTACCTCGTCGAGACGCTCACGCCGATGGGCCACCGGCTGCACACGGCGATGGCAGGTGTTGCGGCGCACGAACTTCCGCGCGAACTGCGCGAGCTCCTCGGTGAGATGGTGGCGAATCTGGGCGAGCGTGTGCTGCTCGATGAGGAGGACGCGACCGAGCATCCGGTGAGCCTGCTCGCCGCGCCGACCTACGACGCCGACTCGCGACAGTCGCTGGTGATCACCATGCATGTCGGCGCGATCATCGACCGCGCCGAGATCGCCGAGCGCGGGACGGCGCTGGTGCGCACAGCGGATGCGATTACGGCGGCGATCGGCGGGCGTCGCCGCTAGTCCGTCAGGCCAGATCCGGGAAGAAGATCACCTGGCCGACGTCGATCTTGTTCGGATCGTGGATTTGGTTGGCGGCAGCGAGGTACGTCCACATCATGCTGAGCTGGTTCGGGCCGTAGTTGTCCTTCGTGAGCGCCGACAGCGTGTCGCCGGGTTTCACCACGTATCGACGGTTCAGCCGCGGCTTGTTCAGCACCTGACCCGGGAACACGACGGCGTCGTCGAGCAGGTTCGCGCGCGAGATCAGCGGCCACAGCACAGCCTCGCCGTACCAGCGCTGAGCCAGGTCCGGCAGTGTCTCGCCCGGCACGATCGTGTGGTGTCCGGCGTTGCCCAGATCGGGAATCAGCAAGCGCTCACCCACATGGATATCGCGCTGGGCGACGTGACTGGCCAGCTCGAACGGCCATTGCATGGTCGGATCAGCGTAGTAGCGCTTCGCAATGGCAGCCTTGGAGTCGCCGGGCTTCACCTCGTGGCGGTACGTGATGTACGGGATCAGCAGTTCCTGCCCGACATCGAGTTTGTTCGGGTTCGGGATGCTGTTGATGATCGCCAGCGACGTGTACTGGCGTCCGTCCCCGTAGAACCGCAGGGCGATCGTCCACAAGTTGTCACCCGCGACTACCTGGTACTTCTCCGACATGGCGGTGTCCTTCCCGGTGTGGCGCACGCCGATCGCGCGCGATTTCGAGAGTGGGACGGGGTGGGGAGTGAAACACGAGTAGTGCGGTACCCGAATTCGGCGCGGGCATGCGCGGCCACCTGCGGGTGTCGGTGCGCGCTCCTACCATCGGGAGCATGTCGTGGTACACCCCGACGCCTGCACCGGCGGACCTGGCCGAACAGGTGGTTTGCGGCTGGACGGCCGCCGTGTCCGGAACTCAGCGCCTCGTGCCGGACGGCTGCCTCGACGTGCTCTACATCGCCGGGGTCGGCATTCGGGTTTGTGGTCCCGAGACCGCACCGTGGACTTTCACCCTCCCGCCGGACACCGAGGCAGTCGGAATCCGATTCCGGCCGGGTTCAGCGGCGGCGCTGCTGCACACCTCGTTAGCGGAATTGCGTAATCGCAGAGTGGCTTTCGAGGATCTATTCGGTTCGGCGTCGGAACGCGTCGTGCTCGGGCGGCTCGACGATACGACCGATCAGCGTGCCCGGCTCGATGTGCTGGAAGACCTCGCACGCGAGTTGCGTGACGATGGGACGGATACAGACCCGCTGGCCGGACATATCGGTTCGGCGCTGCTGCGCAGTTCATGGAGTGTCGGCGACCTCGCCGACGCTGCATCACTTACGGAACGTCAGTTGCAGCGGCGCTGCAACGACGCATTCGGGTACGGGCCCGCGATGCTGCGCTCGATCCTGCGATTGCAGCGATTCATGGCTCGGGCCAGGCAGTACCCGAGTACCCCGCTCGCGGGGCTGGCCTGGGAATGCGGATTCGCGGACCAGTCGCACCTCTCGCGGGAGTGCCGCCGATTCGCGGACCAGACGCCCACCGAGCTGCTCGCCGGTGAGGCGCCGGATTGGCATGGCGGTGCGCCGCTGTTCGCGACGAGATCTGATGTCCGAAATATTCAAGCCACAAGCAGTGACTCCAGCGAAGAATCGGCGGCATGACCATGACACCGCAGACCGAGACCAACGCCGACCGGTACCGCCGCCTCGCTGCGACGCTCGAGCGACGGGTGAACGCGGTGCCGGCGGACCGCTGGGATAGCCCGTCGCCGTGCGAGGGCTGGAGCGCGCGGGAAGTGTTGGCGCACATCATCGAGACCGAGCGCGACTTCGTCACCAAGCAGGGTGAGCTGTCGCTGCCCGACGGCCCGGACGTGGCGAGCGACCCCGTCGGGGCATGGCGGCACAACAGCGAGTCGATTCAGGCCGTGCTCGACGATCCGGCAAAGGGCGAAAAGGAATACGAGGGCATGTTCGGCCGGACCACGCTCGGCAAGAGCCTCGCAACCTTCTATTCGTTCGACCTCGTGATCCATGGCTGGGACATCGCGCATGCCACCGACACCGACGAGCAGATACCGCCCGAAGACCTCGCACTGATCCAGGGCTTCGCCGACGGGATGGGGGACAACCTGCGCAGGCCCGGCGTGTGCGGACCCGAGGTCGAGGCACCCGAGGGTGCGGACGAGCAGACAAAGTTGCTCGCCTACCTGGGTCGCGCCGCCTGGCGCTGACGGAGTTCCAGCGGGCCCAAACGGGTGCAAATCTTCCTTAAGGGGCCGAAATTTCGCACCCGCGAGGAAGTTTTGCACTCGGGAGGGCGCGCGGAGTTAGCGCGCTTTGCCCTCGAGCATCATGCCGACGGTCTTTTCGATCCGGCGGGTACGGGTGGCTTCGGTCTTCGCGCCGGTGATCTGCTCCACGTGAAAGCGCTTGTTGCTGTAGGACATCGAGTCGAAGAATGTGCGAGCGGCGGGTTCTGCATTGAGAGCTGCGGCGAGATCGTCGGGCACAGTGATCTCGCGCGGTGCATCGTCGAACTCGATTTCGACGTCGATCTCGTCGCCCGCTGCCACGCCCGCTGCGGTGCGGTTATCCGCGTTGAGCGGCAGCAGGTAACGCCCGCCCATCGGTGCGACGGTGCTGCGGTAGGTGTAACCGTTGATCGTGACCCGGACCGGTGGTCGTTTGGTGCTGCCCAGCGTTTCCACGACCTCAGCGGGCACCTCGAAGCCGGTAGCGGTCTTGCCGCCGAGTTCCACGACGCTTCGGAATTTCATGTGGACATAATCGCCGAATTCGCTGGAGAGTGTTGTTGAATTCTGCGAATGTGAAATGGCAACACTTGATACGGTTCGGGTAGATGGTTCGGGGGCAAATCGTCCGAAAGGCGCTGGTATGAACCGTCGCTCGGCCCTGCTCGTATTCGCATTCGTCCTCACGCTGTTTTCGAGTGGCGCAGCTGCCACCGCAGCGCCGAGTTCGCCATTCGGATCGGTCGACTTCGGCAGCCTTGGCATTCCGCGCGTACACGGGTGTTCGGCCGAACTGCACCGACCCGGCGATTGGCGACTTGGGCCGAAGGAGCTCTCCAATGTGCCGCCGGTCGGACCGCAGTTGGCAGGCTATGAGCGGACCGGTGGGCTGAATGACGAGTTCTTCCTCGGTCGATGGTGGGACGAAAAGGCCGACCCCAGGCCCACATGGCGTTATCCCGAACAAGGGGGCTACGTCATCGTCGACGGCAAACCGCTCCGCGCTGAGACCACCCTCGAGATCGGCACGCTCATCGATCGATACGGCGGTGCGAGCGGTAATTACTTCGCGCCCGCGGGGACCAGTTACGGTGCTCGCGCGCTACCGCCGGGGAATCTCACGACTGACGACAAGCCTGAGAATTGCAATTACCACGTTTATCTGGTCATCAAGCCGCTGCCCGTCTACACCGGCCCGATTGCGGACGCGTTCGAACAACCCGGCGGTGGCACCCAATACGAGGTCACCAGAGAAACCGTGAAGGAAGAAGTTCGCGAATGTGGGTCCACCATCGACGTGACGTGGCTGCGATGTGCCCACTACCTGGCGCTGGTGTTCTCGTAGCAGCATGAGGCGATGACTGAGGACCTGCTCGACGACGACATGCGCGGCCGGATCGAGGCGGTGGCGAGTCGTCTCGGTGCGAGGCCCGGAGACGTTCCGACGCTGGGGTATTCACGCGCTGACGGAACGCCGTCGTGCTGGCGGGCAACCGACGGATGGCACCTCAGCGTGAACGAACGTGACCGGGTGATGTCGGATCGGCACACCACCGATCCGAACGAATTCCTCGGTTGGGTGGCGGAGTCGGTCGCCGAAAAGATGGCCGGGCGCCGTCACCCGCCCGAGGAGCCCGATTCCCGTCGCGCATCGTGGCACGAGCAGTACCGCCTGCTGGCCGGACTCGACCAGACCTGGGCGGACTCCTGGCTCACCACAACACGCTCGGCGCTCATCGCGGCCGGCGCCGAGCAATCCGTCCTCGACAAGCTCCCGACCCAGTCCTGACTGAGGCGGTCGCGCGGTGAACGAATCTTCACGTCGGCGGGGCGAGGCCTAGCCGGGCGGGGTCCTCCGGTCGTACTGTCGAGCAGACCGTTCTGCCGGGGTCTTAGACGAGAGGCGTAGGGAATGAACGCGGTACTGGACCGGACCAAGATTTACGTGGACGGGAAGTGGACGGATTCCGAGGGGACCGGGAAAATCGAGGTCATCAACCCGGCGACCGAGGAGGTCATCGCGGTCGTCGCCGAGGGCACAGCGGGCGATGTGGACAAGGCAGCGAAGGCCGCTCGTGCGGCGTTCGACTCGTGGTCCGCCCTCGATGGCGCCAAGCGAGGCGAGTACCTGCGCAAGGCCGCCGGGCTCGTGCAGGAGCGGATCGGTGACCTCGCGGCCCTGGTTTCGCAGGACATGGGCATGCCCGTGGCCTTCGCCGGACCGATTCAGGTCGGTATGCCGATGGCCAACCTGTTCGCCTTCGCCGACCTCGCGGAAAACTACGACTTCGATAGTCACGAGATCGGCAATTCGAAGATCGTCAAGGAA
>NZ_LRRB01000328.1 GCF_001646865.1 Aldersonia kunmingensis | reverse complement strand
GAACGCAAGGACCAGTCGCGGTGCGTCATGCGCGGCGAGCTCCTGATAGAGCACCACCTGCTCGGGCACCGACATACCCCCGCCCCACTGCGCCGGCCAGTGCGGAACGGCGAACCCGGCGGAGCGCAGCTGCTGGAACCAGTCCTTCTGGAACCGGACAAACTCGTCGTCGGGAACCCCCGTCTGCGCCTGCCGCCAGTCCGCGGGTATCTGGTCCCGGCAGAACTCCCGCACCGTCTCGCGAAACTCGTCGAGACTTGCGGCCGCCATCGCTGTCCCGATCACGATCAACGGGCCTTCGCGCGGATGGCGAGCAGGCGTGCCTTGTGCTCGTCGCTTTGCATGGTGACCACCTCTGCGGCGAACCCGGCCTGCATCGGCCCAGCCAATGCCTGCGAAAGGTACATGTTCACGACCCGCTTTGTCGCTTGCAGCGCTTCGGCAGGCTGTGCGGCGAACCGCTGGGCCAGGCGCTGAGCATCGGCGAGCAGGTCCTCGGGACTGCTTGTCTGCGAGGCAAGTCCGAGTTCGACTGCCGTCGCGGCTGGGATGCGATCGCCGGTGTAGAGGTACTGACGCGAGCGCAGGATCGGCCCGAGCAGCGGCCAGAATGCTGCACCGCCATCCCCTGCAACCAGGCCCACTGCCACGTGCGGGTCTGCGAGATACGCGGTCTCCGACATCAGCACGACATCGGACAGCACGGCGATACTGCCGCCGAGCCCGACCGCGGGACCGTTCACCGCCGCGATCACCGGTAGCGGGAAGCGCAGCAGCTCCTCGATGATCTGCGCACCCTCCCGGATGCTCTCGTCGCGCGCTACGGGATCGTCGAGAAACGATGTGATCCAGTCCAAATCGCCGCCAGCGCTGAAAGCCCGCCCGGCGCCGGTGAGGATCACAACCTTGGCTTCCCGATCCGCCGCGAGCTGCCGCCAAACATTGGCCAGCGCCCAATGCAACGGCTTGTTGACGGCATTGAGTTCGTCCGGGCGATTGATGCACACCGTGCGGATCGGCCCGTCGGCCGTGACGGTCAATTCCGGCGGAAGGTCGTAATTCACGAGGCTGTCTCCTCGAGCTTGTCGCCGAACAATCCCGTCAAACCTTGGATCCCGACACTGCTCGTGAGAGCGTCCAACGTGCCTGACGGGCCGAAGGGCAGCCGTCGCAACGGCAGGCTGTAGCGCGAGAGCCACGAAATCTGCGTCTCGTCGCAGAATCCGGATGCGCCGTGCAACTGATGCGCCACACGGAACACCGTATCGGCAGCCTCGACCGCGGCCAACCGCAGCGCGAGGGCGTCGTCGACCGCCTCATTGCGGCCGGTCTGCACACTCCACAGCGCGTATTTCGCCAGGACGTCGACGCCGCTGCGCTCGACCTCGGCATCGGTGAGCTGGAACTGCACGCTCTGCAGGCGTGCCAAAGGCTGGCCGAACTGTTCGCGCAACTGGACATGCGTGCGCGCCAGATCGATTGCCCGGTCGAGCATTCCGAGCAGCGTCCAGCAGGGCAGGACCAGCCCAAGTGCAACATCGCCCGCGCCATTTGCATCGAGCGCATGCAGATCCAGGGGGGTCACGAACGCCGTCGTGCGCGGCGAGGCCGCGCTGGTGCGCGCGGTCGCCGTGCTGCGGCGTCCATCCAATGTCACTGCGGCCCAGCGCAAATCGAGGCCGGAGATCGCAGCCGACGGTGCCGCTCCCGCGATCACAACGAGACCGTCTACATCGAGGTCCGTCGGACGGGACAGTCGTTCCGCGACCGGGTACGGGACGGCCCAGTATCCTGCGCTGCGGCACAGCGCAGCAGCGGCTTCGAGCTCTTCGGCGTCGCCGCGTGGATCCAGTTCCCACGCGCCGATCTCCTCGAAGACCTCCTCGACCAGGCCTGCGCGCCCGGCGGGATCCGCCTCGGCGCGTTGGATGAGGTTGTCTCCTCCGGCAGCCTCGAACGCCCGCAACGCCTGGCGTCCGAACTCGGTGGCTTCCTCGCTCAGTTCGGTGATCACAACACGCTCCGGTGGGTCAGCACGATTCGCTCGGTGGTCATGACGCCGACAGGATGGATCGGGCGAGCAGGATGCGCTGCATCTCGATACTTCCCGATGCCACCGTCGAGGCGCGGGAGTAGCGCCAGTGATCGTCGACCTTGCGCCGGAACCGGGTTGCGGCATCCGAATCCGTTGCATAGGAAGCAATTTCAACGAGGAGGTCGGCACTGTCCTGATCGAGCTTCGTCACGGCAATGCGGTACGCCGCTGCATCGCCCGGCCGCACGCGGTCCTCGCTCTGCATAGCGACAACCCGATAGGCCATCAACCTCGCGCGCCGGCAGTGAGTCAGCATTCGCGCCCAGCGCCCGCGAAGCTCGGCGGGCATCTCGCCCCACTGCTCGCCGAGCACTTCCGGCGCCGAAGTGAGCAGTCGTTCGCAGCGGGCGTAGCGAGCAATGCCGACACGCTCGAAGGACAGCACCTCCTGCACTACCTTCCAGCCCTCGTCGACGGGTCCGAGCACGTCGGCCTCGGTCACCCGCAGGTCGTCGATGAACACCTCGTTTAGATGGTGCGGGCCCAGCATCGCGCGAATTGGCCGCACCTCGATGCCCGCGCGCGACATCGGGACCAGGAAGATCGTCAGCCCGTGCTGCTTCTTCTCGCCATTCGAGGTCCGCGCGAGCAGGAAGCACCACTGGGCCATCGACGCGTACGAGGTCCAGATCTTCTGGCCCGAGATGCGCCAGCCATCGCCGTCGGGCTTGGCCGTCGTGCGCAGCGAGGCCAGGTCGGAGCCGGCATTGGGCTCACTGAACCCCTGGCACCAGATGACCTCCCCACGCGCGATCGGCGCGAGGTGAGTCTGCTGCTGCTCCTCGGTACCGTGCCGCATGATGGTCGGGCCGACCCAGTTCACGCCCATGTACTGGGCACCGCGCGGCTCGTGCTGCGCCCACATTTCCTCGCGCACCGCCGTCTGCTCCCATACCGATACCCCGCGACCGCCGAACTCCTTCGGCCATGCCGGGCAGAGCAATTCGCGTTCGGCAAGAACGCGGCAGAAGTGTTGAGCTGTGGCGAGGTCGGCGGGGTCGTCGGTGAACGCGCCGAGAAAATCCGCAGGGACATGCTCGGTCACGAGGTCGCGCAGCTGTGCGCGAAGCTCGGTGACGGCCTCCCCCATGGTGAAGTCCATACCCCGCACGTTATTCAATCCTCATAAGGATAGCAATGCTTGCATTGTCTGTATCGATGAACGGGATAGATGTACCGTTGCGCATATGACGACTCCCCGCCGTGGCCGGATTCCGCAGCGGCGGATCGCGGAAACCGTTGCCGCGGAACTGCGCGCGCGCATTCTGTCCGGCGAGGACGACTACCGACTCCCCACCCAGGACCAGCTGGTGCAGGACTTCGGCGTCAGCTACCCGTCGGTCCGCGAGGCCCTGCGCATCCTCGAGACCGAGGGGCTCGTCACGGTCCGGCGCGGCAATGTTGGCGGTGCCGAGGTACACCGGCCCGACGCTTCCTCGGCCGCCTATCACCTGGGCCTGGCGCTGCAGGGCGCGCGAGTGACGCTCGGCGATCTTGCGGCCGGCCTGCAGACGCTCGAACCGATCTGCGCTGCTGAATGCGCACGCCGCGAGGACCGCCTCGAAGTGGTGGTACCGGCGCTCGAAGCGAGCATCAAGGGCTCGGTTGAGAAGGTCGAGGAGGGCGTGACCTTCACCCACGCCGCTCGCGAATTCCACGACCTCATCGTCAGCTTCACACCGAACACCACGATCCGCTACGTGGTCAGCACGCTCGTGACCCTGTGGTCGGCTCAGGAAGAGGCGTGGGCAGAGATCCTCACCCGGCGAGGCGAGTACCCGTACCAGACCGAGCGCAAGGAAGCCGTGCATACGCACGAGCGAATCGTCGAGGAGATCGCCGCCGGCCGGGCCGAGGAGGCAGAGCGGCTTTATCGCCTGCACCTCGCCGCTACGCAGGCGCTCGTGCTCGAGCGCTACGACAACGGCGTGGTCAACGCGTCGTCCGACATGGCTCGTCTCGCGATCCAGTCCACCCAGCGCGCCCGCGTCTAGGTTTCACGACCGCTCGACGGCACTCGTCACGCCTAGCCGCACTCTTCGCGGCACGCACGCTCATCGCCACACACCTTGTGTAGATCCGCCTACGCAATTGCGTGTGCGCACGGCAAAAGGTGTGCGGTGTATGGGGAACGGCACTCATACAGCGCGGTAGAGCAGCCGCGCAGAGTCGATCCGCCGCACCCGAACCAGGGCTTCAGCGGCGTGCCTGGCACCTAGAACTAGCCAAGCGGCGAAGCTTCATGATATTCAATCCTTGTAAGGATAACAATCCTTGCATTTTCACTTCCGCCGTCCATAGACTTCACGACGCGAGGTGGTCTGCATCACAGGGCCAAAAACGGCCCGGACCTCGCTGCCTGTCCGCTCCTCACCACCCCAGGAGGCCCGCCTTGACGCAGGGTGCGCGCTACACAAGTTCGATTGAGCTCGCCGATGGGTGGGCGCTGCAACGCCTCACCGAGCCGAGCCGACTGTTCGGCGCGAACGGTCTTCGCACCGGCCCCGACGGCCGCGTTTACATCGCACAGGTTGCCGGCAGCCAGATCAGCGCACTCGATATCGAGTCGGGTGAGGTGGAAACGATCAGCGCCAAGGGCAGCGACATCGTTGCCCCCGACGACGTCGCATTCGCGTCGAACGGCGACATGTACGTCACCGAGTACTACGACGGTCGCGTGAGCGTGCGTGAAGGCAACGGCGCCACCCGACTGCTCCGTGACGACCTGCCCGGCGCCAACGGCATCACCATCCACAAGGACCGGCTGTTCGTGAACGAGTGCCGTATCGGCGGTCGACTGATGGAGTTGAGCCTCGACGGCGGCGCCCCGCGCGTGCTGGCGGACGAGCTGACGATGCCGAACGGCATGGAGGTCGGTCCGGACGGCAAGCTGTACTGGCCGCAGATCGGCACCAACGACATCTGGCGCATCGACCTCGACGGCGGCGAACCCGAGCGTGTCGCAGGCGATCTCGGCGCCCCGGACGCGGTGAAGTTCGACAAGGACGGCTTCATCGTCTCCACCCAGGTCGCCTCGGGCCAGGTGCTGCGCATCGATCCTCGGTCCGGCGACCGCACCATTCTGGCGCAGCTGTCCCCCGGCCTGGACAACCTGACCTTCGCCGGTGACCGACTGTTCGTCTCCAGCTTCACCGGACAGGTCACCGAGATCCTCGCCAATGGCGAGACCAAGACGGCCCTGCCCGACGGCCTCACCTGGCCGCTCGACCTGACCACGGGCGCCGATGGCACGGTCTACATCGCCGACGGCACGTTCCTGCTCGCCCTCGCTCCCGGTGGCGAATTATCCGTGCTCGGCATGCTTTTCAGCCCGGGCTGGCCCGGCTACATCCGCGGCCTGCACTCTGTCGGCGACGGCGAGTTCATCGTCACCAGCTCCGAGGGTCAGGTCTCGCGCTACCGTCCCGCCACCGCCGAGAGCGAGCTGCTCGTCGACGGCCTCGGTCAGCTCTACGGCGTGGCGGTCGATCGGAATGGTGCGATCGCCACGACCGATATCGCGGACGGCAAGGTGTACACCGTCGCCGACGGCAAGGCCGAGACGGTTGCTTCCGGACTGGCACAGCCGATCGACGTCGCGTTCGGACCCGACGGCTCACTGCTGGTCTCCGAGTCCGGCGCAGGCCGTATCGTGCGGGTCACCGGTTCGGGCACCGATACCGTCGTCGACGGTCTCGAGACCCCGCACGGCATCCTCGTTCACGAGGGTCAGCTGCTCATCGTGGATGTCGGCGCGAAGACGCTGGTGTCGGTCGATCTCGACACCAAGGCGCGCGACATCGTGGCGCGCAACCTTCCGGTCGGTGCGCCCGAAGGCGTGACCCCGAAGCCGCTGCTCGGCATCGCGCCGTTCTCCGGCCCGCAGGGTCCGTTCGCCGGCATCGCCGTTGGACCGGACGGAACGCTCTACATCTCCGGTGACGCCGAAGGCAGTGTCATCGCACTGCGGAAGCAGCGGTGAGCTCACCCATGTCGCGCGACTTCTTCGGCCTGTCCGGTCGGATAGTCATCGTGTCCGGCGCGGGTGGTGGCGGAATCGGCACGGCGGTGGTCCGTATGGTCGCCGAGGCCGGCGCCACCGTCATCGCCGTGAGCCGCTCCACCGAGAACCTCAACAAACACATCGAACCTCTTGTTGCCGAGGGGCTCTCGGTGGTGCCGGTGGCCGCGGACGCGGCCACCGATGAGGGCATTGCGACCACGCTCGAGGCTGTCCGCAGCACCGAGGGCACGCTGCACGGCCTGGTCAATGTGGCCGGTGGCGCCGGACCCGCGGCATGGATGCCTTCGACCCGCGTCAAGCGGGAGGATTGGCGCGGGCTGTTCGAGTGGAACCTGGAGACGATGTTCTTCATGAGCCAGGCCGTTGCTGCGGAACTGAAGGCGCAGCAACTGCCCGGCTCGATCGTCTCCATCTCCTCGATCAGCGGCATGAACACCGCGCCGTTCCATATCGGCTACGGCACGGCGAAGGCCGCGCTGGTCGCGGCCACCCGGACCATGGCGGTCGAACTCGCACTCGACAACATCCGGGTCAACGCGGTGGCACCGGGCGTCACCGCGACCCCGGCGTCGAGCACGTATGTGGATGAGGACGCCGAACGCGATCGGCGCGCCATAGCGATGGGACGGCGCGGCACCCCGGAGGAGCAGGCCGGACCGATCCTCTTCCTGCTGTCGGACCTGTCGAGCTACATCACCGGACAGACCCTGCTCACCGACGGCGGGCTCAACCTCAAGTGGACCCATCTCGGTGCCGACAACACCTCGTTGTTCCTCAAGGACGAGTCATTCCGCGCGGCAATCACGCAGTAGCGCAGCCCATTCCGCAAAGGAGATACCCATGAGCACGGTCGAGGAAATTCGCGACGCAGCCGCCGAGCAACCGTTCACGACACCACAGATCCTTCCGGTCGAGGCGTACACATCACAGGAATACGCTCGCGCCGAGGGCGATCGGCTGTGGGCGAAGGTATGGCAGCAGGTCGGACGTATCGAGGAACTCCCCCGGGTCGGCGACTATCTGACCTACGAGATCATGAACGACTCGATCATCGTTGTCCGTACCTCGCCCGACACGTTGCGCGCGTATTACAACGTCTGCGCGCATCGCGGTCGCCGGCTCGTCGATACCCCAGAGGGTGCCCGTGACGCGCGGGGTCATGGCAAGCAGTTCGTCTGCGGATTCCACGGCTGGCGCTACAACCTCGAGGGCGAGAACACCTTCATCGCCGAGCGCGATGACTGGCCATGCGGTCTCGACAAGCAGAACTCCGGCCTCACCGATGTCAAGGTAGATACTTGGGGCGGTTGGGTTTTCATCAACATGGACCCCGATTGCGAGCCGCTGCGCGACTACCTGGAACCCGCGGCGAGTCTGCTCGATCCGTTCCAGCTCGAGAACATGCGCTACCGGTGGCGGCGCTGGGTTGTCTTCGACTGCAACTGGAAGGTCGCGTTCGAGGCGTTCATGGAGACCTACCACGTCCCCTACACGCATCCCGAATTCATGAACTTCGGCGCCTTCCTCGGCTGGGCGCGCGCACAGGGCAAGCACAGCAACATCGGCTACGACGCGCCGAAGGGCATGGAGGAGAACCAGGCCAAGCTGCGCATCGGCTCCGGGCCCGACGCCCGCAAGTCGACGATCCAGCTGCAGAACTTCACCTGGGAGAACGCCAATACCAACACCACTCGCACGCTCGTCGACGCCGCCCAGCGGCTCGTCGAGGAACTGCCGGAGGGCACACCGCCCGCCGAGGTGATGCAGCATTGGCTCGCCTCCGCGCGACGCGACGACGCCGAGCGCGGCGTCATCTGGCCGACCGTGCCGCCGGAGATTGTCGCCAAGAGCGGTACCGCGTGGCAGATCTTCCCGAATTTCCAGATCGGGCACGCGCTGAACAACATGCTTTGCTACAGCTTCCGGCCCTATGGCGACGACCCGGACAGGTGCTACTTCGAGGCCGCGGTGTACGAGCTGTTCCCCGAGGGCGAGGAGCCGAAGACCGAATGGGTGCACACCCCGGTCGACGATGAGGGCTGGCGAACCGTTCTGCCGCAGGACTTCTCGAACATGGCTGCCGTCCAGAAGGGCATGAAAACCCGCGGATTCACCGGCCCCAAGCCCAACCCCTACCGCGAGCGCAGCGTCGTGAACCTGCACCACAACCTGTCCCAGTACATGGGCACCGGTGCACCGCGCGAATTGAGCTGAGCTCGCCCCGCCTTCTTCACCAGCACGGATATAGGAATCCACATGCAGCAGAACTGCGCAGCAACGGAGACTCCGGAAGTCGATATTCCGGCCTTGCACGCGAAGTACCTGAAAGAGCGCGACAAACGCCTACGATCCGACGGCCAGAATCAGTACCTGCAGGCCGAGGACGGTTTCGAGGAGTTCTACGAGGGTGACCCGCACCTGCCCGTCGAGCCGCGGGACGCGATCGTTGACGAGATCGATGTTGTGGTGCTCGGCGGCGGGTTCGCCGGACTCATTGCGGCGCATCGCCTGCGGCAGGCCGGCGTCGAGGAATTCCGGATCATCGAACTCGGCGGCGATTTCGGCGGTGTCTGGTATTGGAACCGCTATCCGGGTATCCAGATCGACTCGGATTCCTACTCCTACCTGCCGCTTATCGAAGAGACCGGCTTCATGCCGAAGGAGAAGTACTCCCGCGGCGATGAGTGCTACGAGCACGCGCAGCGCATCGGCAAGCACTTCGGCCTGTACGAGAAGGCGCTCTTTCACACCCTGATCCGCTCGCTGGAGTGGGATGAGTCGATCAGCCGCTGGCAGATCAAGACGAACCGGGGCGACGAGATCCGCGCTCGCTTCATCATCATGTGCCAGGGTCCGTACAACCGCCCAAAGCTGCCCGGTATCCCGGGAATCAAGGATTTCAAGGGACACACGTTCCACACTGCACGCTGGGATTACGAGTACACCGGCGGCACTCTGCACGGCGGGCTCGACAAGATCGCCGACAAGCGAATCGCCGTCATCGGCACCGGGTCCACCGGTGTTCAGGTGATTCCGCACCTGGCCGCCGGCGCGAAGCACCTGACCGTCTTCCAGCGCACACCCTCCTATATCTACGAGCGCAACAATGCACCGACCGACCCGGAATGGGTGAAGTCGCTCGAACCGGGTTGGCGCGAAGCCCGGCAACGGAACTTCCACAACTCCGGCTTCGCGTTCTACAAGCCCGGCGAGCCGGACATCATCTGCGATGGCTGGACGGAGGTCGCACGCAATCTCGCCGCCAAGCTGAACGAGACGAACGGCTGGGCCGCGATCGCCGATCCTGTCGAGTTCGCGAGGCTCAAGGAGATCGAGGATTACCGCTCGATGCAGCGTCTCCGCAACCGGGTCGACGAGATCGTCAAGGACCCGGAGACCGCGGAGAAGCTGAAGCCGTACTACCGGAACATGTGCAAGCGACCCGTCTTCAGCGACGAGTTCCTGCCGACCTTCAACCGCCCGAACGTCACGCTCGTCGACGTGGCGGAGTCCAAGGGTGTCGAGCGCATCACCGAGAAGGGCATCATCGCGGGCGGCGTCGAGTACGAGGTCGATTGCATCGTCTTCGCCAGCGGCTTCGAGATCACCACGTCACTCGACCGGCAGTTCGCCATTCGTCCCTTCGCAGGCCGCAACGGCGAATCGCTGTACGACAAGTGGGGCAACGGTTTCCGCACGCTGCACGGCGCGATGACGCACGGATTCCCGAATCACTTCGCGACCGGTTTCGTGCAGGGCGGTGTGACCGCGTCGGTCACACGGATGTATGAGCAGCAGGCCGACCACATCGCCTACATCGTCAGCACGGCCCTCGAACGCGGCATCACGCATATCGAGCCGACCGCAGAGGCCGAAGAGAACTGGGTGCAGACCGTCCGAGCCAAGGGCTACGACAACAGCCTCTTCACGAGCGAGTGCACGCCCGGCTACTACAACAGCGAGGGCGAAAAGAACGGTCGAGGCTTCCTCGGCGATCCGTTCTGGGGCGGCTTCTACACGTTCGAACTGCTGCTGCAGGCCTGGCGCGACAGCGGCGACCTCGAAGGTATGGAGATCCGCAATGACTGACCTCCGATTCGACGATCGGGTTGCCGTGATCACCGGGGCTGGAAGAGGATTGGGCCGCGCCTACGCGCTCCTGCTCGCCGCCAAGGGCGCCAAGGTGATCGTCAACGACACCGGCAGCGCGATCAGCGGCACGGACGGAGACATCGACGTGGCTGACTCGGTGGTTGCCGAGATCCGCGCGGCCGGTGGCGACGCCATCGCATGTTCCGAATCGGTGGCGACCGCCGACGGCGGGCAGGCCATCGTCAATGCGGCACTTGACAGTTACGGCCGGATCGACATCCTCATCCACAACGCCGGCAACAACCGGTACGCGTCGCTGACCGAGATGACGTACGAGGATTTCGACGCGGTGCTCGATGTCCATCTGCGCGGCGCATTCAACGTTGTGCGCCAGGCATTTCCGCACATGTGCGACGCCGGGTACGGCCGAGTGGTGCTGACATCCTCGATCGGCGGGATCTACGGCAACAAGCGAGTGGCGAATTACGCCGTCTCGAAGGCGGGCATGATCGGGCTGTCCAACGTGGTCGCACTCGAGGGTGCCGAACACGGGGTCAAGTCGAACGTGATCGTTCCCGCCGCTTTGACGCGGCTCGCCGAGGGTCTCGACACCTCCGCATACCCGCCGATGGAGCCCGAACTGACCGCGCCCGCGGTCGGCTGGCTGGCTCACGAAAACTGTTCGATCACAGGGGAAATGCTCGTGGCGATCGCCGGTCGCGTGGCACGCGCCTACATCGCCGAGACCCCAGGGGTTTATCAGCCGGCGTGGACGATCGAGGACGTCGGCGAACGGATCGACGCCATTCGAGACACGGGCGATTCGTGGATTCTGCCGGTCGTCCCCTCGGCCCACGTCGATCACATCACCAAGAGCTTCGCGATGGCTATGGAAGGTAAGAAGCAGCATGTCGGTTAAGGTCTATGAACGCATTCTCGACCTCTTCGAGGCAGAGGGCATCAACACCATTTTCGGTATTCCCGATCCCAACTTTGTGCACCTGTTCCACAGCGCCGAGGAGCGCGGCTGGAATGTCGTTGCGCCGCACCACGAGGAATCGGCCGGGATGATGGCCGAGGGTGTGGCCCGCATGACGGGCAAGGCGGCGCTGTGCATCGGCACCTTGGGCCCGGGTATCGCGAATCTCGCCGGCGCGATCATGTGCGCGAAAGTGGAGAACTCCCCGATCATCTTCCTGGGGGGACAGCGCGCCCGGATCACCGAGCAGCGGGTGCGTCGC